>NZ_JBKBTV010000079.1:0-17681 GCF_046291265.1 Acidovorax sp. | reverse complement strand
GCGTTCAGCGTCAAGAACAAGGCCTCCGACTTGCACCTTTCGGCGGGTCTGCCGCCCATGATCCGGGTCCACGGGGATGTACGGCGCATCAACGTCGATGCGCTGGACCACAAAACGGTGCATGCCATGGTGTACGACATCATGAGCGACTCTCAGCGCAAGACGTATGAAGAGTTTCTGGAGGTTGACTTCTCGTTTGAAATAGAAGGCTTGGCGCGTTTCCGGGTCAACGCCTTCAACCAGAACCGCGGCGCGGCCGCCGTGTTTCGGACCATTCCGAGCAAGATCCTGACGCTGGAGCAGCTCAACGCCCCCAAGATTTTTGGCGACCTGGCCCTCAAACCTCGTGGCCTGGTGCTGGTGACGGGCCCGACCGGCTCGGGCAAGTCCACCACGCTGGCCGCCATGGTCAACTACCTGAACGAAACCGAGTACGGCCACATCCTCACGGTGGAAGACCCGATCGAGTTCGTGCACGAATCCAAGAAGTGCCTGATCAACCAGCGCGAAGTCGGCCCGATGACGCTGTCGTTCGCCGCGGCGCTGAAATCTGCGCTGCGGGAAGATCCGGACGCCATCCTGGTGGGTGAAATGCGCGATCTGGAAACCATCCGCTTGGCCATGACGGCGGCGGAAACGGGCCACTTGGTGTTTGGCACGCTGCACACGTCCAGTGCCGCCAAGACCATCGACCGGATCATCGACGTGTTCCCCGCCGAAGAAAAGGAAATGGTCCGCTCGATGCTGTCCGAGTCGCTGCAGGCAGTGATCTCGCAGACGCTGTGCAAGACCAAGGACGGCTCGGGCCGTGTGGCCGCGCACGAGATCATGCTGGGCACCAGCGCTATTCGCAATTTGATCCGCGAGGCCAAGGTGGCGCAGATGTATTCCACCATCCAGACCAGCAACAGCGTCGGCATGCAGACACTGGACCAGAACCTGACCGATCTGGTGCGGCGCAACATCATCAGCCCGGCCGAAGCACGCGGCAAGGCCAAGATTCCAGAGAACTTCCCTGGTTGAGCTGCGCCCACCCCACTGACTGATTCTTGCGGCCCCTGATGTGCCGCATACCGGAGCGATTTATGAAAGGCATCTTGAGCCTTCTGAAAATGAAGACCCGTGGCGACAAGCCCGCGGACGAACACACGGATTCCGTGCTGTTTTCTACCGCTTTTGCGGGCCAGGGTGTCGACGATTCGATGCTGGTGCCGTGGGAGGCGCGTGCGGTCGAAGTAGGGGCCAAACGCCTGCCCACCAGCCGGGGCGGCAAGCTGCTGCAGGGCCTGTGGGCCAAAGACAAGTACATGGCGCACCTGGACAAGGACGCCGTTGAACGCATGGAGCGGTTCTTTGAATTTGCGGCCATCCCGTCGAACCGCGACGTGATCCGCCAGGACGAATACGGCAACTTCATGGTGGTGCTGCTGACCGGCACCATTGCGGTGGACCGTGTGCAGCCCTGGGGCGAACAACTGCGCTTGGCCGAGACGCGGCCCGGCGACATCCTGGGTGAAATGTCCCTGCTGGACAGCGGTATCCGCTTTTCGGCCTGCACCACGCTCACCGACTGCGAAATCGCTGTGCTGAGCGCTGAGGCCATGGACGACATGATGACCAAAGACCCGCAACTGGCTGCCAGCCTGATTGCGCTGCTGGCCCGCAAGCTGTCACTGCGCCTGCGTGTGGTGAGCGCCCGCCTGAGCGATAACCAGAAATGATGTCCCGCACCAACCTGAATGACCGTCGTACCGACGAACACCCCCGGGAGAAATTCTGATGGAACGCGATCAGGCCAGTAAATTCATCAATGACCTGCTCAAGCTGATGGTGAGCCGCAACGGCAGCGACTTGTTCATCACGGCAGAGTTTCCGCCCGCCATCAAGGTGGATGGCAAGGTCACCAAGGTGTCGCCCCAGCCCCTGACACCCAACCACACGCTCACGCTGGCCCGCGCCGTGATGAGCGACAAGCAGGTGGCCGACTTTGAACGCACGAAAGAGTGCAACTTCGCCATCTCGCCCGCCGGCATCGGCCGTTTCCGGGTCAACGCTTTCATCCAGCAAGGCCGGGTTGGCATGGTGATGCGGACGATTCCGCTCACGTTGCCCACCATCGATGGCCTGGGTGTGCCGCAGGTGCTCAAGGAAGTGACCATGGCCAAGCGCGGCCTGTGCATCTTGGTGGGTGCCACGGGTTCGGGCAAGTCGACCACGCTGGCCGCCATGGTGGACTGGCGCAACGAGAACTCGTTCGGCCACATCATCACGGTGGAAGACCCGGTCGAGTTCGTGCACCCGCACAAGAACTGCGTGGTGACGCAACGCGAAGTGGGCCTGGACACCGACAGCTGGGAAGCGGCCCTGAAGAACACACTGCGCCAGGCGCCCGACGTGATCCTGATGGGCGAAATCCGCGACCGCGAGACCATGGAACACGCTGTGGCGTTTGCCGAAACCGGCCACCTGTGCCTGGCCACGCTGCACGCCAACAGTGCCAACCAGGCACTGGACCGCATCATCAACTTCTTCCCCGAAGAACGCCGCGCGCAACTGCTGATGGACCTGTCGCTGAACTTGCGCGCCATGGTGTCACAGCGCCTCATCCCCAAGCAGGACGGCAAGGGACGTGCTGCAGCGGTGGAGATCATGCTGAACACGCCGCTGATCTCGGATCTGATCTTCAAGGGCGATGTCTCCGAGATCAAGGAGATCATGAAGAAGAGCCGCAACCTGGGCATGCAGACCTTTGACCAGGCGCTGTTTGATGCCTACGAGGCCAACGTGATCAGCTATGAAGACGCGCTGCGCAACGCCGACTCGCTGAACGACCTGCGCCTGCAGATCAAGCTGAACAGCCAGCGCGCCAAGTCGCCCGATCTTGCCCAGGGCACGGAACATTTCGCGATTGTGTGACGACAGCCCCCTGAGTCGCCTGCGGCGCATTTCCCCTCAGGGGGACGCCACCTGTGGCCGGGCAAAGCCCGCTCCACGGTGGCCCTGGCGGGTACGCTCCCCTTGCGGGCGTTTTCTTTTTTGATCCACCACTTTTCTCCTCCACCATGCCAAGCACCAATCCCCGCACCTACGACGCTACCCCTTCCCGCAAGGTCGCCTTTCTGGGCCTGGGCGTGATGGGCTATCCCATGGCCGGCCACTTGGCACTGGCGGGGCATGCCGTGACGGTGTACAACCGAACCGCTACCAAATCCATAGCATGGTGCGCAGAGTACGAAAGCGCTACAGCCCCAAAACATGCCGAAACGCCACGCGAAGCCGCCGCCGGGGCAGACATCGTGTTCTGCTGCGTGGGCAATGACGAAGACTTGCGCTCCGTCACGCTGGGTGCGGACGGCGCCTTCGCTGGCATGGCACCAGGCGCTATTTTTGTGGACCACACCACGGCATCGGCTGAGGTGGCACGCGAGCTGTATGCAGCGGCCAGTGCGCTGGGCCTGAAGTTTGTGGATGCACCCGTCTCTGGCGGCCAGGCCGGGGCACAGAACGGGCTGCTCACCGTCATGTGTGGTGGCGACGCTGCTGCGTTCGAGGCAGCCCAGCCCGTGGCCATGGCGTTTTCTCGCGCCTTCACGCTGCTGGGCGACAGTGGATCGGGCCAATTGGCCAAGATGGTCAACCAGATCTGTATCGCGGGGCTGGTACAGGGCTTGTCCGAAGCCGTGGCCTTTGGTCAGAACGCGGGGCTGGACATGAAGCAGGTGCTGGAGGTGATTGGCAAAGGCGCTGCGCAAAGCTGGCAAATGGACAACCGCGGCAAAACCATGGTGGACGGCAAGTTCGACTTTGGCTTTGCCGTCGACTGGATGCGCAAGGACCTGGGCCTGGTGCTGGATGAAGCCAAACGCAACGGATCGCGCGTGCCGGTTACCGCACTGGTGGACCAGTTTTACGCAGATGTGCAAAAAATGGGGGGCAACCGCTGGGATACATCAAGCCTGATCAAGCGCCTGACCTGATCCCGCGAACGCACCCCATGGGGAGTCAGCAACCGACTCCCCCAAAACAAAGAAGGGCCTTGCGGCCCTTCTTTTGATTCCATCGCGGTGGCCACATGGGGTCACCTACGCCCTGTCAACTGCGCGGGGTGGGGCTGCTGTCAGTGGTCACCGGTGCGGGCGTCATGCGGCGCAGCTCTTCTTCTGTCACCACCTCGAACACGCGCACCACCTTGCTCACACCGGTCACCCCGCGGGCGATGTCGGTGGCCCGGTTGGCTTCGCGCTGGGACACGCGCCCCATCAGGTAGACGACGTTGCGTTCGGTCACGACCTTGAACGAATTGGCCGAGATGTCCTGGGCGTCCACCAGGCTGGCGCGCACTTTGCCGGTGATGAAGGTGTCGTTGGAGCGCTGGCTCAGGCTGGTGATGGGCATCACGGCCAGGTCGTTAACGACGGAGCGCACGTTTTCTACCGACGACACCGTCTGCTCCACCGACTGTCGATCCTGGGCAGAGAGCGCCTCGCCGGTCAGCAGCACCTGGCGGTTGTAGCTGGTGACGTTCACATGAACCCGGTCGCCCAGGGTTTCACGGATGCGGTTGGAGGCTCGCAGCTCAATCCCCTCGTCTTCCACCTGCGTACCGGCGGTGCGGCGGTCCACAGCCATCACACCGCCCACCACGGCCCCCCCAATGATGAGCGGGGCGCAGGCCGACAAGCCCGCCGTCAGCGCCGCCGCAGCCAGCACGGTGCAGAGGGTGCGGTGCGCGCCGTAGAAGCGGTGCAGGGGTCGGTCAGGGTTCATGGTTGGGTTCATAGCGGGTTCTCCTGTTCACCAAGTAACTGGGCGTCTACGCCGTCGCTCAGGCAATGCAGCACAAGAGCGTGGACTTCGCGCACGCGGGCTGCGCGGTCGTGGGGCACGCTGATCAGCACATCTGTCTCGCGCAGCATGGCGGCCAGCTTGCCGCCAGTGCGCCCGGTCAACACCACCACGGTCATGTCGCGCTCATGGGCGGCTTCGGCGGCGGCCAGCAAATTGGCATCGTTGCCGGTCACGGACAGGGCCAGAAGCACATCACCAGCTTGGCCCAGCGCGCGCACCTGGCGGGCAAATTGCTGCGCCACATCCGGCGTGCCGGCAGCAGCGGTCAACAAGGTACTGTCAGCGGTCAGTGCCAGCGCGGCCAGCTCGGGGCGGTCGCGTTCAAAGCCTGCGACACAAAAGGCGGCAAATTGTTGGGCCTCGGCGGCCGACGGTCCATTGCCGCAGGCCAGCACCTTGCCGCCACTGGTCACGCAGGCCAGCACCGCCTGCACGGCAGCGACGATGGGATGGCTCAGCGCCTGCGCGGCCTGGTACTTCAGGTCGGCGCTGTCAATGAAATGCTGTTGGATGCGTTGCTCAAGCATAGGGGCCCGATGATACCCGCCGCGTGTTATAGCTTTTGTAGCAAACCGTAGCAGCCCAGGGTGCTTTGGGAGCCTGCGCGCCTTGCCACTGCCACGCGGCTACTGCGCGTCGAAGGCGGCTTTGAGCCACTGCACCGAATCCTCCACCAGCACCACGTCAAACCGGCACGGTGGCGGTGACGGCAGGCGCAGCAGGTAGTGCCGTGCCGCAAAAATGATGCGCTGCTGCTTGGTCTGGCTGATGCTGCCGCCTGCGCCCCCGAACGCGCTGCTGGCGCGGCTGCGCACCTCCACAAACACCAGGGTGCCGTCCCGGTCCCGCATCACCAGATCAATCTCGCCCCCACCGCGCCCCGGCGTCCGATAATTGCGCACCGCCAGCTTGAGCCCAGCCGCCTGCAAATGCGCCAGCGCCTTGTCCTCTGCCGCGTTGCCGCGCTGTCGGGTGGTGGTGGCATCAGCCCCTGGCGCAGGCCTTGGCCCGGCGGTGGATGCCAATGCGTTGGGCGGTTTTCTCTTTTCAAGGAATTTCATTGAGCGCATCTTTCGCTTCAGCCCTCGATGCCGCACGCGAAGCGGCGGCTCTCCAACATTATCCGCAGGGCGCCTTGTACGTTGTGGCCACGCCCATCGGAAATCTGGCTGACATCACGCTGCGCGCGCTGCACGTGCTGCAGATGGCTGACACCGTGGCCTGCGAGGACACACGCCACACCCAGTCGCTGTTGCGCGCCTATGGCATCGACAAAGGGGCATCGCAGCTGCTGGCCGTGCACCAGCACAACGAGGCTGAAGCCGCAGAAAACGTGGTGCTGCGGCTGCAGCAAGGTCAACGTGTGGCCTATGTGAGCGACGCTGGAACCCCCGGCGTGAGCGACCCCGGCGCGCGCCTGGTGGCAGCTGTGCAGGCAGCGGGACTGCGCGCGCTGCCGCTGCCCGGCGCGAGCAGCATCACCACGGCCCTGAGCGTGGCGGGCGCCGTGGCGCACAGCAACGAGCACGGCGGTTTTGTGTTTGCGGGTTTCTTGCCGGTGAAGAACGCCGAACGCGCCACCGTGATCCAGCAGAAACTGGCCAACGAACCCCGCTGCGTGGTGCTGCTGGAAGCGCCCCACCGCATCGGCGAATTGGCCCAGGCCCTGGCCGTGCTGGGCGAGCGCCCGGTCACCTTGGCGCGCGAGCTGACCAAGCAATTTGAAGAAGTCACCACCCAGCCCGCACACGCGCTGACGGCCTGGCTGGACGGATCGCCCCAGCGGTCGCGCGGAGAGTTTGTGGTGTTGCTCCACCCCGTGCCCGTGGAAACCAACGACGGCGAGAGCCTGCGGGTGCTGCGCCTGCTGCTGCAGGAGCTGCCCCTGAAAACAGCCGTGCGCCTGGCCGTGGACATCACGGGCACATCGCGCAATGTGTTGTACGACACGGCCCTGGCGTGGAAGCGCGACGGCGCAGCCCAGGGTGATGGCGAGGACGACACGTCCGACTGAGGCGCACCAGGTGGCCGCAGTGACGCTCCCGGCTTCAAGACAGTCAACGTCGAAAAATTCAAGCCAAAACAGCCTCTAGCGCTTATCCATCAAGCGCTGATAGCTATATATTTAATAGCAAATCACTCTTTTGCCCACTCACTTGGCGGCAACGCCCGTTGCGGTGCACCGCATAACGATCAGCCCGATACGGCCAACCCCGCCGCCACCCCACCAAACAAATCGCCTTCCAGCTGCGGCGTATCGGGAAACGCCGCCTTGAGCGCATGTCGCAATGGCCGCAGCGCAGACGAGCCACCCGTCAGATAAATCGCTTCCACCCCCTGCGCGGAGAGCCCAGCCTGCAACAGGCAGTCCTGTGCGCAAGCCACCACTTGCTCCAGGGGCTGCGACAGAAAACGCGCCAGCCCTTGCGGGGTCACCGCCGCGTGAAGCCCCGGCTCGATCCAGTCCAGCGCCATGGGCGCCTCGGCGTCTGCCAGCGACGCAGCAATTTTGGCCTGCTCCACCGTGTTGGCCATGCGGTGCCCCAACCGCTCGTGAAGCACCCGCATCAGCCGCGCGTGCAGACGCGCATCGGCGTAGTCCGTTCGCAGGTTCTGCGCATCCCGCAGCGCCTTTGGCGAGTAAAGCCACTGAATCAAGTGCCACGTGGACAGGTCAAAAAACACCCGGCTCGGCACCTCCCGCCCGGCCGACCCGGTGTGCTTGAAGCCCAACAGCGGCATTAGCAGATCCAGGCTCAGGCGACGGTCAAAGTCCGTTCCACCCACGTGCACGCCGGTGGTTGCCAACACATCGCTGCCGCGGTCGGCGCGCGCCATGCGCTCCGGCCCCAGGCGGACCACGGTGAAGTCCGACGTCCCCCCGCCAATATCGACAACCAGCACCAGGGATTCGCGCGAAATGCGCTGCTCGTAGTCCAGCGCGGCCGCAATGGGCTCGAACTGGAACGACACATTTTCGAACCCCGCGTCCACTGCCGCCTGACGCAAGGCATCCTCGGCCTGCTGGTCGCGGTCTTCGTCGCCATCTACAAAATGCACCGGTCGCCCCATCACCACACGCCCCGGCATGCCACCCAGCTCATCCCGCGCCTTCTGGGCCAGCATCCGCAAGAAGAGACTGATGATGTCCTGGTAGCTCACCAGCTTGTTGTGCACCGCCGTCTTGTCTTGCAGCAGAGCGCTGCCCAACAGACTCTTGAGCGACCGCATCAGCCGCCCCTCGGTGCCCGCCAAATACTGCGCCACCGCGTCCCGCCCAAAATGGGTGCGGTGGTCCTCGGTGTTGAAGAACAGCGCCGTGGGCAACGTGGGCGCATCGGCCTCCAACGCGATCATCCGCGCGCGCCCAGACCCCTGGCGCACCGACATCGCGGAGTTGGAGGTACCAAAGTCAATGCCGAGTGTGGTGTCCTTCAAGAGAGGCATGGGTCAAATGTCAAAACGATGGAGGAAGGAAAGAGAGGCGAACTTAGCAGGGGCTTTCGGCAGCCACGAACTCGGTCAGCGCATGTGACGGGGACGAAAGCGGAGCGGGCCGGGCGTTGAAAACTCGCTGCAAGCCCACGAAAAGCGCGACCAAGGCAGCCTGCGGAATGGCAAAAGCCCTTGATTCGTGAGAATCAAGGGCTTTTATTTGGTGGCCTGGGGCGGAATCGAACCACCGACACAAGGATTTTCAATCCTCTGCTCTACCGACTGAGCTACCGGGCCTAAGCCTCAAATTATAACCAGAAAAAAACACGCTTTTGGATAGAGTCGCGGAAATTAGTTGCGCTTTCCACGGCCCAGGTCTACCCCCAGCTGGCGTAGCTTGCGATAGAGGTGGGTGCGCTCGAGGCCGGTTTTCTCGGCAACGCGGGTCATGGAGCCGCCTTCGCGGGCAAGGTGGAATTCGAAGTAGGCTTTTTCGAACCCATCGCGCGCCTCACGCAGGGGGCGGTCCAGGTCAAAACCCTGGTGCGCATGAGGCCCTGTGTCCACACCCGCCAAAACAGCCGAAACCGCAGGCAGTTGCGAGAACGTGGGGTCGGCAGCCGCCATGGCTGGGGGCTGGACAGCCGCCACCGGCGCGGACTGGTGCGCGGTGTTGCGGGCCAGTCCCTGCTCCACGGCCTTGAGCAGCTTTTGTAAGGTGATGGGCTTTTCGAGGAAGGAGAAGGCGCCGATGCGGGTGGCTTCCACCGCCGTGTCGATGGTGGCATGACCACTCATCATGATGACGGGCATGGTCAGGACGCCAGCTGTCGCCCATTCCTTGAGCAGGGAAACCCCGTCGGTGTCCGGCATCCAGATGTCGAGCAGCACGAGATCGTAGGTATTGCCAGACCGTGCGGCACGGGCCTGGGTCGCGTTTTCTGCGAGGTCCACGCTGTGACCTTCGTCGTTCAGAATTTCCGACAGCAGATCGCGAATGCCGAGCTCATCGTCGACCACCAGAATATTTGCCATGTGTATTGAAGCGCCTTGGGGTACTGGGACGGTGTTGTTATGCCGCCACCGCTGGTTCAGGGGCGAATGAT
Organism: Acidovorax sp.; assembly: GCF_046291265.1. GTDB lineage: Bacteria > Pseudomonadota > Gammaproteobacteria > Burkholderiales > Burkholderiaceae_C > Acidovorax. The sequence goes on along the minus strand of NZ_JBKBTV010000079.1, from coordinate 8,292 downwards.
AACGACACTTGGGCCCCGCGCACTACACCGTCTTCGGTGCGATTGGACAGGTCAATGCGTGCGCCATGCTCGTCGGCGATCTTTTTGACCACCGCGAGGCCCAGCCCGGTGCCCCGCGGCTTGGTGGTGACATAGGGCTCAAAAGCACGCTGCAAGATGTGGGGTGGAAACCCGGTCCCGCTGTCTGAGACCGTGAGTCGAACGCGGCGAGAGGACTCACTCCAGCGCGTGCTGATGCGCACCGGCGGCGGCGCTCCGGGCGTTCCGGCGCGGGCTTGTTCGGTGGCGTCTTGCGCGTTTTGCAGCAGGTTATGCACCACTTGGCGCAGTTGCTGTGCATCACCGGCTATCGGCGGACAACGCGGGTCCAGCTCGGCTTCTACAGCGACCGTGGCGTTTTCTGCGCCATACAAATGCAGCACGTCTGTGACGAGCGCATTGAGGTCCAGTGCATGCAGTTCTGCCGCAGGAAGGCGCGCATAGTCGCGGAACTCATTGACCAGCCGCTTCATGGCATCGACTTGGTCCACGATGGTTTTGACGGACTTGGTCAGGATGGCTTGCTCGGGGTTGGGCAGCTTGCCCGTGAGCTTCATTTCAAGGCGCTCGGCAGACAGCTGAATGGGCGTCAAGGGGTTCTTGATTTCGTGCGCCAACCGGCGTGCGACTTCGCCCCAGGCCTGCGCGCGTTGTGCGGAAACGATTTCTGAAATGTCGTCAAAAACCAACAGTCGGGTCGAATCCGGCAGCTCCGCACCCCGCGCGACGAGGCTGGTGGCGTGTTGTCCCGCTCCGCCAGACGATGCGTGTAGCTCAAAAGGCTGCTGCCAGTGGTCCAGCCCATGGCGTTCGTGGTCGCCCAGAAACGTGTCGAAGTGGCGTTGGACCGACGCGGCAAACTCGGCCAGCCCCGGCGCCTCTGACAGGGGCCGCCCTTCATACGCCGCCATGGGCGCACGCAGGATGCGGGTAGCGCCCGGGTTAGAAGATCGGATGAGGCCTTGCGCATCGAGCACGATGACGCCCGCGGTCAGGTTGTCCAGAATGGTCTGCAAGTTGGCGCGGGCCGCGTCGACCTCACCCATGCTCTCTTCCACCGCGTGCCGGGCGTCAGACAGCTGCTGGGTCATGAGCGCAAAGGACCGCGTCAGCCCCCCCAGCTCGTCTTTGCCCTGCAACGCCGCCTTGGGGCTCAGGTTGCCAGCCGCCACCTCGCGGACGCCTTCCGCCAGTACCAGCAAAGGCCGAGCCAACTGGTTCCCCAGCAACACCGCCAACAACACGGCACCAAACACGGCAAGAAACAAGCTGAGCGTGAGGGTGCCCACATACATGCGCCGCAGCCCGCCGCGTGCCAGGGCCCGCTCTTGGTATTCGCGATTGGCCTCTTGCACAGCGATGGCGTTGGCCACCAACGCGGGCGGCAGCGGTAGCGTGGCCTGCAGATAACGCGGCTCTACCAGCAGGCCAACGGCCGGGCTGCTGACGAGCGCCAGCACCTTCACTCGGGCGTTTTGAGCGGCTGCCGGGTCGGAGATATCGTCCAGACCTTCGATCTGCGCCGTAGCACGCTGCTGCCGCACGGTGCGCAGCAACGGCACGCCGGGCTTTTCAGGGTTCAGGTTGAAGCGGGACTGGCCCGCACTCGCCACAGCTTGCCCGGCGGCATTCCACAGCACTACATCGGTAGCGCCGAGCTGGTCGCGGATGCGTTCCAACACCAGCCCTGCCGCCGCATCCGGCACCTGGGCCACGCTGGCACTGGCGTTGCGGGTTTTGGCTGCCATATCAGCAGCCAGCGAATCCAGCGACACGCGGGCCAGGTTGACCCCCGCCGACAAGGCGCCCTCCACCTTCACATCAAACCAGCTCTCAATGGACCGAGTGACGAATTGGTAGGACACCACGTAGATGAGCAACCCAGGCAACAGCCCCACAAGCCCGAAGATGGCGGCCAACTTGACCAGCAGGCGGCTGCCAAACCGCCCCTTGCGCAAGCGCATTCCCAATCGCACAGCCACCCACCCCAGCACCGCCAGCAGCAGCAGGGCCACCAGCACGTTGACGCCAAAAAGCCAGGCGTAGTTGCGCTCGTAGAGAGCGCGGTTGTTGGTGGCCAGAGTGAGCAGGAAGAGCAACACCATGCCGATGGCGGACATGATGGCCGCCCCCACACCCACCGCCCATCGCACCGCGCGCGACTGTCGGGCCGCGGCATGGGCCGTGGCGGACTCCGCGGGGGTGCTGGAGGGCGCGTTGGAGTTCACTTGGCAGCCTGTGCGGGAAGACGTTGGCTGCGGGAGACCAGCAGATTCCAGCCAGAGCGCCCGACTGCGCCTATTTGAAAGGGTCGAGGGAGCTGCGACATGTCCAGGCGGAATCGAAAATTGACCGTATGCATTGCATCTGCCTCGATCGCGCTACTTTCAGCGATCTTCCAGCGTGAAATACGCTGAATAGCGGACAACGCTTCCGCGTATTCGTCAAAATTCTGCCCCAACATGACTCCCAGGCCGCTGTTGGTAAAAGGGACGGGGGAAACATTAAGGCGCCAGCGGCGCGTGAGAGGCTGATAACTTAGACGCAAATAGCGGGTTGTTTCTGCAACTTGGCGGTCGGACCAGTACCAACGGTCGCGCAGAACCTGCGCTTCTGCGACAAAGAACATGGGGATGCCTTTGTACAAGGCGTCTTCAGCAAGCTCAGGCAGCACAAACTGCAGCGTGGTGCCCAAGTACAGCCCGTCGTCTGTTCGGTCCAACCTCAGCTCGCTCACCTCGGGCACTGCAGCTTCGGTCGCCGCAGCCCGGGGCACCAAAGTGAAACACGCCAGCAGGCAAATTAACGCGCAGATTAATACCCAACGAGCTCCACGGAACCCATTAAGCCGATTTTTGCAACAGTGCGTAAAAAAATCCGTCGTGATCACCCGACAGATTGTCCGGGACAGCCTCGCCCTTGTCCGCGTTGCCGGGAATTAAATGCCCCGGCGAAGGCAGCAATTGCGCATCCGTGTTGTGTGCAAGAAACGTTTGCACCTGCACATCGCCTTCGGCGCGGAACACCGAGCACGTGCAGTACAAGAGCCGCCCGCCGGGTCGCACCAGCGGCCACAACGCGGCCAGCAGCTTCGCCTGCAACGCCGCCAGCTGGGCAATGTCGGTCTCGCGGCGCAACCAGCGCACGTCGGGGTGCCGGCGGACGATGCCCGAAGCAGTGCATGGCGCATCCAGCAAGATGGCGTCGAACAGGTGCCCCCCGCAAAGCGCTTGCCACCAATCTTGCGGTCGTGCGGCGTCGGCCACCAGCACCTGGGCTTGCAGACCCAGCCGTTGCAAGGTTTCGCCAATGCGGGCACTGCGGGCGGCATCGATTTCGAGTGCGGTGACCTCCAACGGCGCGCCGGGCCCGGCCAGTTCCAGCAGGTGGGCGGTCTTTCCACCGGGCGCGGCGCAAGCATCCAGCACGCGCAAGGGCTTCGTCAGGTCAAGACCCTGCAGCAGCAAGGGCGCCGCCATCTGCGCCGCGGCGTCCTGCACAGAGACCCAACCCTGTGCAAAGCCCGGAAGCGCGGGCACAGGCACAGGCTGGTGCAGCACCAAACCCGTGTCGCTCACCACATCAAAATCAAAATTGATAGCTACTAGCGCTTGTTGATATTGGGCTAGAGTGCATTTTTGCTTGTTAACCCGCAGCATCATGGGCGCATGGGTGTTGTTGGCACGAAGGATCTGCTCCCAATCCTGAGGATGGTCCTTGCGCAACCGCTCAATCCACCACAACGGATGGTTCCAGCGCGCCAATGGCTCGTTGTCGGTGCTGGCCACGAGCGCGTCGCGCTCGCGCAGGAATCGCCGCAGGCAGCCATTGATGAAGGACGCCTGCTTGCGCGTGGCTGGATTTCGCTTGGCGGCTTCGACGGCCTGATTCACCAGCGTGAACGGCTCGTACGGCGAATCGTCCGGATTCCAGCAAAGCGCCAGCGCGGCACACAGCAAGGCATCGGCGGCAGGGGGTGGATTGCGCTCCACCAGGCAGCGGCGCAATGCCTCGGAGCGACCTGCCTGGCGCAGCACCTGGAACAACAGCGCCTGGACCCCAGGCCGCACGGCACTGTCCACCGCCGCCAGCGCAGCGGTGCCCGACTGTCCCGCCCGAATGGCTTGCAGGGCGCCGGACACGCCCAGCAGTTGCTGCCACAGCGCAACAGGCTGAACACCCGTTGATTTGCCGGTGTGGGGGCCGTCTGCGCCCGGGGCGCGAGCTGGACGGGCATTGCCCGGCTCGGTGCGAGGGCGTGGACTGAAGGGCTTGGGTGCGCCTGCGGGAGGGTGACTCATGGTGATCCTAAAAACGGGCTAGTGCAGTGTTTCATGCTTGATGGCACAAATAAAAAGGGCGGATTTTTGGTCCTGGCAAGGCGCAAACCACAGCGATACCGGGCGTATCGCGAGGATTTGCAACGCGGCCAGGGCCGAAAAGACGACTTTTTATGTGCCAGATAGCGTGAAACACTGCACTAGACCCCGCGTGCCGCCTTGAAGCCGAACACCCAGGCCAGCACATTGGCCGGAAACTGCGCGATGGCGGCGTTGTATTGCGCAACCGCATCGTTGAAGATGCGCGCTGCCTGATCGTTTTGGAGCGCGTGCTCATCCCACCGCAAGTGCCACACGGAGGGCATCGGAGGCACCAGCGGTTCCTCGGAGGCATCCTGAGGACTGTCGGGGGAACGTACGCTCCCGGCATCCGGCTCCTTGCGCGCAGCCCCTTGCCACGCCGCCTGCAGCACAACACGTGCGGCAGTCAGCGCTGCCACCGCGTCACCCGCCAGCGGGCGGGCGCGCACAACGGCCAGGCACGCGCTCAGCTGGGTGGTGGCGCCCTGCAAGGCCGCCATTTCCTGATCCGAACCGGTCACCCCGTTTGCGGGTTGCACCGCATGCGCCGCGCTGAACTCGCCCAGCAAGGCCACCAGTCGCACCATGTGCGCATCCAAGCTGCCAAAGGCCTGCGCCACGGCCGAGCGCAACCGCATCAAGCGGTTGTAGGCCCCAAGGGCCCAGAACGACACGATGGCAAATACCATCCAGAAAAGGGGCGATGACCACATGCACTGTTGTCGGCCGCGCTTGCATGGCGCAGTCCGACCCGAAAAGTAAAACGAGAAATCCGAGTTCCATAAAAAACGCTCCCGGCCTGCCAAGGGACAGGGCGGGAGCGTGTCAGTGACCGCCCGGGGGCTTAGTCAGCTGCGGCGTCGGAGGCCGTGGCGGTGTTCACCACTTCGCCAGCGTCACCCTGGGCTTCCATTTCGGCCGCTTCGGCTTCGGCGATGGCGCGGCGCTCGGCGTCGTCCATCGCGTCCTTGGCCTTGCGTGCCTGGTGGTAGGCCATGCCGGTGCCGGCAGGGATCAGGCGACCCACGATCACGTTTTCCTTCAGGCCACGCAGCTCGTCGCGCTTGCCCATGATGGCAGCCTCGGTGAGCACGCGGGTGGTTTCCTGGAAGGAAGCGGCCGAGATGAACGAGTCGGTCGACAGCGATGCCTTCGTGATACCCAGCAGCAAGTTGCTGTAGGTCGCAGGAATCTTGCCGTCGGACTGCAGCGCATCGTTGGTGTTGAGTATCTCGGAGCGCTCGACCTGCTCGCCACCGATGTAGTTCGACTCGCCAACGTTCTCGACCACAACACGGCGCAGCATCTGGCGAACGATCACCTCGATGTGCTTGTCGTTGATCTTCACGCCCTGCAAACGGTACACGTCCTGCACCTCGTCAACGATGTAGCGCGACAGCTCTTCGATTCCCAGCAAACGCAGGATGTCTTGTGGGTCGGCAGGGCCGTCCACAATCGATTCGCCCTTGTTCACCACTTGGCCTTCATGCACCAGAATGTTCTTTTCCTTGGGCACGAGTTCTTCGAACACGTGGCCTTCAGGATCAGTAATCTGCAGGCGAACCTTGCCCTTGGTTTCCTTACCAAAGGACACGGTACCGGTCATCTCGGCCAGCGTGCCCTTGTCCTTCGGTGTACGGGCTTCGAACAGCTCGGCCACACGTGGCAGACCGCCGGTAATGTCGCGGGTCTTCTGGCCTTCGATGGGGATACGGGCCAGCACTTCGCCAGGACCCACGTCCTGTCCGTCACGCACTTGCACCAGCGAACCCACGGGGAAGCCGATGGTCACCGAGTGGTCGGTGCCAGGGATCTTCACTTCGTTGCCTTGGGCGTCGATCAGCTTCACTTGCGGACGAACGACCTTCGCAGCGCCGCGGCGTTTGGGGTCGATCACCACCAGCGTGGACAGACCGGTCACTTCATCGACCTGCTTCGCTACGGTCAAGCCTTCTTCGACGTTCTCGAACTTGGACTGACCAGCGAACTCGGTGATGATGGGGCGCGTCAGCGGATCCCAGTTGGCGAGGATCGTGCCGGCCTTGACGGTTTGATCCGCCTTCACGGTCAGCGTCGCGCCGTAAGGCACCTTGTGGCGTTCACGCTCGCGGCCATGTTCGTCGTGAATGACGATTTCACCCGAACGTGCAATCACCACCAGCTCGCCCTTGGTGTTGCTCACGTAGCGCATCGTGGCGTTGAAGCCGATCACGCCGTTGGACTTGGCTTCCACGCTGGACGCGATGGCGGCGCGCGACGCGGCGCCACCGATGTGGAACGTACGCATGGTCAGCTGCGTGCCCGGTTCGCCGATGGACTGGGCAGCGATCACACCCACGGCTTCGCCGAGGTTGATCAGGCCGCCACGGCCCAAGTCGCGTCCGTAGCATCGGGCGCACAGCCCGTAGCGGGTTTCGCAGGTCAGTGCCGTACGCACCTTCACTTCGTCCACGCCCGCGATTTCGAGACCGTCAATGATGTCTTCGTCGAACATCACGCCCGCCTGGACCAGCACTGCGCGGTTTTCAGGGTGCAGCACGTCTTCTGCTGCCGTGCGGCCCAGGATACGGTCACGCAGCGATTCGATCACTTCACCGCCTTCAACAATGGCGCGCATCAGCGAGCCATTGGAGGTACCGCAATCTTCCTCGGTCACGACCAAGTCCTGCGTCACGTCCACCAGACGACGTGTCAGATAGCCGGAGTTGGCCGTCTTCAGCGCCGTGTCGGCCAGACCCTTACGGGCACCGTGGGTGGAGATGAAGTACTCCAGCACGTTCAGACCTTCACGGAAGTTCGCGGTGATGGGCGTTTCGATGATCGAGCCGTCTGGCTTGGCCATCAGACCCCGCATACCAGCCACCTGACGGATCTGGGCTGCAGAGCCGCGGGCACCCGAGTCGGCCATCATGTAGATGGAGTTGAAGGACTCCTGGTCCACTTCGTTGCCATGGCGGTCCATGACCTTCTGCTTGGACAACTGGGCCATCATCACCTTGGACACTTCGTCCCCGGCCTTGCCCCAGATATCCACCACCTTGTTGTAGCGCTCGCCAGAGGTGACCAGACCGGACACATACTGCTGCTCGATCTCCTTCACTTCCTTCTCGGAGCGCTCGATGATGCTGGCCTTTTGAGGAGGCACCAGCATGTCGTCGATGGCGATGGAAATACCGGCGCGCGTAGCCAGGCGGAAACCGTTTTGCAGCAGCTTGTCTGCAAACACGACGGTTTCTTTCAGGCCGCACTTGCGGAAGCTCACGTTGATGAGCTTGGAGATTTCCTTCTTCTTGAGCGCCTTGTTCATGTTGGAGAACGGCAGGCCCTTGGGAAGGATTTCGGACAGCAGTGCGCGGCCCGCGGTGGTTTCCACCAGCGAGGTCGATGGCACGAATTCGCCGGATTCCTTGTCCTTGGTCCACTCGGTCATCCGAACCGTGATCTTGGCTGCGAGTTCTACTTCGCCAGCATCCAGCGCGCGCTGCACTTCACCGGTATCCGCAAACACCAGGCCTTCGCCCTTGCCGTTGATGCGGTCACGGGTTGCGTAGTACAAGCCCAGCACCACGTCCTGCGAAGGAACGATGGAGGGTTCGCCCGAGGCAGGGAACAGCACGTTGTTGGAGGCCAGCATCAGCGTGCGGGCTTCCATCTGCGCTTCGACCGACAGCGGGACGTGGACGGCCATCTGGTCACCGTCGAAGTCGGCGTTGAAGGCCGCGCAGACGAGGGGGTGCAGCTGGATGGCCTTGCCTTCGATCAGGATGGGCTCAAAAGCCTGAATACCCAAACGGTGCAACGTAGGTGCACGGTTCAGCATCACGGGGTGCTCTTTGATGACCTCTTCCAGAATGTCCCACACCACGGGGGTGCCGGATTCGACTTCCTTCTT
>NZ_JBKBTV010000078.1:0-18542 GCF_046291265.1 Acidovorax sp. | reverse complement strand
GCCGGTGGCGGCAGCGGCCCCTGGGCACTGCTGCGCGGCGAACTCAAAGGCGTGAGCGATGTGGAGCGCATCACCGCCCGCATCGCCCTGCGCCAGGTGCGCCCCCGCGAACTGGTGGGCTTGGGCAGAACGCTACAAAAAGCAGAGCTACTAGCGCTTAATGGACAAGCGCTAGAGCCCTATTTGATTCAAATTTTCGGTCATCTGCAGCCGCCCGAGGGCTGCACCGGTCTGCTGCAGGCTGCCATCGCCGAAGAGCCCGCCGCCCTGGTCCGCGACGGCGGCGTGATCGCCAACGGCTTTGACACCGAGCTGGATGAGCTGCGCGCCATCCAGACCAATTGCGATGCCTTTCTGCTGGACCTGGAAACCCGCGAGAAAGCCCGCACCGGCATCCCCAACCTGCGCGTGCAGTTCAACAAGGTGCACGGCTTCTATATTGAAGTGACCGGCAGCCACCTCGACCGCGTGCCCGACGACTACCGCCGCCGCCAGACGCTGAAAAATGCCGAGCGCTTCATCACGCCGGAGCTGAAAACCTTTGAGGACAAGGCCCTGTCGGCCAATGAGCGCGCGCTGGCCCGCGAAAAGTGGTTGTACGAACAAATCCTGGACCAGCTGCAGCCCCACGTGCCCGCACTCACCCGCCTGGCGCAGGCGCTGGCTACGCTGGATGTGTTGTGCGCGCTGGCCGAGCGCTCGCTCACGCTGAACTGGTGCGCGCCCCAGTTTGTGCCTGAGCCCTGCATCGAGATCGAAGGCGGCCGCCACCCGGTGGTCGAAGCGCGCCTGGCCGAGACTTCCAGCGGCAGCTTCATCGCCAACCACACGCGGCTGAACGCCAACACGCGCATGCAGGTCATCACCGGCCCCAACATGGGGGGTAAATCGACCTATATGCGGCAAGTGGCGCTGATCGTGCTGCTGGCCAGCATGGGCAGCCATGTGCCCGCCGCCAACTGCCGCCTGGGCCCCATCGACGCCATCCACACCCGCATCGGCGCAGCGGACGACCTGGCCAACGCGCAATCGACCTTCATGCTGGAGATGACCGAGGCCGCGCAAATATTGCACGCGGCCACGCCCCACAGCCTGGTGCTGATGGACGAGATCGGCCGGGGCACCAGCACGTTCGACGGCCTGGCCCTGGCCAGCGGCATCGCCACGCACCTGCACGACAAGACCCGCGCCTTCACGCTGTTTGCCACGCACTATTTCGAGCTGACCGACCTGCCCGCCAAGGCGCGCCACGCGATCAACATGCATGTGAGCGCCACGGAGTCAGGCACGGACATCGTCTTTTTGCACGAGATTCAGCCCGGCCCGGCCAGCCGCAGCTACGGTATTCAGGTGGCCAAGCTGGCGGGCATGCCCTCGCCGGTGCTGCACCACGCGCGCCACGCGCTGGCGGCGTTGGAGGAACGTGCAGGCGAAGATGATTTGCAGGTGGACCTGTTCGCCGCGCCCGAGGTGCCCGAGAGCGCGGGCTCCAGCCCGCTGGAAGCGGCGCTGGCCAGCATCCACCCCGACCAGCTCAGCCCGCGCGAGGCGCTGGATGCGCTGTACCAGCTCAAGAAGATGGTGGGGCCGTGAGGCAACGCACCAGCCTTCCCGTTCCGCCTGCGCCACAGCGCAGCCACAACCCCCTTCCATGACCCCCCAAGACTTCATCGCCAAATGGGGCGCGCCCGGTGGTGTGCCCGGCCCCGCCTACGCCCTTAACGAAGAGCAAGGCGCGCAAAGCCACTTTCTGGACCTGTGCGAACTGCTCCATGTGCCCAAGCCCGGCAGCACTGAGGGCTACCGGTTTGAAGAAAAGAGTGCTGTCATTGGCGGCAAGACGGGTTATGCCGACGTTTTCATGCGCGGCGTGTTTGCGTGGGAGAACAAGGCGCCCGGCAAAAACCTCGACACCGCGCTCAAACAGCTGCTCACCTACAGCCTGGCGCTCTCCAACCCGCCCATTCTGGTGGTGTCTGACCGGCTCACCATTCGCATCCACACCCAGTTCACCGGCCACCCCAGCGCTACACACGAGGTGCGCATTGCCGAGATGGACCAGCCCGCCAATTTGGCCCTGCTGCGCCGCATCTGGACGGCACCCGAGAGCTTCAAGCCAAAGCAAACCAACCGCGACATCACCGAAGCCGCCGCCCAAAGCTTTGCCGCGCTGGCCGAAGGTTTGCGCCAGCGCGGCGCCACGCCCGGCGAAAACATCGCCAGCCAGCAGCAGCGTGCCAACCAAGTGGCGCACTTTCTCACGCAGTGCCTGTTCTGCTTTTTTGCCGAAGACGTGGGCCTGCTGCCCGGCCGCATGTTCGAGCGGCTGGTGAACAACAAACACGCCACACCCGAGCGGCTGACGCAGGGCCTCACGCAGCTCTTTGGCACCATGCAAAACGGTGGCCTGTATGGCGTGGACGATATTCCGTGGTTCAACGGCGGCCTGTTCCAGACCATTGCCGTGCCCCCCTTGAGCGCGCAAGACCTGATCGAGCTGCGCCGCGCCGCCGACCTGAACTGGAGCGCCATCGACGTCTCCATCTTCGGCACCCTGTTCGAGCGCGGGCTTGACCCCGCCAAACGCAGCCAGCTGGGCGCGCACTACACCGACCCGGCCACCATCGAGCGGCTGATTGGCCCGGTCATACGCCGTCCATTGCTACAAAAATGGGAGCTGGTAGCGCAACAGATACAAGCGCTGGCGGCCAAAATCACCAAAAAAGGCGACAGGCACTACCGCGCAGCGCACGCGCTGTTCATCACCTGGCTCGATGAGTTGAAACACTACCGCGCCCTCGACCCGGCCTGCGGCAGCGGCAACTTTCTGTACCTCGCGCTCAAGTGCCTGAAAGATGTGGAACACCACAGCCACCTGCAGGCCGCCGAGCTGGGCCTGGACCGCGAGGCCGACCTGGTGACCGGCCCGCACAACGTGCTGGGCATCGAGCTGAACGAATACGCCGCCGAACTGGCCCGCGTGACCGTGTGGATTGGCGAACTGCAATGGCGCCTGGCGCACGGCTACGAGTTCAAGACCAACCCGGTGCTCGACACGCTGGAGCACATCGAGTGCCGCGATGCGCTGTTGGCCAATAGCTTCACCCCCCCCCCCTGCACCAATTCGGTGCATCCCACGGACTGCAAGAGGCCGCGTGGCCCCGTGCCGATGTGGTCATTGGGAACCCGCCGTTTTTGGGCGTGAGTCGCAAACGCGGCGAACTGGGTGAGGCTTATATCCACGCGCTGGATGCCGCGTATGCCACGCGCGTCCCCGGCGCTGCCGACCTGGTGTGCTACTGGTTCGACAAGGCCCGTGCACAGATAGCAGCAGGCCAGTTGCAACGCGCCGGGCTGGTCACTACCAACTCGATTCGCGGCGGCGCCAACCGCAAGGTGTTAGATGCAATCTGCGCAGAAACCCGCATCTTCGAAGCCTGGAGCGACGAGCCGTGGATCAACAACGGAGCTGCCGTCCGCGTGTCGCTGGTGTGCTTTGGCGTAGGCGATGGCGCGCGCCTCAACGGCGCCGAGGTGCCACAAATCTATGCCGACCTGACTGCACCAGCCACCGCAGGCGATTCGCTCAACCTCGGGCTGGCGCAGGTGCTGCCCGCCAACTTGGCCGCCAGCTTTCAGGGTGCATCCAAAAAAGCCAAATTTGAAATCGACGCCGCGTTGGCCAGGGAGTGGCTGCAGCAGCCCAACCCGCATGGGCGTCCCAACAGCGACGTGCTCAAACCCTGGGCCAATGGGTTTGAGCTGAGCCGGGGGCCTCAGCACCAGTGGATCATCGATTTCGGCAACGAACTGACCGAAACCGAAGCCGCGTTGTATGAACTGCCTTTTGCCTACGTCACGGGGCACATCAAGTCAGAGCGCATCACCAAATCAGAGGCAGCACTGCGCTTGCATTGGTGGCGGTTTGGCCGCCCCCGCGTGGAATTGCGCGCAGCGTTGAAAACGCTGCCTCGCTTTATCGCTACCGTGGCGCATTCCAAGCACCGGTTCTTCGTCTGGCTCCCGGTGACCACATCGCCCGATCAGGCGCTGATCACCGTCGCCCGCGCCGACGACACCACCTTCGGCATCCTGCACAGCCGCTTCCACGAACTCTGGTCACTTCGCATGGGCACATCGCTGGAAGACCGCCCCCGCTACACCCCCACCACCTGCTTCGAAACCTTCCCCTTCCCCGCAGGCCTTACCCCCTTGGATACCGCGCACCAGCGCACCGAAACGGTGGACGGTGGCGCACTGATTCCGGCTGACCTCCCGGATGCCTTGCCGGGAGTGGATTCAAAGCCAAAACAGGCTCTAGCGCCCGCCAATAAAGCGCTAGCAGCTATCAAAACCATACCAACCCGCCAAGCGGCCACCGCCATCGCGCTGGCTGCGCAGCGCCTGAACACCCTGCGCCAAGCCTGGCTGAACCCGCCCGAATGGACACACACCGTGCCCGAAGTGGTGCCGCTGGGCCTGGCCACATCGCCCTACCCCGACCGCACCCTGCCCAGGGCGGGGTTCGAAAAAGAACTGGCCAAGCGCACGCTGACCAACCTGTACAACCAGCGCCCCGCCTGGCTGGCCGCAGCCCATGCGCAGCTGGACACCGCCGTGGCAGCGGCCTATGGCTGGGCCGACTACACAGCGGACATGCCCGATGACGAAATCCTGCGCCGCCTGCTGGCGCTGAACCTGCAGCGCAGCACCCTTCCAGGGGCCTGACATGCGCTCGATGCCGGCAACGGCCGCCGGGTGGACCGGGTCTGACCGGAACGGAGGCAGGGTTTACAGGTCCTGCACCACAGGCGCCAGCTGCCCCAGCATGAAGGTGATGAACGGTGGCACACATTCGAGGTGTCCGGCAACGGGTTGCGCGCGGCACTCGGTCAGGCTGACCAGATCGCCTGCGCCCCGTTGCTGCATGGCGCGCAGGGTGTCGACCGAACTGGCGTAGGGCACGGTGCGGTCGTTGCGGCCGTGGTACAGGCGCACGGGCACGTTGGGTTTGTAGTCGTACACGCTGCTGATTTCGTCAAGGGCGCGCACATCGTCGGCCAGAAAACGGTCGATGAAACGGATGTCGTAGGCCACATCCGCATCGCCCGGAATCAGCGCACGCAGCAGCAGGCGGCGCACCTCGCGCTGCACGCTGCCGCCCAGGTAGCGCAGAAAGCCGGGGTTGATGAGCGCTCCGATCACGGGCTGCTCGTCGCGCACCACGTCCACCAAACCGTCCATGGTGGTCTGCACGTTGTACGGCCCGGCGCCCGCCACCACCAAACGCAGCTGTTGCAAGTGGGGCGAACCGCCCGTCTGCAACGCGCGGTGCGTGGCCATGGTGACGTAGCCCCCTTCGGAATAACCGGTCAAAAAGAGTTGGCCGTTGTCCGCCACGTTGGCCTGACCGCGCCAGGTGCGGGCAGCAGTCAAAAAGTCAGCCGTGGCGGCTGCCGAGGGGGTCGACAGCAAATAGGGGTGCGGTGTGCCCTTGGAGGCACCAAAGCCCACGTAGTCGGGCGCCAGCACGATGTAGCCCAGCGATGCCAGCACCACCGCCACTTCAGACGCCACCGCGTTGTTGCTGGGCGCTTCGGCATCGCGAAAGATGGTGCCGTGCTGGTAGCTGAGCACCGGGCTTTTGGAACCCGCAGGCTTTTGCGGCACGCTGACGAGGCCCGAGGCGCGCACCTCTTTGCCGTCGGCGTCGGTGGTGAGGTATTCGAGGCGGTACGAGGTGACGGCGTAGCGCGGCACCACACCTTCGGCCAGCGACTCCTCAGAAGCCAGCGCAGCGGTGATGTCGGCGGCCGGTATGGCGCCGAGCAAAGAGGCGGATTCGAGCTGGCCAGAACGCGCGGGGGTGGGCGTGGGTTCGGGCAGGGGGTCGTTGGCAGCAGAGTCACTGCCACCCCCACAGGCTGCGAGTGTGGCGAGCGTTGTAACGAGGGCCAGCGCCCAGGCGCGGCGGGTGACGGACGAGATCATGGGGGTCAACACAGCAGAGGCCTTCGAAGTGAAGCGCTGGATGATAAAACCGACACGCCCGCGCTGTGTGCCTGTGCGCAATAGCCCTCAGCGCACACAGCTGCGTGGGGCCGCCCCGCACAAGACATGCACGAAGGCGGCTCCTCCAAAATATGAGTCAAATTGGCCTCTAGCGCTTATCCCATAAGCGCTGATAGCTATTAATTTTGAAAAATCTTCCCGGGAGGGCCAGAGTGCGTCCTTAATGGCCCGTGCGAGGGTTTGTCCCGCGCCGGACTAAACTCGCCGGTTCCCCTCCTTATAAAAACTCCACTCTTCTCATGACGTATTGCGTCGCCATCAAACTCAATGCCGGACTGGTTTTCTTGTCCGACTCTCGCACCAACGCCGGTTTGGACCAGATCAGTTCCTTCCGCAAGATGATGGTCTATGAAAAGGCGGGCGACCGTTTCATGGTGCTGTTGTCGGCGGGCAACCTGTCCATCTCGCAATCCGTGCGCGAGATCCTCCAGAACGAACAGATCAAGGACGGAGAGTCTGGCGAGGCCATCACGATCTGGAACGCGAAAAGCATGTTCGAAGCCGCCCGCGTGCTGGGCGCTGCGGTGCGCCATGTGCACGAACGCGACGGCGCCGCGCTCAAGCGGTCGGGCGTGGACTTCAATGTGTCCATGGTGTTTGGGGGCCAGATCAAGGGCGAAGGCATGCGCCTGTTCCAGGTCTACTCGGCGGGCAACTTCATCGAAGCCACCACGGAGACGCCGTACTTTCAGGTGGGCGAGTCGAAGTACGGAAAACCCGTGCTGGACCGCGTACTGACACCCGAAACCCCGCTGGACGAAGCCGCCAAATGCGCCCTCGTTTCGATGGACAGCACGCTCAAGTCCAACCTGTCGGTGGGCCTGCCGCTGGACCTGGTGGTGTACGAAGCAGACCGCTTTGCCACCGACAAGATCATCTGCATCGACGAGCACAACCCCTACTTTCGGATGCTGCACGACAGCTGGGGCCAAAAGCTGCGCCAGGTGTTTGACAGCATTGAAGACCCCGCCTGGGGCGGTGGTTCTACCGAAGTGCCCATCCTGGTGAACCCATCGCGCAGCAAGCCGCTCAAGAAAATCACCAACCCCACGGACCGGCTGATCTGAGAGCCTGAGAATCTTTTATCCATGCCCGCCTTGCACGCCAAAACGCCCCGGCTCGTCGTTGCAAATGCTCGCCATAGCCCGAGCTATGGCTGTGCTTTGCGCCTAGATCCAAGGCGTTTTCGCGCGCCTTTCGGGCTCGGCTAAAAAACTCTCAGCCTCTCAGGCGTTGGGTGGGGGCCGCAGTGGCCGCCCACCCACCTTCTGGTCGTGAATGCCTTCTACGCTTTTCATGCTCCCCATCGTTTTCTCGCACGGCAACAGTTTTCCGGCCAGCACCTACCGCCTGCTCTTCAAACACCTCAAATCCCGTGGGTTTGTTGTGAGCGCCGTGGATCGCTACGGGCACGACCCGCAATACCCGGTGTCCAACAACTGGCCGCACCTGGTGCAGCAATTGGCGGACTTCGCCACCGCACGGGTGGAGCGCCTGGGCGAGCCGGTGTTTCTGGTCGGGCACTCGCTGGGCGGCTTTTTGAGCGTGATGGCTGCGGCCCGCCACCCCGAGCTGGTGCGGGGCGTGTTGTTGATCGACTCTCCGCTGATCGGGGGCTGGAAGGCCAACGCACTGGGCATGGCCAAGCGCACGCAAGTGGTGGGCTCCATCTCACCGGGCAAGGTCAGCCGCCAGCGGCGCTTTAGCTGGGCCAGCAACGAAGAAGCGCTGGAACACTTTCGCAAGAAAAAGAGCTTTGCGCGTTGGCACCCCGAGGTGCTGCAGGACTACATCACCCACGGACTGCAGGACCACGAAGGCAAACGTGTGCTGGGCTTTGACCGCGCCGTGGAAACCGCCATCTACAACACCTTGCCCCACAACCTGGGCCGCCTGCTGAGCACCCACCCGCTGCAATGCCCGGCGGCTTTTATCGGCGGGCGGGATTCGGACGAGATGAAACAGGTGGGCATGGCCATGACGCTGCGCATCACCCAGGGCCGCACCATGATGCTGGATGGCAGCCACTTGTTTCCCATGGAGCAACCGTTGGCGACGGCGGCGGCGATGGAAGCGGCGCTGCTCAATCTGGCGTCGATTCACCCGGTCAAGCGCTGAAGCGCTCCAGCGTCGAGGTTTTGTGAGTTTGGGAGGTTGGCGGGCGTTGCGTGCGATATAGCACCAGACTCTTCCCCGCAACGTCCGGAAAAGCACTGCAGAGAAAGCCGCCTATCAGGGCAAACAAGGTTCGCCTGCAAAGGGGCAATCCCCTACACTGGCGGAATTGTTACAGCGTGAAACACCTTACATGCCCGCTTTGCCTCCATCTGCCTCGCGCCTGCCCGTGCTCACCTATGTGCTGCTGGCCGGTTATCTCATCACCATGGCGGTGCGCACGCACAACGACACCACCATCGCGTTGGTGATTGCCTCGGTCATCATGTTTGCCTGCTGCTGGGCCAGTGCCACCCACTTGCTGGGCGTGCGGCCCACGCTGCAGTTTGTGCTGATTGCGGTGAGCTTTGGCTGGTTCGCCGAGCAGATGGGGTCGTCCCGTGGCTGGTTCTTTGGCCATTACACCTACACCGAGGTGCTGGGGCCCCGGCTGGGCGACGTGCCCATGGTCATCCCGTTGATGTGGTTTTCGTTGACCTATGCGTGCTACGTGATCACCAATTTGATCGTGTGGCAGAGCCCCGTCGACGGCACGCGGGGTGTCGGCCATGCCGCCATGTTGTCATTTCTGGCGGCGATGATCGTCACCGCGTTTGATCTGGGCGCCGACCCGTATCTTGTCTACACCCTGAAGGCCTGGATCATGACCAAGACCGATGGTGCGTGGTTTGGCGAGACGGTTCAGGGCTTTTTTGGCTGGGTTTTCGTGTCTTTCGTCATCCTCTTCAGCTTTCGCATGTCGGTGCGCAAACTGGCATTGCAGCCCAGCAGCCCGTTTTTGCGGCGCCATGCGCTGGTCCCGCTGGCGCTGTATGGAAGCAACATGGTGTTTCAGATGATGTTTGGCAACCCCGTGGAAATCCGCTCGATTGCGCCGTTTGCAATGGGCATTCCCCTGTTGTGCGCGCTGGCAGGCTACCAGCGCTGGACAGCGCCTGCAAAGGCCAGCGTATGAGCCAGAGCGAGTCCCGCACAGCCCCCGTATCGGACGCCACCCTGGCGGGCATGCAGCACCATGCCGACCCCCTGGCCGACAAAACCATTGCCGACATCCTGGGCGACTGGCCTGAAGGCGATGTGGCGGCGGACGCACCGCAATGGGCGCGCATCGACACTGTGAACCACCTCTTTGGCCAGTGGGCAGACAACGCCAGCCTGGTGGGGTGGACCGCACAGGGTAAAGGTGTGGACGCTGCGATGTCCAAGGCCTTGAACGACTACGTGCAGACCGCCCAGGTACTGCCGCCCTGGGCCGATGCCGCCAAGATCGAGCGCGCCGAGAAGCTGTTCATGGAGCACGGTGCGCTGTCGTGCATCCTGCTGTTTTGCGCCAGCCTGCCCGAGTGTTATGTGATTCCGGACCTGTCGAGCGTGCTGCACACGTCTGGCCAGCTGGAGCAGAACGCCGAGTACCGCATCCGGTCCACCGCTGCGATGATCTTCCCGGTGATGATGCATGGCGGCATGGGCGAACGCGGTGCGGGCGTGGCGCAGGTGCTGAAGGTCCGGCTGATCCACGCCACCATTCGCAACCTGATCCTGCATGGCAGCCCCCAAAGCGCCGTCGCGCAGTTGCTGGCAGGCGGTGCAGGCCACATCGCACCGCAGGCCCTGCCGACCCAGGGCGGGCGCCAGGCCATGTTCCAGACACTGTATGCCCGCGGCTGGAACCTGAAAGGCAATGGCCTGCCCTGCAACCAGGAAGAGCTGGCCTACACCTTGCTCACGTTTGGTTATGTTTTTTTGCGCAGTCTGCGCCGCCTGGGCATTGGCCTGCGGGCAAAGGACGAAGAGGCCTATCTGCATGCCTGGAACGTGGTGGGCCACATCCTGGGCATCGAGCGCTCGCTGATGGTGGACACCATGGACGAGGCCGAAGCCCTGATGGCACGGATGCAGGCCCGGGGCCGTGCAGAACCTGTGACGCCCGACCCCCGTCCCGCACTCGGTCAGGCTTTGATGCGGACCATGGAAAAAGCGCTGCCGTGGAACATCGTGAAGCCGTTTCCGCAGCTCATGACCCGCTATCTGTGCGGGCGTGCCACGGCCAACGATCTGGGCCTGACGCAGCCGGTTCCCTGGTCGTCTGCCCTGCTGTTCTGGGGCGTGCTGCTGGTGGCGCGCGCCATTGACATCCTGGTGCGCTGGAGACTGCCCCGTTTTTCCATTGTGCGAACGCTCACCCGGATCCTGGGCTACCACTTCATGAGCCGGGTGCTGATGAGCCAGACACGCCCCCTGCAACTGCCCACAGAGCTGCTCAACCAGGTGGACGACGTGATGCACAGCTGGAGCGATGATCCCAAGGCCCCGCGTTGGTTGAACCGCATGGAAGACAAGCTGACCACCCACGGCAGCTGGAGCGCGGGCCTGGCCCCGAATGCCCAGGCCGCGCGCACTGCCCAGGCGCAGCAAACCACGTAGCCATCGCTCCCACGCCGATGTACCCGCTGTTCTGCGCCCTCCTGATGCTGGCCCGGCTATGGCGCACGCATTGCGGTGTGGCATCCACCCTGCTTTGCCTGCTCGTACCGGTGGCCCTGCCCTTGAGTGCGCAGGCGGGAGAGCCCCTGGTGCTGACGCAGGACCGGCCCCACGTGAATGCCTGGGAAGCCATCACGCTTAAGGCCGATGCGACCTACAAGCTGTCGGTGGATGACATGCTGGGACGGCTGGACGAATTCGAGGCGCCCGCCCAACGCGGCGGCACACTGGGCGTGCGCAAGGCGGCCATGTGGCTGCACATTCCCATCATCGCGCCCGACGCGCCTCGCACTTCCTGGGTGGTCGATATCGGCTACAACTCGCTGCACTCCGATATTTACCTTACCAGCGGCGGCAAAGTCATCCAGCACATCAGCACGCGCCCAGAGGGTCGGCCGGAGACCTTCAGCCGCACGCCCACGATGGAATTCGCCCTGACGGCCGGGCAGATGTACGACCTGCTGCTGCGGGTAGAGGCCACGGGGCCGCTGATCCTGCCCATCACGCTCAGCGAGACGCCCCACCACATGCGCGAGGTTCTGCGCGAGCAGATGCTGCAGGGCCTGCTCAACGGGCTGGCGCTGTGCCTGCTGGTCTACAGCCTGGCGCAGTGGGCTACGCAGCGTGAGCGTCTGTTTGGTTTTTATGCGCTGGTGGTGCTGGGCAGCGCGGGCTTCTCGCTGCAGTTCTTTGGCATTGGCGCCCAGTATCTTTGGACGGGCAATGCGTGGATGGGGCGGAATGCGGGCCTGGTCGCCGGGCTGTTGGCGCTGGCGGGATCGTTCCTCTTTCTGGGTGCCGCTTTGGCCGACACGCGCAGCCGCCTCTATGCGCTCACCATGCGCGTGGGCGGCGCCATCACTCTGGCGGTTTGCGCAGGCGTTGCGCTCGGCGTGGTCAGCCCGGCCATCGCCGTCGCCTACATGAGCCTGGTGGGCCCCGTGCCCTCCATCATCAGCCTGCCCGCCGCCATCGCACGGGTGCGGCAGAAAGACCCCATCGGCGTCACCCTGATGATGGCCTGGACGGCCTACGGAGTGGCTGCGATGGTCATGGTGTGCCTGGTGCAAGGCTGGCTGCCCGCCAACTTCTGGACGCTGCACTCGTTCCAGTTAGGCGCCACGTTGGACATGCTGCTGTTTCTGCGGGTTATGGGGCTGCGCGCAAAAGCCATGCGAATGGAGGCGCAAGAAGTCCTGCGCGAGCGCGACATCATGCACTCGCTCGCACACAGTGACCCGCTCACCGGCCTGAGCAACCGGAGGGGCCTGCAGCACGCACTGCGGGCGGCATTGGCCCATTGCTCGCCGCGCAATCTGGTGGCGGTGTACCTGTTGGACCTTGACGGTTTCAAACCCATCAACGATTCCTACGGCCATGACGTGGGCGATGACCTGCTGGTGGCGGTGGGCCATCGGCTACAAGCCAATGTGCGCCATCAGACTGATATGGTGGCCAGGCTGGGGGGCGACGAGTTCATCATCATGGCCTGCCATCTTGAAAAGCCCGAAGACGCGGAAGAGCTGGGCCGATCTCTGCTGCGCGCGTTCGATCAACCGTTCACGCTCAGCCACCTGCGCCTGACGGTGGGGCTGACCATTGGGTATGCGCTGGCGCCTTTGGACAACGATGATCCGCAGGGCTTGATACGCCTGGCAGACGCAGCGATGTACGCCGGAAAACAAGGCGGAAAACACTCTCTTCGTCGCAACAGCGGCGAATTGGCGCTGTCATCGTGAAACAGGTGTACACCCCATGACCCTGCTGCACCGCACTATGTTGAGCCCCCAAGGACGCGTTCACCAAGGTCCCGGCCGACAGCCTCCCGCCGCGGCGCCTTGCCTATACTGACCCGTCACCTTCTTCACCATGCCCCGCCGTATCGCTCTGCCAACCTGGCTCCGGTTGCGCCCTCTGACCTGGCTCGCAGTGCTGTGGGCGGTGCTTCTTTTCCCCTGGACACATGCCAGTGCGGCCCCTTTGCTGCTGAGTGATGACTTGGCCACGGTCAATGCATGGCCCGCTGCCACCCTGCTGATTGACCCGAGCCTGCAACTGTCTGTTCAAGATGTGCTGGCTCGGACCGACCAGTTCGTGCCGACCCCCAGCGTGGGCGCTACGTTGGGTGTGAGGCCCGATGCGGTGTGGCTGCGCATTCCGTTTACGGTGGCTACGTCCTCCGATGGCCAGTGGATTCTGGACCTCAACCATGCCGATCTGAACCAGATCGGTGTCTACCTCACGACCGGCGGCTATGTCACGCAACAGGCGACCCTGGGCAGCCTGCTGCCCTATGCGCAGCGCCCTCTGCAAAGCCGCTCCCATGCCATCACGCTGAACCTGCTGCCGGGACTGACGTACGAATTGCTGATACGCGTCCAGACCAAGGGCGCGATGATTCTGCCCATCTCCTTTCACAAGCCAGCGGCCATGCTCAGCAAGGCAGTCAACGAGCAAATGCTTCAAGGCGTGCTGACTGGATTGGCTCTGTGCCTGTTGGTGTACAGCTTGGCCCAGTGGCTGAGCCTGCGTGATCCGCTGTTCATCCACTATGCGCTGCTCACATCGGGCAGCTTGCTGTTCTCACTGCATCTGTTTGGGGTGGGCCGCCAATATCTGTGGAGCGACAGCCTCTGGCATGAAGTCCATGTCGCGGGGCTTGCTGCCCTGCTGGCGACCTGTGGCTCGTTCCTTTTCATCGGCCAGGCACTTGCCGGGCACCTACCGGGCAGCCGCTTTCTGCGCTTCATGCGTGGTGGCGCCGTGCTGTGTGTGCTGATTGCCGTGGCGTACGGGCTGGGCGTGATCTCCACGCGGGCCATCGCCGCCATCGTCAGCATCCTGGGGCTGGTGCCCGCTTTGATGGGCATTCCTGGCGCGGCTCGCCGCGCCATCCGGGGCGACGGTGTGGGCACCAGCCTCCTACTGGCCTGGCTCATCTACTTTTTAGCCACCGCCACCGTCATCGGTGTGATCAACGGCTTGGTGCCCGTGAATTTCTGGACCCTGCACTCCTTCCAGTTTGGCGCAACACTGGACATGCTGTTGTTCATGCGTGTGCTGGGCCTGCGCACGAAGGCGCTGCGCCTGGAGGCGCTGGACGCCAACCGCGAGCGGGATGTCATGCACTCGCTGGCCCACACCGACCCGTTGACAGGCCTTCCCAACCGGCGCGGACTGAGCATCGCGCTGGCATCGGCACTTTCGCGCTGTGGTCCCGAAAAGCTGCTGGCCGTTTATGTGATGGACCTTGACGGTTTCAAGCCCGTCAATGACCAGCACGGACACGATGTCGGCGACGAACTGCTGATTGCCGTGACCCGGCGCCTGCAAGGCCACGTGCGCCAGAGCGATGTGGTGGCGCGGTTAGGGGGTGACGAGTTTGTGGTGATGACCGGACACCTGAGCAGCACGCAGCAGGCCGAGGAGCTGGGACAGAAGTTGCTCGACGCGTTCCGCTCCCCGTTTTCATTGGGTGACATCAAGGTGCAAGTGGGTTTGACCATTGGCTACGCCATTGCCCCGCATGACAGCAATGACGCCGTGGGGCTGCTCAAGCTGGCAGACGCTGCCATGTACAGCGGCAAACAAGGAGGCAAGTTCTGCGTGCGCCGCAACACGGGTGACCTGGCCTTGTCGTCCACCTGAGTTAACTCGCGCAGCTCGGCGGACAAACCTCGACGCGTCAAGCGGGCCATTGCAAACTGGTCAAACGGCTCGGCTTGGGTTAAACACGGGGCTTCGCGTTTTTCATGAAGGATCGTTTCCCATGGCCCATCGCAAAAGCCCCGCCCGCATTGCCAAAGACGCGCGTGTTGCGCACTTTCAGTCGCTTTCAGCACAAAACTCGGCCAGCGACGCTCCGGGCGCCACGCTGACCTGGGAGGCAGTCGCCGCTCTGGAGAGCATGCTGGTGGGCCGTGTCGTTCTGCCCTCAAGCCCCGACTACAACAAGGCCCGACAGGAATCCAACCCCGCGTTCCAGTCCTATCCTGAAATCATCGTGTACTGCGCCTGCGAAAACGATGTGCTGGAATGCCTGGCAGTCGCCCGCACCTACCGCCTGTGGGTGGCTGTGCGCTCCGGCGGACACAGCACGGCAGGCTATTCAGTCAACAGCGGCATGGTGGTGGACTTGAGTGAAATCCAGGGTGTGGTGCTTGACCCACCCCATCAACGCGTCCATGTGCGGCCCGGCACCGACTTCGATCATTTCAACGGTGCCATGAACAACACCGGCTGGCATGTGCCAACAGGCGCGTGCGGCAATGTGCGCGTTGGCGGCTTTGTGCAGGGTGGCGGCTACGGATACACGTCACGCCAGTTTGGCATTCAGAGCGATCTGGTGGAGTCGTTCCGCGTTGCACTGGCCAACGGCACCATCGTCACTGCCAGTGCCAACGAACACCCCGATCTCTTCTGGGCCATGCGGGGCGGCACGGGGGGCAATTTTGGGGTGCTTCTGCAGGTCACCTACCGCATGTTCCGACTTGATCAGGTCTGGGCGTGGTCCATCAGCTGGGACGAGGCCCATGCGGCGCAGGTGCTCACAATGATGCAGCAGGGGTTCATGAAAACCGGGGCGCCCGACGCGCTCGGGTACATGATGAATCTGGGCTACCAAAACGGTGTGCCGGTCTACATGGTGCAAGGCATGTTCTGCGGCACGCGTGAAGCGGGCCTCGCGGCTATTGCGCCCCTGCTGGCCATTCCCAGCGCTCAATTGCTGGTGGACAAGACGGGCACCTACACGGACATGAACCGCTGGCTGGAAGACCACCCGTACACCCTGCCCGACAACCTGCCGGACGGCGTCGCCGAAAGCAAAGCCAGCGGCTACATCAGCGCCGCCCTGACCCCAGAGGACTGGCAAAAGATCATCAATTTTTTCAAGACATCACCCAACGCCTATTCGCTGGCCTACCTGGAACCCTATGGCGGCGCCATCAACCGCTACCCCGTGGCCGACAGCGCATTCATCCACCGCAACGTAGATGCTGACTTGGTGGTGGATGTGTTCTGGACCAACCCCGCAGAACGCGCGACGATGGAAGCCTGGCTTGCAAAGTTCATGCACCAGTTCAAGGACTTCATGAACGGGCATGTGTACCAAAACTACCCCGACGCGAGTCTGAAAGACTTTGCCAACGCCTATTGGGGCCCTGCCTATCCGCGTTTGCAGCAGGTCAAGGCGCGGTACGATCCCACCAATTTTTTCCACTTCCAGCAGAGCGTCACGCTGCCTTTGGCGTAGCAGCGCCAACCATCAAGAGCAAACGGCCTGTGCGTAGTGCAAGCGCCCCTTGCCTGCGCGCTTGGCCGAATACATGGCCTGGTCAGCGCGACTCATCAGCGCCTCAATATCGCTCTCCAGCGGGGGGTTGAGCGCCACCCCAATGCTGGCGCCTATGTGCAGATCGCGCCCCTCCACCGTCATGGGTTGGTGCAGCGCTTCAATAATGCGGTGACCAATGTTGTCGGTCACATCGCGGGTGACCTCGCGGTCCAGCATGACCAGAAATTCATCTCCACCCAGCCGCGCGATAGTGTCACCGGCTCGCACCGTGCTGGCGATGCGCGTCGCGACGATGCGCAGTACCTCGTCGCCCGCGTGGTGGCCTTCGGTATCGTTCACGCGCTTGAATCCATCCAGATCGATAAACAGCAGCGCCACGGCACCGGCACTTTGCTGCGCCTGGGCCAGAGACTTTTCGAGGCGACTTTGGAACGCCGCGCGGTTCAGCAACCCCGTCAATGAATCGTGATTGGCCAGGTAGTGCTGCTGGCGCGCGATCTGGATCTTGGCGGAAACATCTTGCACCAACGCCATGATCGAGGTCACTTGGCCACCCTCGTCCGTCAGCGCGGAATTGAACCATTCGCAGTGCACCTCGGTGCCATCCTCGCGCACGAAACAGGTCTCCGCGCGGTTCTGGGACTCCTCGCCAGACTGCAGGCGCTGCAGGGCCAGTGGAAGGCTGTCATCGTTAGACGCCAATGCCAGCACTTCAGTGAGCAGTCGGCCTTCCAGTCCGGCCACATGCAACCATCCCATCAGTTGCACCGCGCGCTGCGAACAATGCAGCAACTGCAGCTTGTGATCCATTTCCACCACGGCCAGGGGGCTGTTTTCCATGTGTGACGAAAGCCGCTGGTTCGCAGAGCGCAGCGCGTTCATGGTCACTTGCAATTCATGCACATCGAGGGCCGTGGCGATGAAGCCATCGATGGCGCCTTGCGCGTTGTGCCAAGGTGTCATGCAAATGGTGCGCCATTCATCTACGCCATAGGGGGTGTGCAGCATGCGCTGGTATTGCACGCGCTCTCCGCGCAACACCCGCTCGACAAACGGCATAAAACGGGCGGTGTCCTGCTCGCCGTACACCTCAACGATTGTCTTGCCGATCAGCTGCTGCGGCGTGGTGCCAAACCACCGCGAATACTCCTCGTTGACGTAAATCACGACCAGACTGCGGTCCACCACAGCCATGGTCGCGCCCGCGCTCCGTGAGATCAGGTCCAGCAACTCCGCCTTGGACCAGGTGTCCTTGCGATCTGCTGGCGAGTTATGCAACAACTCAGGCTCGTCTTGCATCATGCGGTGAATGCCCCCGGAGGGAGTGGACATCAACAAGGGAAGCAACCCGACGTTTTCTCGTCTTGCGCTCAGAAAGCGCGGGCTGCCCTGCTAGGGGTAACAGTGTGTCAATGGCAGCTTATCACTATCGCAAATCACTCGGTGGCCCCCTTGTGTGCCACCGACGCCCCGCAACACATAGTGGGAACAGGCTTCAATCCGCCCACTGCACCCATCCCGTCCACGCGGTCACCAACACAATGATCCCGAACACGATGCGGTAGTACGCAAATGGCACAAAACTGTGGCTGCTGATGTAGCGCAACAACCACCGCACGCAAACCCAGGCGCTGATGAACGAAAACACCAGCCCCGTCGCAAACATCGGAATGTCTGCCACCGACAGCAATGCACGCTCTTTGTACAAGCTGTAAACCCCGGCCCCGATCAGCGTGGGAATGGCCAGAAAAAACGAGTAGTCCGTGGCCGCCTTGCGCGACAGGCCCAGCAGCATGCCTCCGATGATGGTGGCGCCGCTGCGGCTGGTGCCCGGCACCATGGCAAGACACTGCACCAGGCCTACCTTCAGCGCGTCCAGCGGCGTCATATCGTCTACCGACTCGATGCGGGTTGCCGACGGTGCGCGCCGCTCTGCCCACAAAATGATGAAGCCACCGATGATGAACGTACTGGCGACCACCACGGGCGTGAACAGGTGCGCCTTGATGGCCTTGCCAAACAGCAACCCCAGCACCACGGCAGGCAGAAACCCGATGAGCACGTTCAGCACAAATCGCTGCGCCTGGCGCTCGGTCGGCAGCGCCACCACCGTTGCACGTATTTTTTGCCAGTACACCAAGATCACCGCGAAGATCGCGCCCGTCTGGATGGCAATGTCGAACACCTTGGCTTTGGCATCGTCAAACCCCAGCAAGGCCCCCGCCAGAATCAGGTGGCCCGTGGATGAAATAGGCAAAAACTCGGTCAGCCCCTCGACGATCCCCATGATGGCGGCTTTGACCAGCAATACAACGTCCACGCGTGTTCCTTCAGAAATATGATCCAAAATGGCCTCTAGCGCTTATAAATAAAGCGCCATCAGCTATCAAAACAGGAGCAAACGCCCCGGCCGTTGTGGATTATCCGCCAGGGCCAGCCTGCCAAGGAGCCTGCCATCCGCCCCCCAGCGCCTGGACCAGCGTGACGGCTGCGAGCTGCCGCTCGACCTGCAGCT
>NZ_JBKBTV010000077.1:0-19667 GCF_046291265.1 Acidovorax sp. | reverse complement strand
GTCATGCCTTCGTTGGCCAGGCCCACCATCACGTCCAGCACTTCGCCGACCATTTCGGGGTCAAGTGCCGACGTGGGTTCGTCGAACAACATCACGATGGGGTCCATCGACAGGGCGCGCGCAATGGCCACACGCTGCTGCTGGCCGCCGGAGAGCTGGCCAGGAAACTTGTCCTTG
Organism: Acidovorax sp.; assembly: GCF_046291265.1. Classification (GTDB taxonomy): domain Bacteria; phylum Pseudomonadota; class Gammaproteobacteria; order Burkholderiales; family Burkholderiaceae_C; genus Acidovorax. Next base: position 19,490 of record NZ_JBKBTV010000077.1, on the reverse strand, counting down.
TGCAGCGTCAGGCCCACGCGTTCCAGCATCTTGAGGCCGCGCTTCTTGGCGTCGTCCGCGCTGCGGCCCAGCACCTTGATCTGCGCGATGGTCAGGTTTTCCGTCACCGACAGGTGCGGGAACAGCTCAAAGTGCTGAAACACCATGCCCACGCGGCTGCGCAGCTTGGGCAAGTCGGTTTTGGGGTCGTGCAGAGCAATACCGTCCACCGTGATCTCGCCCTTCTGGAAGGGTTCGAGCGCGTTGATGGTCTTGATCAGCGTGGACTTGCCCGAACCTGACGGGCCGCACACCACCACCACTTCACCCTTTTGGATGGTCGCCGTGCATTCGTTGAGCACCTGCACCGGGCCATACCACTTGGATACGTTCTTGAGTTCGATCATATTTTTCTCCAATCTCTTCTCTCATCACTTGTTCGGGGCGCCGCGCGTGAAACCGATGCGACTTCATGCGAGGACGCCGTGGAACTGGCTTTGCCAGGCCACTGGCGTCGTCCCCCTTGAGGGGGAAGGCGCCGAAGGCGACTCAGGGGGCTACCGAATAATTGCGATCTTCTGGTGAAGGCGCTTGACCGCCCAGGACAGCGCGTAACACATCACAAAATACAGCACGGCTGCGGCCAGGTACGCTTCGATGGGGCGGCCAAAGTTCTTACCGGCCACTTCAAAGCCCTTGAGCATGTCGTAGGCACCAATGGCGTAGACCAGCGAGGTGTCCTGGAACAGGATGATGGTCTGCGTGAGCAGCACCGGCAGCATGTTGCGGAACGCCTGGGGCAACACCACCAGTTTCATGTTCTGGCCGTACGTCATGCCCAGCGCCTGGCCTGCATGCACCTGGCCACGCGGAATGGACTGGATACCAGCGCGCATGATTTCGCTGAAATACGCCGCTTCGAACGCGATGAAGGTGACGATGGCAGACATCTCGGCGCCGATGGGGCGGCCGATGATGGCGGGCACCAGCAGGAAGAACCACAGAATCACCATCACCAGCGGAATGCTGCGCATGCCGTTGACATAGATGGTGGCGGGCACTTCAAGCCACTTCTTGCCCGACAGGCGCATGAGCGCCAGCACGGTGCCAAAAAGCACGCCCCCAATGGTCGCAATCACCGTGAGCGTGAGGCTGAAATACAGCCCCTTGAGCACGAAGTTGGAGATCAGCTCCCAGTTGTAGAAGGAAAAATCGATATTCATATCAATGCCCCCCTCCGGCGGCGCCGGTCACGACCATCCCGGGGATGCGCGCACGTTTTTCGATGAACGCCATGATGCGGTTGATGGCAAACGCCGAGATCACATAAAGCGCAGTCACAGCCAGGTACACCTCAATGCCGCGCGAGGTTTCTTCCTGCGCCTGCATGGCGAACATCGTGAGTTCAGCCACCGACACGGCAAACGCCACGGACGAGTTCTTGAAGATGTTCATCGTCTCGCTGGTCAGCGGCGGAATGATGATGCGAAACGCCATGGGCAAAAGCACATAACGGTAGGTCTGGAACGTGGTGAAACCCACTGCCATACCGGCGTAACGCTGCCCACGCGGCAAGGCCTGAATGCCCGAACGCACCTGCTCAGCGATACGCGCCGAGGTGAAAAAGCCCAGAGCCAGCACCACCAGCGCAAAACCAGGCACGCCGCGCAAGACCGGGAACAGGCTGGGTAGCACGTGGTACCACAAGAAAATCTGCACCAGCAGCGGAATATTGCGAAACAGCTCGACCCAGGCGTTGCCCAGGCGCACGATCATCGGCCGGTCCTGCAAGGTGCGCAGCGTGCCAATGAGAGAACCTATTACAAGCGCCAGCACCAAAGCCAGCACCGAAACAGACACCGTCCAGCCCCAGGCCGACAGCATCCAGTCCAGGTAGGTGATATCGCCGCCTTTGCCAAAGCAGCTTTGCACGACTTCCCTGTCCATGGTGTCCTGGCAGAACACCTGCCAATCCCAGCTCATAGGATCACCCCTTTAATTCTTGGTATTGCGTTGGGCGCAATCCTTTGCCCACCCAACAAAAAAGCCCCCTCGAACCGGTTGGCCGAAGGGGCACTGGCGCTCAGAAGCTTACTTCTTTGCGTAATCTTCCATGGGCTTGTCGTTTGGCGTGGCCCAAGCAGCCTTGGTAGCGTCGGACATAGGCAGGCCGATCTTGGTGTTGGTCGGTGGCACAGGTTGCATGAACCACTTGTCGTACAGCTTGGCCAGCGAACCGTCGGCGATCTGGCGCTTGATGCTGTCATCTACAGCCTTCTTGAAACCAGCGTCATCCTTGCGCAGCATGCAGGCGATGGGTTCCACCGACAACACTTCGCCCACAATCTTGTAGTCGGCAGGGTTCTTGGACTTGGAGACATTGGCCGCCAGGATGGAGCCGTCCATCACAAACGCGTCAGCGCGACCCGTTTCCAGCATCAAGAAGCTGTCAGCATGGTCCTTGCCAAAGACTTCCTTGAAGTCGATGCCACCAGCGCGCTCGTGCTTGCGCAGAGTTTGCACCGAAGTGGTGCCAGTGGTGGTGGCGATGGTCTTGCCGTTCAAGTCCTTGATGGACGTGATGCCCGAGCTGGCCTTCACCACGGTGCGCACTTCTTCCACGTACGTGGTCACTGCAAAAGCCACGTCCTTTTGACGGGTGGCGTTGTTGGTGGTGGAGCCACACTCCAGGTCCACGGTGCCATTGGTCACCAGTGGGATGCGGTTTTGCGACGTGACGGGCTGGTACTTCACATCCAGCTTGGGCAGGCCCAGTTGCTTTTGGATGTCGGCCAGAACGATCTCACCCATTTCGGTGTGAAAACCCACAAACTTGCCGTTACCCAGTGTGTAGGAAAGGCCGGAAGACTCACGCACACCCAGCGTCACGCTGCCCGATGCCTTGATTTTGGCCAGGGTGTCGGTGGCTTGAGCGAAAGCGCTACCTGCAGCCAGGGCGGTCACAGCAACCGCGAGCAAATGCTTCTTCATAGGTATCTCCTTGTGTGTAAACAAACGAAAAAAGGGGAGGTTATCTTAGAGATCCACCCATGCCGAACGGGTCGGCTGGCCGAGCACTCCAAAAAAGGGGACCGCAATCAGGATTGTTAGTCAGAACGGAACCTGATCGGTAGGGTATTTCCAGAAGTCGCGCAACAGATAACTGACCGGAAGGCTCAGCACCGTGTTGGTCGGGGGAATGGGTTTGTTAAACCACTTGTCATAAATGGCGTAAATATCGCGGCTGGTAATCAGGCGGCGCATTTCGTCATCGATCAGCTTTTTGAAATCGGGGTCGTTCTTGGGCAGCATGATCGCCAGAGGCTCGGTGGTCATGAACCGCCCCACCACCTTGAGCGCCTTCGGGTTGGGCCGCCCGGCGGCCAGGCCATAGAGCAAGACGTCGTCCATCACAAACGCATCCGCTTCGCCCTTTTCCACCATATCGACCGCCTTGGCATGGTCGGGGGCTTCCAGGATGGTGATACCCATCAGGCGCTCGCGGTTGGCCTGCTCGGCGGCCTTGAGGGGAGTGGTGCCCTTGGTGGACACCAGCTTTTTGCCGTTGAGGTCCTCGACGCGGTCGATGGGGCTGGCCGATTTGACCAACAGGCGCGCGCCGGTAATGAAGTGGGGGATGGTGAACGCCACCTTCTGGCGGCGCTCGGCGTTGTTGGTGGTAGAGCCGCACTCCATGTCCGCCTTGCCCTGCTCGATCATGGTGATGCGATTGGCGGGGGTGACAGCCACAAACTCAACAGCCATGTCCTTCTTGCCGGTCTTCTTTCGAACCACTTCTGCCAACTGCAGGCACAGGTCCACGGCGTAGCCCACGGGCTTGCCAGATGCAGAGTCAATGTAAGAAAACGGCACCGACGACTCGCGGTGCGCGATGACCAGCTTGCCACCGGCGCTGATGCGTTCCAGCACGCCCTGGGCCGACGCCGCGCAGGTGCAGCACAGGGCCACGAGGCCCCAGGCAAATCCCCAATGCTGAACTTTCATGCGGTCTTTCGGTGAGTGAATGGATAGGATTTGCAATCTTCGTGCCACCGTGGGGCCTGCCTAGGCACACGCTGCGTCAACCAACCCGTCAATGGCGCAGACTGTACGTGTCGTTACCGTGAAATTCCAATGCCGTTTGGGCGCGCAACTATGCAAAGTGTTTATATCCGTATTTACCCTTAGCATGACCCTGCCTGCGTTTGCAGGTAGGTCCACAGTGCCTGGGCCGTGCCCTTGGGCGCTTCTTTGCCGGTCGGTTTCTCGCGGTAAGCGCGCACGTCCATCGTCATTTGCAGGGCGTCCGCCTCCGACGGTGCAGCGCTGACCAGGCGGCGCGAGCGCAGTTCTTTCTTCACGGCGCTGTGCGGCAGAAAGGCCACGCCGTGGCCCTCCAGGGCCATGGCTTTGAGGCCTTCGGCCATGTCGGTTTCGTAGACCCGCTCCAGATGGATGGGCGTGCCCGCTTCTTTGAGGATGAGTTCGGTCACCCGCCCCAGATAAGCACCCGGCGCATAGCCCAGATAGGGCAGCGGTTGGCCTGCCCGGCCGGGCAGGCGGTGCAGGGGTTGTCCGTCCGCGTCGGCCTTGCTGTAGGGCGAGAGCACTTCCTGGCCCAGGCTCACCATTTCATACCGGTCAGCATCCAGCTGGAACGGCTGCGAAGGGTGGTGGTAAGCAATCAACAGGTCGCAGCCACCTTCGACCAAACGCATCACGGCGTCGTGCACGTTCAGCGCAATGAGGCGGCTTTTGAAAGGGCCAAACTTGTCGTGAAGACTGGACACCCACGCGGGAAAAAACGTGAACGCCAGGGTGTGCGGCACCGCAAATTCGATCATGTCCTTGCCAGCGCTGGTGTGCGCTCGCAACATGGCCCGTGTGTTTTGCAGCGCCTGCAACACCTCCAGCGCCTGGTCGTACAGCGTTTTGCCCGCGGGTGTAAGGCGTGTGGGGTACGAGCTGCGGTCCACCAGATCGGTGCCTGCCCACGCCTCCAACGCTTGAATGCGCCGCGAAAACGCGGGTTGCGTCACGTGTCGCAGCTGGGCCGACCGGCTGAAGCTGCGCGTTTCCGCAAGACTGACGAAATCTTCAAGCCACTTGGTTTCCATCGGCGCATTATCCGTGCCGCCCGTAAAGTCCGCTGAGCTGAGCCTGCTGCCGCGCGCGCTTTACAAGCGAGTTACATCCGCACAGAGACGCGCACGCACGCACCAATGATGTGCACACATACGAGCAGGCCGCATAATGCACGGCGCTGCGAACCACCCTTGGCGCAGCGCCGTCCCCGCCCCTGGTGCACAACACCGCCGGGCAGAGCGACAACGCATCCGCTGCTGTGTTTGATCTCCTGACCGCTCGACGACCCCATGCCCTCCTCCCCTCCCACCCGGCCCGCCGCCAACGCTGCGCCGTCGGTGCCACCGGCCCCAGCCGAAGCCCGCGCGCTGCGCCTTGAAGACTGGCTCACGGTGCTGGTTATGGCGTCGCTGGCGCTCATCACCTTTGCCAATGTGCTGGTGCGTTACTTCACCAACTCATCGTTCGCGTGGACGGAAGAGATCTCGGTGTTCCTGATGATCGTGCTCGCGCTGGTGGCGGGCTCTGCAGCCGTCGCGCGCGACCAGCACATCCGCATCGAATACTTTGCAGAGGGCGGGTCCGCCCTGCGCAGCAAGCGGCTGGCGCAGCTGGGTGCGCTCACGGTGGCGGTGCTCTTCGGGCTGATCGCCGTGCTGAGCGTGCGCGTGGTGTGGGACGACTACCGCTTTGGCGAAACCTCGCCCGGCATCGGCGTACCGCAGTGGTGGTATTCGATCTGGCTGCCCGTGTTTGCCGCGCTGATCACTGCGCGCGCTGTGGGTTTGTTCATTCGCCGCAGCCGCCGCACTGCCAGCGACCTTGCTGACAGCAAGGATGCCAAGGACGGCTCCGCATGATCGCCACGCTCCTGTTCGTGGCCTTCCTGGGCCTGATGTTCGTGGGCGTGCCGATTGGCGCCGCCCTGGGCCTGGCCGGTGCCGCCGCCATCGCACTGGCCAATGCCGACAGCCAGTGGTTCGGCCTGCTGGCCGTGCCGCAGAACTTCTACGCGGGCCTGGGCAAGTACCCGCTGCTGGCGATTCCAATGTTCGTGCTGGTGGGCTCCATTTTCGACCGCTCGGGCGTGGCCCTGCGCCTGGTGAACTTTGCCGTGGCCATCGTGGGGCGCGGCCCGGGCATGCTGCCGCTGGTGGCGATTGCCGTGGCGATGTTTCTGGGCGGCATCTCGGGCTCGGGCCCGGCCAACGCCGCCGCCGTGGGGGGCGTGATGATCGCGGCCATGTCGCGCGCGGGTTACCCGCCATCGTTTTCGGCCAGCGTGGTGGGGGCAGCCGCTGCCACCGATATCCTGATCCCGCCGTCCGTCGCCTTCATCATCTACTCGGTACTGGTGCCGGGCGCCTCGGTGCCCGCGCTGTTTGCGGCGGGCATGATCCCCGGCATCCTGGCCGGTATTGCGCTGATCATTCCGGCCGTTTGGATGGCGCGCAAGCACAAGATGGGCGCGCTCGAATCCACCATGCCCCGCCCCCCGTTCTGGAAGAGCCTGCGCGAGGCCACCTGGGGCCTGGCCGCGCCGGTGCTGATCCTGGGCGGCATGCGCGCTGGCTGGTTCACGCCAACGGAAGCCGCCGTGGTGGCGGTGTTCTACGGCCTCTTCGTGGGCATGGTGATCCACCGTACGATCAAGGTGCGCGACCTGTTTCCCATCCTGCGCGAATCGGGCGAGTTGTCGGCGGTGATTTTGCTGGTGGTCTCGCTCGCCGGCATCTTTGCCTTTTCGCTGTCCACCCTGGGGGTGATCGATCCGGTAGCCAATGCCATCGTCAACTCGGGTCTGGGCGAGTACGGCGTGCTGTCGCTCTTGATCGTGCTGCTCATCACCGTGGGCATGTTCCTCGACGGCATCTCGATCTTCCTGATCTTCGTGCCGCTGCTGCTGCCCATCATGAACCACTACCAATGGGACCCGGTCTGGTTCGGCGTGATCCTGACCTTGAAGGTGGCCCTGGGCCAATTCACCCCGCCGCTGGCCGTGAACCTCATGGTCTCGTGCCGCATCGCCGGGGTGCGCATGGAATCGACCGTGCGTTGGGTGGGCTGGATGCTGCTGGCAATGTTCCTGGTGATGGTGCTGGTGATCGCCTTCCCGCAACTGGCGCTGTGGTTGCCCGCCAAGCTCGGATATTGATGATTGATGGATTTGACCGACTGATTTCTACAAAGGAGACTGAAAAAATGAAACTGCGTACCTTCCTCACTTCTGCCGTCGCTGCGGCTGCCGCCCTGGCCTTTACCGCCCCTGCTGCCATTGCGCAGACCGCTTACAAGAGCGAGTACCGCATGTCGCTGGTGCTGGGCACCGCCTTTCCCTGGGGCAAGGGCGGCGAGCTGTGGGCCAACAAGGTCCGCGAGCGCACCAATGGCCGCATCAACATCAAGCTGTACCCCGGCGTTTCGCTGATCCAGGGCGACCAGACGCGCGAATTTTCCGCGCTGCGCCAGGGCGTGATCGACATGGCCGTGGGCTCCACCATCAACTGGTCGCCGCAGGTCAAGCAGCTCAATCTGTTCTCGCTGCCCTTCCTGTTCCCTGACTACGCGGCCGTGGACGCTGTGACGCAGGGCGACGTGGGCAAGCAAATCTTCGCCACGCTGGACAAGGCGGGCGTGGTGCCGCTCGCCTGGGGCGAGAACGGCTATCGCGAGATCTCCAACTCCAAAAAGGCGATCAAGACGCCCGAGGATTTGAAGGGCCTGAAGATTCGCGTGGTGGGCTCACCCCTGTTTCTGGACACCTTCACCGCCCTGGGCGCCAACCCCACGCAGATGAGCTGGGCCGACGCACAGCCCGCGTTCGCCAGCGGCGCCGTGGACGGCCAGGAGAACCCGATTGCCGTCTACATGGCTGCCAAACTGCACACCGTGGCGCAAAAGCACGTGACGATGTGGGGCTACGTGAACGACCCGCTGATCTTCGTGGTCAACAAGGACATCTGGGCGTCCTGGACACCCGCCGACCGCGAGATCGTCAAGCAGGCCGCCATTGATGCCGGCAAGGAAGAGATCGCCATCGCACGCAAGGGCATGGTCGAGGCCGACAAGCCGCTGCTCAAGGACATTGCCGCCAACGGCGTGACCGTCACGCAGTTGTCTGCCGCCGAGCGCGACGCGTTCGTGAAGGCCACGCGCCCTGTGTACGAAAAGTGGAAGGGCCAGATCGGCACGGATCTGGTGGTCTCGGCCGAGAAGGCCATTGCCGCGCGCAAGAAGTAAACAGCGACAGGGAAGCGGGCTGTCCGTCAGCCCCCCGGGCTTGTAGACGCTACCTGCAGGTAAAAAGCCAGCCCACCCCAAGCCCCGCTGCGCGGGGCTTTTTCGTGGCCGTTTCACCGCTGCACGGACGCACACGGCGCCACCCTTCGCTTCACTATTGATAGCTGCTAGCGCTTATAAATAAAGCGCTGTAGCCCGATTTGACTAAGAATTCGCAGTGGTACGCTGCGTTTTCCCCACCGGGTGTTTGATGGCGTTCTTGCGCAACTTGTGCTCCACGGCCTGCTCCAGATCCACGCCCGCGTGGTCGGCGATCTGCAGCAGGTACAGCAACACATCGGCCACCTCATCGGCGATGGGCTCTTTCAGCGTTGCATCGTCGCGCGCCGCCAGCGACTGCTCAGGCGTCATCCACTGGAAGATTTCGGCCAGCTCGGCCGCCTCGACCATCAGCGCCATGGACAGGTTCTTGGGCGTGTGAAACGGCTGCCACGCGCGCTCGGCCGCGAACGCGCGCAGCTGAGCCTGCAAGGCCTCAACATCCATGGACATCGCAGTTACTCCGTATTTAATAGCTACTAGCGCTTAACCAATAAGCGCTAGAGGCCAATTTCATTAAAATTTCAAAGGGGAGACACCGGCGCCTCGCCTGCAAAGTGCCGGCGTGCGTTCTCAACAAACCGGTCCACCGACGCCTGCACTGCCTCGGGCGACCAGCCCGCCACGTGCGGGGTCAGCACCACGGTGTCTAACGCCAGCAAATCCGCCGGGGGCGCAGGCTCGCTCTCGTACACATCCAGGCCCGCACCGGCGATGCGGCCGTCCTTCAGGGCCAACGCCAAGGCCTGGGTATCGATCACGCTGCCCCGCGCAATGTTGACCACATAGCCGCGCGGGCCCAGGGCGTTGAGCACCTGGGTGTTGACCAGATGCTGCGTGCCGCCGCCGCCGGGCGTAGCCACCACCAGGAAATCCGCCCATTCAGCCAGTGCCGTCACTTCGGCAAAGTAGCGGTACGGCACGTCGGTGCGGGCGCTGCGGTTGTGGTACCCCACCTCGACCTCAAAGCCCAGCGCGCGCTGCGCGATCTTCTTGCCGATGGTGCCCAGGCCGATGATGCCCAGGCGTTTGTGCGACACGTTGGGTGGCAGCGGCAAGGCTGTGCGCCACACGCCATCGCGGGTGAGTTGGTCGAGCTTGGGGATGCCGCGCACCGCAGCAATCAGCAGGCCCCAGGCATGGTCGGCCACGCAATCGTCGTTGGTGCCCGCGCCATTGGCCACCACAATGCCACGCGCCTTGGCGTGCTGCACGGCAATGTTCTCGTACCCGGCGCCCAGCGCGCAGATGAGCGACAACTGGGGCAGCGCGTCGATCTGCGCGGCGCTGAGACCCGTGGAGCCGATGGTCAGCACCGCGGTAATGCGCGGGCCGTGCGCGGCGAAGGCCGCTGTGGCCTGGGCGGCATCGGGGGCGTAGATCAGATCGAACGATTGCGACAACTGGGCGCAGTGGTCGTCGGAGAGGAACATGAGGGCTAGCAGGACGGGCTTCATGGCAAAAGAATGTCAGAGAGAAAGGAACAGAAATAGAGATAGAGATGTTCTTGGACGGGCCTTCAAGCGCCCGGGTCACTTTGTTGCAGCGACCACATGCTGGCGTATCGCCCTCCTTGTGACAGCAACTGCGCATGCGTGCCGCGCTCGATGATGCGGCCTGAATCCATGACCAAGATCTCGTGGGCGTCGACCACGGTGGACAGGCGGTGCGCGATCACCAGCGTGGTCTTGTTCTGCGCCACGCTTTGCAGCTCGGCCTGGATGGCGCGTTCGTTGGCGGAGTCCAGCGCCGAGGTGGCCTCGTCAAAGATCAGGATGGGCGGGTTCTTGAGCAGCGTGCGCGCAATGGCCACGCGCTGCTTTTCGCCGCCCGACAGCTTGAGCCCGCGCTCGCCCACCATGGTGCCGTAGCCCTCGGGGGTGCTGGTGATGAAGTCGTGGATGCGTGCTGACTGGGCTGCGGCTTCCACCTCGGCCTGGCTGGCGCCGGTGCGGCCATAGGCAATGTTGTAGGCCACGGTGTCGTTGAACAACACGGTGTCTTGCGGCACGATGCCAATCGCCTGGCGTACGCTGGCTTGTGTCACGCTGCGGATCTCTTGCCCTGCAATGGTGATGCGGCCTTGCTGGATGTCATAAAAGCGGAACAACAGCCGAGCCAGCGTCGACTTGCCCGAGCCCGATGGACCGACCACGGCCACGGTCTTGCCCGCAGGGATCTCGAAACTGATTCCCTGCAGGATGGGGCGGCCCGTGCTCACGTCGTTGCCCTTGCGGGTTTCGTACGAAAAATGCACGTCCTCAAAACGCACCGTGGGGCGGTCCAGACCCGTGAGCGGCACCGCGCCGGGGGCGTCGGCCACCTCGCGCTCCTTGTCCATCAGCGTGAACATCTTGTCCAGATCGGTCAGGCTTTGTTTGATCTCGCGGTAGATCACGCCCAGGAAGTTGAGCGGGATGTACAGCTGGATCATGAAGGCGTTGACCATGACCAGGTCACCCAGCGTCATGCGGCCATCGACCACGCCCTGCGTGGCCCGCCACAGCATGGCCACCAACCCGATGGCGATGATGAGCTGCTGGCCGGTGTTGAGCACCGACAGCGTGGTCTGGCTTTTGAGGCGCGCGCGCCGCAGGCGCTCCAGGCTTTCGTCATACCGTGCGGCCTCAAAACCTTCGTTGTTGAAGTATTTGACGGTTTCGTAGTTGAGCAGCGAGTCCACGGCCTTGGTGTGCGCAGCGGAATCAAACTCGTTGGCCTCGCGGCGAAACTGGGTGCGCCACTCGGTCACCAGCACCGTGAAGGTGATGTAGAACGCCAATGCCGCCAGCGTGATCCACGCGAACCAGGCGTCGAACTTGACGGCCAGCACCGACAGCACCAGCGCCACTTCGATCAGCGTGGCACCGATGTTGAAGAGTGTGAACGAGATCAACGACTCGATGCCGCGCACGCCGCGCTCGATGTCGCGCGTCATGCCACCGGTTTGCCGCTCCAGATGAAACCGCAGGCTGAGCGCATGCAAGTGCTGAAACGTCTGCAACGCAATCGAGCGCGCAGCCCCCTGCGTGGCCTTGGCGAACACCAGCTCGCGCAGCTCGGTGAACAACGAGGTGGACAGCCGCAACGCGCCATACGCCAGCAGCAAACCGATCGGCACCACCAGCAGCGTGGCCGGGTCGCCCGGCTTGAAGTTCATCGCGTCCACCAGCGTCTTAAGCAGCAGCGGCACGCTGACATTGGCCAGCTTGGCACCCACCATGAACACGATGGCGGCGATCACACGCCACTTGTACTCCCACAGGTAGGGCAGCAGCCGGTTCAGCGTCGCCCAGTCGGACTTTGCAGGCGCGGGGTTGGCGGGGCTCGGGGGGGCGGTTTCGCCAAGGTGGCGCATGGGGGACAATTCCAGGTGTTGTTGTTATTACCGACCCGGCTGTTGCCAAGGTGGTTTTGCAGGGCCAGAGCCCCGCGCAAAACCCATGGTTCCTGGAGGATTGGCTCAGCCCCAAACCGAGATTGTGCCCATGTCTGCCGTTTTCAGCCCACCCCCCGCCGCATTACCCACCGACAAGGAGCTGGTGCTCAAGGTCATCCCCATGCCCGCAGACACCAACGGCAACGGCGACATTTTTGGCGGCTGGGTGATGGCTCAGGTCGACCTGGCCGGGTCCGTACTGCCCGCGCGCTACATGCAGGGCCGCATGGCCACCGTGGCGGTCAACGAGTTCATCTTCAAGCAACCCGTGCGCGTGGGCGACATCCTGTCGTTCTTCTCGTCCATCACGCGCGTGGGCAACACCTCGGTCACCGTGCAGGTGGAGGTGTATGCCGAACGTTTTACCGACCAAGGCCGGTATGTGAAGGTGACCGAGGCGCGGTTGACCTACGTCGCCATTGATGACGAGGGCAGGCCGCGGCCGGTGCCCAAGCCTGCCGGCGCGGCCTGAGCACCTGCCCATTGCTTTCGCGGCGGGGTGAGCACCGAACAAAGCAGGTGCTGAGGGGCTGGGACTGCGCCCCCGGCAATCACCTGCGGGAGCGCACAAAACTCCCGCTGTGTGCGTTCAGGCCGCCAGAGCGGTCGGCTCCGTGCGCACCGCCGGTGCGGGCCGTTGTTGCATGCTGGACGAGGATGCGGCAGAAGGCGAGAAGCCGGACTGGATCTCGCCCGCCAGTTGGCCGCCCTCTTCCACCACCAGCTTGCCGTAACGGATCTTGCCGTTGACCTTGCCCGTGCTGTAGATCACCAGCTTCTGACGCACGGTGAGGGTGCCGTTGAACTCGCCGTGGATCTCGGCAATGTCGATCTCGGCCGAACCCTTGAAGGCGCCGCGTTCCGAGATGTGGATCACGCGTGAATCCATCGTGGCTTCGACCGTGCCTTCCACCACCAGGGTGTCGCAATCGGTGATCTCTACGCCCTTGAGCTTGATGTTGGGGCCGACGGTCAGTTTGCTGCCCGAAGAATCGCTGGCAGAAGATGGGGGTACCGCAGGGCTGGTGGCGGTTGCAGTGGCCGCCGGAGCCTGGGCAGCAGCGGCAGCACTGCTGGCGGACGTGCTGTTGAGCCCTGTGGATGAATTGGCGCTGTGGCGGGGTTGGAACGGTTCGGGTTCGCGTTTGCCAAAGAAGGGGTTTTGCACGGCCATCAGATCTCCTTGAAAAGAGAGTCATCGTAGGGTTGGGCGCCAGCGAAAGATGCCTTCGTTACGCAAGAACGGTAACCAAACGGTTCTCTCGTAGCATGCGCTTGCAAGGCTTGCAGCGTCACACATTCGCAAGCGCATGCGAGCGCCTTCCTACAGCCGCGTGTCTGACCCGGGGCCTGCTACGACACGATGTAAGCGGCGGCGCCTGCGGACATGATTTCGCCGTCCGGCCCCAGGAACTCCATGCGCGTGGTGGCCACGCGCGAACCCAGGCGCAGCACATGGGCACGCAGTTCAAAGTGGCTGCCAATGCCGGGGCGCAGGTAGTCGATGCGCAAGTCAATGGTGCCCAGCTTGGCAAAGCGGTGCAGGCGTTGCTCCGGCGCTTCGTCCATGTGTTTGGCACCGATGGCGGCCATCACGGCAAGCCCGCCCATGGCGTCCAGCCCCGCGCTGATCACGCCACCGTGCACCCGGTTGTAGGCGTAGTGGCCCACCAGCTCGGGCTTCATGTCGATGCGACCCGTCACGCCATCGGGGCGCAACTCCATCACCTTCAACCCCAGCATCTGGTTGAACACAATTTTTTCTTCGAATATCAACTTGAGCCCAGCAATGAAAGCAGGCTCGAACGCGTGCGGCGTGGGGGTGGCGGACTTGCTCATGGATCTCCTGGGGGTGGGTGCGGGGCAGTGCATGGAGTTTGCGCTATCAGCACACTCCTGATTTTGTAGCTGCTAGCGCTTTATGGATAAGCGCTAGAGGCCATTTTTACCTAAAAATCGCCCTGGTGAACTCGCCCCACACACAACGGAGAGCACGTCGCAAGGCCTCGGCCAGGCAGGCACATCGCTTCGTGGCCGGGCGCGCCACCACCGGACATAAGTCCTATTGCGCAAGGTGCGGGGCTCCGTCAATATCCTGCGCTGCTGCGTCACACCGCCCCATCAGGGTTAGCCCCGAGTGTTATCTACACCGGGCGCGTGCAACACTATTTATGCCAAGCAATCGCTTTGTGAAAATATTCTGCAGGGACGGCGCTGACCAGGATGCTCCCCGCGCCTGCCCATTGCGGTGAGCGACTGCATCCTTCCACTGTGCGTGAATCCTATTTGGGGAGCCCGTGTGCAATTTGTGCAACTGTTGATCAGCGGTATTTCGCAGGGGTGCATCTACGGGCTGATCGCGCTGGGCTTCGTGCTCATCTACAAGGCGACCGAAACCGTGAGCTTTGCCCAGGGCGAGCTGATGATGCTGGGCGCGTTCCTGGGCCTGGCGCTCATGACGCTGCTGGGCTTCCCGTTCTGGGTGGCAGTGCTCGCCAGCATCTTGGCCATGGGGCTGTTTGGTACGGTGCTAGAGCGCGCGGTCATCCGCCCCATCCTGGGCCAGCCGGCCTTTTCCATCGTCATGCTCACCATCGGCATCGGGTACGTGCTGCGCGGGCTGGTCACGATGATCCCCAACATCGGCACCGACACCCACACGCTGCCCGTGCCGTACAAGGACATGTCGCTGCGCCTGGGCGGGCTGGTGCTCAGCGCCGAGCAGTTGGTGGTGATTGGCGCCACCGGCGTGCTGTGCGTGCTGCTGTTCGCCATGTTCCGCTACAGCAAGCTCGGCATCGCCATGCAGGCATCCTCACAAAACCAGCTGGCGGCGTACTACATGGGCATTCCGGTGCAGCGCCTCAACGGCCTGGCCTGGGGCCTGGCGGCCGGTGTGGCTGCGGTGGCCGGACTGCTGCTGGCGCCCATCACCTTTGTGCACGCCAACATGGGGCTCATCGGGCTCAAGGCTTTCCCGGCCGCCGTGGTGGGCGGCTTTGGCAGCCTGCCCGGGGCCATCGTGGGCGGGCTGGTCATCGGCATTGTGGAATCGCTGTCAGGGTTTTATCTGCCCGATGGCTTCAAGGACACGGCGGCGTACATCGTGGTGCTCATCATGTTGATGGTGAAACCCAACGGGCTGTTCGGCGAAAAATTGAGAAAGAAAGTCTGACCCCATGCGCTTTCTTTTCAAGACTTCTTACGAACAAGACCTGCGCCTGGCCAAGCATGGCGGGCATGTGTTCTGGTACAGCCTGCTGTGCCTGGCCCTGGTCGCCGCCCCCTGGGTGGCGCCCGAGTATTGGCTGGCGCAGCTCACCTTTGTGCTCATCTACGGCATCGTCGGCCTGGGGTTGATGCTGCTGGCCGGGTTTACCGGGCAGTTCTCGCTGGGGCACGCGGCGTTTCTGGGGGTGGGGGCCTACACACAAGCGGTGCTGACGGGCATGGGCTGGCCGTTTGCGCTGTCGCTGGCCTGCGCTGCGGGGCTGTCGGCCGCGGTGGGCGTCGTGGTGGGCTTGCCCGCACTTCGGGTCAAGGGCATCTATCTGGGCATGGCCACGCTGTCGTTCGGTTTCATCGTCGAAGAGGTGTTTGCCCGGTGGGAGTCCGTCACCGGCGGCAACTCCGGCAAACACCTGGTGCCGCCCGAGATCTTTGGCTTCAAGTTCGAGTCCACCGAGTCGTTCTACTTTCTGTGCCTGGTCATTGCGGTGGTCAGCACGCTGGGCATCCTGAACCTGCTGCGCTCGCCCACGGGCCGGGCGTTTGTGGCCATCCGCGATTCAGAGATTTCGGCGCAGAGCATGGGCATTCACCTGGCGCGCTACAAGACGCTGTCGTTCTCGCTGTCGGCGGCGCTCGCGGGCGTGGGCGGTGCGCTGTATGCGCACAAGCTGCAGTTCATCTCGCCCGACCAGTTCAACATTCTGCAATCCATCGACCTGCTGCTGATGATCGTGATCGGCGGGCTGGGGTCGGTACATGGCGCGTTCCTGGGGGCCATCTTCCTCATCACCATGCCGCAGATGATTTCACTGGGCAAGGACTGGCTGCCCGCCGCCATCGGCCAAGCACCCGGCCTGCAGGCCGTGGTCTACGGCGCCGTGCTCATCCTTTTCGTGCTGTTCGAGCCCATGGGCCTGTATGGCCGCTGGCTCAAGGTGCGCACCTGGCTGCAGATGTTTCCGTTCTACCGCAAGGGCCTGTTCAAGCGGCAGAAGTCCTTCCAGAAGTCCGATAGGCTGAAATGACCAGCGCCGTTTCCCCCATGACCGACGACATCCTGCTCAGTGCACAAAACCTCAGCGTGCGCTTTGGTGGCGTGCTGGCGGTCAACAACGTGAGCTTTGAAGTGCGCCGTGGCGAGGTGTTCACCCTCATCGGCCCCAACGGTGCAGGCAAGACCACGGTGTTCAATCTCATCAGCCGCATCTACACGCCCACCACCGGGACCATTGCCTACGCGGGCCCCGGTGGCGCGATGCTGCCGCTGACCGACCAACCGCCGCACCAGGTAGCGGGCTTGGGCATAGCGCGCACCTTTCAGAACATCGAACTCTTCGAGCACGCCAGCGTGCTGCACAACCTGTTGATCGGTCGCCACACGCGGCGCGAAACGGGCGTGTGGCAAGACATGTTCTTTACCCGCAAGGTGCGCAATGCCGAAGTGCGAGCGCGCGAGAAGGCCGAGCAGATCATCGACTTCCTCGACCTGCAGCACTACCGCGACACACTGGTGGCCGGGCTGCCCTACGGCGTGCGCAAGGTGGTGGAGCTGGCCCGCGCGCTGTGCACCGAGCCGCAACTGCTTCTGCTAGACGAGCCTTCGTCGGGCCTCAACATGGAAGAAACCGACGACATGGCGTTCTGGATCCAGGACATCCAGCACGAGCTGGGCATCACCGTGCTGATGGTGGAGCACGACATGTCGCTGGTCTCTAAAGTGTCCGACCGCGTGCTGGCCATGAACCAGGGAGAAGTGGTGGCCATGGGCACGCCGCGCGAGGTGCAGTCACACCCCGGTGTGATCGAGGCGTATCTGGGCACCATCGACGATGTGAGCAACCTGCGCCGCCCACCTGGCAGCGCCTTCGGGGCCCGACCATGAGCGCCGTGCTTGCCGCCACCCAAGCGGATCCTTCCGACCAGCCCCTGCTGCGCCTGCAGAACGTGGAGAGCGCCTACGGCCCAATCAAGGCCATTCGCGGCGTGAGCCTGCAGGTGCGGCGCGGCGAGATCGCCGCCGTGCTGGGCAGCAACGGTGCGGGCAAGACCACCATTCTCAAAACCATCAGCGGCATCATCGACCCGCGCAAGGGCTCCATCGAGTTCCAGGGCGCCGACATCACCGCCAATGACCCGGCGGCCATCGTGCGCCGGGGCCTCATGCACGTGCCCGAGGGGCGCGAGGTGTTTGCATTGCTGTCTGTGCGCGACAACCTGCTGATGGGCGCCTACACACGCAGCGACGCTGACGCCGTGGCGCGCGACATCGAAACGGTGTACGGCTACTTCCCCATCCTGAAGGAACGCGCGGCGCAGGATGCAGGCTTGCTTTCGGGCGGACAACAGCAGATGCTGGCCATCTCGCGAGCGCTCATGGCCAATCCGCAGCTCATCCTGCTCGACGAGCCCAGTCTGGGCCTGAGCCCCAAGCTCACCAAAGAGATCTTCGAGATCGTGGTACGCATCAACCGCGAGCGCGGCACCACCATCTTGCTGGTAGAGCAGAACGCCAACATGGCGCTCAATGCCTCGGACTACGGCTACGTTCTGGAGAATGGCCGCATCGTCATGGAAGACAGCTGCGAGCGCCTGCGCGAGAAGGACGACATCAAGGAGTTCTACCTGGGCATGAAGGATGTCGGCGTGCGCGGCGAGCGGCGCTGGAAAAAGAAGAAAACTTGGAGATGAGGACAGCATGAGCAATCTCTGGGACCTTTCTCACATCCAGCCCGCAGGAACCGACGTGCTGGCGGGCGACACCATGCCTGCGATGTTCTGGAATGCCGTGAAAAGTCGCGGACCGCGCGTGTGGATGCGCCAGAAAGAGCTGGGCATCTGGAAGAGCTGGACCTGGGACCAGACCGCCGAGGCGGTGCGCGAGATTGCGGGCGGCCTGATGTCGCTGGGTTTTGCGCCGGGTGAATGCGCTTCTGTCTTGTCCAACACCAACATCGAATGGGTGCTGGCGGACCTGGCGGTGCTGAGCTGCGGCGGTGTGTCCAACGGCATCTACCCCACCGATGCAGCGGCGCAAGTGCACTACCTCAGTGAAGACTCCCGCACCACCGTGTTGTTTGTGGAAGATGACGAGCAGCTCGACAAGGCTCTAGAGGTACGCGGCAGCCTGCCCTTGCTGCGCAAGATTGTGGTTTTTGACATGGAAGGACTGCGGGGCCTCGATGACCCCCATGTTCTGAGCCTGCAGGCTCTGCGCGAGCTGGGCCGCGCGTTCAACCAGCAGCACCCCGATGAAATCGCGCGCCACGTGCAAGGCTGCGGGCCAGACGATGTGGCCATCCTGGTCTACACATCGGGCACCACGGGCAAGCCCAAGGGCGCCATGCACACCCATGCCGCGCTCACCTACACGGTGCGCGGCTACAACACGCTGATCTCGCGCAGCGAAGACGACGAGACCATGTGTTTTCTGCCGCTGTGCCACATTGCCGAGCGCATGGGCGGCGAATATTTTTCGCTCTACACCGGGGCCAAACTCAATTTTGTCGAGAACCCCGACACCGTGCCCGAAAACGTACGCGAGATCGCGCCCACGGTGTTCACCGCCGTGCCGCGCGTGTGGGAGAAGTTCTACTCCGGCGTGATGATTGCGCTCAAGGAATCCACGCGCATGCAACAGGCGGCCTATGCCTGGTCCATCGGCGTGGGCACGCGCATTGCCGACTTGGTGCTGGCGGGCCAGCCCGTGGGCGGCGGGCTCAAGCTGCAGTTTCAGGTGGCGCGCTGGCTGGCGCTGAACAACGTGCGCAAGCTCATCGGCATCCACCGAGCGCGGTTCCTCGTCACCGGTGCGGCGCCCATCTCGCCCGAACTGGTGAAGTGGTACCTGGCGCTGGGCGTGCCCATGCTGGAGGTATGGGGCATGACGGAGACCTGCGGTGCTGCCACCGGCGTGCCCGCCAGCCGCATCAAGCCCGGCTCCATTGGCCCGGCCGCCAGCTACAACGAGGTGCGCATCGACGCCGCTACCGGAGAGATCCTGGTACGCGGGCCCAACGTCTTCAAGGGCTACCTCAACTTGCCCGAAAAGACGGCCGAAACCATCGACCCCGACGGCTGGCTGCACACCGGCGACGTGGGCCTGATCGACGCCGACGGCTACCTGCGCATCACCGACCGCATGAAGGACATCATCATCACGGCCGGTGGCAAAAACATCACGCCCAGCGAGCTGGAGAACGAACTCAAGTTCAGCCCCTACGTGACGGACGCGGTGGTGATTGGCGACAAGTTGCCCTACCTGACGGTGATCATCATGATCGACCAGGAGAACGTGGAGAAGTACGCACAGGACAACGACGTGCCCTTCAGCAATTACGCCAGCCTGACCCGCACCCGAGAGGTCCAGGACCTGATCCAGGCCGAGCTCGACCGCGTCAACGCCAAATTTGCGCGGGTG
>NZ_JBKBTV010000076.1:0-20700 GCF_046291265.1 Acidovorax sp. | reverse complement strand
GGCCCGGGTTGGCAAAAATGTCCCTGAAACCCGCGTCTTCCCACTCGCGTGGGTCGTCAAAGCGGTAGAAGTCAAAGTGCCAGATCGAGAGGCCCGGCGCATCGTGGGGCTCCACCACCGCATAGGTGGGGCTCTTGATGCGGCCCTGCACGCCCAGCGCGCCCAGCAGGTGGCGCACCAGCGTGGTTTTGCCCGCGCCCAGGTCGCCGTGCAGGGTCAGGTAGGCGTTGGCTAATTGCGGCTGCGCGGCAAGCTGGCGTGCAAAGGCGCTGGTGTCGTCCTCGCTGTGCCAGGTGATCTGACGGGGTGGTTCTGCCGGGGCGGCAACGGCGCTTCCTACAATCTGGCCGGTATGTGGTGCAACAGTCAACTCGTTCCTCAAATGCAGGAGTGGGCCCGCGAGCTGGGATTTTCCCAAATCGGCGTGGCGGGGGTGGACTTGTCTGCGGCAGAGCCGGGCCTTGAGGCTTGGTTGGCGCAGAGCTTCCATGGTGACATGCATTACATGGCATCGCATGGTTTGAAGCGCGCACGCCCCGCCGAGCTGGTGCCCGGCACTGTGAGCGTGATCACGGCGCGCATGGATTATTTGCCGCGCGATACGGCCTTGGACGCGGCTGAAGGCTGGCAGGCGGTGGAGCTTTCGCGCCTGACACGCCCGCAGGAAGGCATCGTCTCGGTCTACGCCCGGGGCCGGGACTATCACAAGGTGCTGCGCGCGCGCCTGCAAAAACTCAGCGACCGCATTGCCGAGGCCATCGGCCCGTTTGGCCACCGCGTGTTCACCGACTCGGCCCCCGTGCTGGAGGCGGAGCTGGCTGCGCGCAGCGGCCAGGGCTGGCGGGGCAAACACACGCTGGTGCTCAACCGCGAGGCCGGGTCGATGTTCTTTTTGGGTGAGATCTATGTGGACATGGCGCTGCCCGCAAGCGAGCCGGTCACAGCCCACTGCGGCAGTTGCACCGCCTGCATCGACGTGTGCCCCACGCAGGCCATCGTCGCGCCGCAGCGTGTCGATGCCCGGCGGTGCATCTCGTACCTCACCATCGAGCACGCCGGGCCGATTCCGCTGGAGCTACGCCCGCTGATGGGCAACCGCATTTACGGCTGCGACGACTGCCAGCTGATCTGCCCTTGGAACAAGTTTGCCCAGGTCAGCCGCCTGCCCGACTTTGACGAGCGCAAGGGCCTAGCGGGCCAGCAGCTAGTACACCTGTTTGCGTGGGACGAGCCCACCTTTTTGCGCATGACCGAAGGCGGCCCCATCCGCCGCATTGGCCACGAGCGCTGGCTGCGCAACGTGGCCGTGGCCCTGGGCAATGCGCTGCGGGCGACGGGGGACGAGATGGTGCGGGCCGCGCTGCAGTCCCGCGCTGAAGACCCCAGCGAGCTGGTGCGCGAACATGTGGCCTGGGCGCTGGATTTTGAATGAAATTGGCCTCTAGCGCTTGATGGATAAGCGCTAGTAGCTATCAAAATAAGAGTATTTGCTGCAGCTTTGCTACGGTATCTTGCTGCTACCGCGCCAGCAACCCGGTTTGCTTGAGGGTCTGCACCAGCCCCTGCGTGAACTCTTCATACCCGGCGGCGTTGGCATGGATTTGGTCCGCCCGCAGGCGCTCCTGCGCCAGCACGCCAGACCAGCCCTTGCTGTGCAGCGCCACTTTCAGTTCGCTGGCGATTTCTTCGTACATGGCGTGGTCGCTCAACTGGCCCACGGCCGCCAACATCGTCAGCTCCGGCACGGCCACCAGCAGCACCTGTGCACCGCTGGACTGTGCATCGGCGCAGATCTGGCGGATATTGCTGCGGGTGGTCGCAGCGCTCTGGCGGCGCAAAAAGTCGTTGCCACCGATGCTAACGATCACCAGCGCAGGGGTGTGCTTTTGCAGCAGCCCCGGCAACCGCGCCAGCGCCTGGGCCGAGGTGTCGCCCGAGATGCCGCCGTTGACGACCTTCCAGCCCGTCAGCCGCGCCAGCACGGCAGGGTAGGCCGTGTCGGCCGATGCGCCCACGCCGGAGGTCAGCGAGTCGCCCAGTGCCAGCACCGTGGCATCGGGCGGTACGGCCTGAGCGCGTGGGGCCTTGCGCCCGCAGCCCGCCAGCAGCGCAAGCGCTACCGCCGCCAGGCTCGTTACAAGGGCGCGGCGCCGTACCAGGGCCAGGGAGGTGGAACGCGAGGCAATGCGTGAATCGGTCATCGGAGAAATCCCAAGGCAAAAGGCAGGCTGACCATGCCCAGCAGTGTCGAAAGCGTCACCAGGCCGGCCACATAAGGCCCGTTGTAGCCCATGCGCGCCGCCAGCACGTAACAGGTAGACGCGGTGGGCAGGGCCGAGAACGCGAGCAGCATGGTGGTCTGCACGGCATTGAGCCCAAACAGCCACGCCATCGCAAACGCCAGCAGCGGCTGCACCAGGTGGCGGATGGACAACACCGCCACGCTCAGCGCCTTGCCGCGTGTGAGCAGGCCAAACTCAAGGCCCGCACCCGCGGCCATCAGCCCCAGCGCCAGCGATGCCGCGCTGATGCGGCTGACCGTGGGGCTGGCCCATTCCGGAATCTGAAACCCGAGCAAATTGGCAATCAACCCCGACACCGTGGCGATGATGAGCGGGTTGCGCACCAGCTCGCGCGCAAAGCTGTGCTGGCCGTGCCGCGCCATGGGCCACACGGCAGCCACGTTAAACAGCGGTACACACACGCCGATCAACACGGCAATCATGAGCAGGCCCTCGGTGCCCGCCAGCCGCTCGGCGATGGCCAGGCCAATGAAGGAGTTGAAGCGGAACGCCACCTGCGCGCTGGCGGCATGGTCGCGTGCGTCGATGCGTTTGCCCAGCCAGGGCCAGTGCGGCAGGCTGTAGGCCAGGGCAATGCCCGTGACACCCATGACCAGCCCCGCAGCAATCAGGCCCGACGCGGCACCAATGTCCACCGGGCTTTTGACGATGGACTGAAACAGCAGCACAGGAAAGAGCAGGTAGTACACCAGGCTCTCCACGGGCTGCCACACCGAGCGGTTGAGGGCGGTGTACCGGCAGATCAGGTAACCGCAGAGGATGAGAGAGAAGTCGGGGAGCAGAAGCTGGGCGTAGTTCACGCGGGGAGAATACTTGATCCTTGGCAAGGGCTCCGGGTTAGCCCTTATGTGGAATCCGCAGGTCGCCAAAGCGCCGGTTGCGAATACCATCAGCGCTGTTTGTCACCCCGCACGAAGGAGAACTCCATGCATCGTCGTCAATGGCTCGCGCTGACCGTACTGGCCGCCGCAGCAGGTACCGCAGCCGCTCAGGGCTACCCCAACAAGGTAATCAAGCTGCAGGTGCCTTTTGCACCCGGCGGCACCACCGACATCATTGCGCGTGTGATCGCTGACCCGCTGGGCAAAGCCCTGGGCCAGAACGTGATCGTGGAAAACAAGGCCGGTGGCGGCGGCATCGTGGGTGCCAGCGAAACCGCACGCTCAGCACCTGACGGCTACACGCTGGGCGTGGCCACCGTGTCCACCACGGCGGCCAACCCGGCCATCAACCCCAAGACGCCGTACAACCCGCTGACGGATTTCACGCCCATCATCAACATTGCGGCCACGCCCAACATCATTGCGGTGAACCCCAGTTTCCCGGCCAAGGACTACAAGTCGTTTGTGGCTGAACTGAAGAAGTCGCCCGGCAAGTATTCGTACTCGTCGTCGGGCACGGGCGGCATTGGCCATCTGCAGATGGAGCTGTACAAGAGCCTGTCGAACACCTTCGTCACCCACATTCCTTACCGCGGTGCGGGCCCTGCCCTGAACGACACCGTGGCGGGCCAAGTGCCGATGATTTTTGACAACCTGCCTTCGGCGCTGCCCTTCATCAAGGACAACCGCCTGGTAGCCATCGCTGTGGCCGCGCCCCAGCGCGTGGCTGCGCTGCCCAATGTGCCCACGTTCAAGGAGCTGGGCCTGGAGCCGGTGAACCGCATGGCGTACTACGGCATCCTCGGCCCCAAGGGAATGCCCAAGGACATCGTGGACAAGATCAATGCCGCCGTGCGCACAGCACTGCAAGACCCCGCAGTGAAAAAGCGCATCGAAGAAACCGGCTCCATCGTGGTGGGCAACACCCCCGAGCAGTTTGCCGAACAGATCAAGGCAGAGTTTGCGGTCTACAAGGAAGTGGTCGTCAAACAGAAGCTGACATTGGAATAAGCGCTGCGCTTCCCTCCTCCAAAAGCCGCCCCTCGTCCGGGCGGCTTTTTTTACGTGCTATCGTTTTTTGATGCTCCCAACCAGCCTGACTGCCATCGACACCTTTGTGGACGCCCTGTGGCTGGAAGATGGTCTTTCGCGCAACACCTTGGCTGCCTACCGGCGCGACCTGACGCTGTATGCCCAGTGGCTGGCCGACCAGCAACCTTCGCTGGCCTTGGAGGAAACGGCGGAACACCACCTGCAGGGCTATTTCGCCGCGCGCCATGCGGTAACGCGCGCGACGTCGGCCAACCGGCGCCTCACGGTGCTGCGCCGCTACTTTCACTGGGCGCTGCGCGAGCGGCGCATCACGGCCGACCCCACGGTGCGGCTGCAGGCGGCGCGCCAACCCCTGCGTGTGCCCAAAACCTTGTCACAGGCCCAGGTAGAAGCACTGCTGACCGCGCCCGACCTGGGCAACCCGCTGGGCCTGCGCGACCGCACCATGCTGGAGCTGATGTACGCCAGCGGCCTGCGCGTGACAGAGCTGGTCACGCTCAAGACCTTTCAGCTGGGCTTGAACGAGGGCGTGCTGCGGGTGATGGGCAAGGGCAACAAGGAGCGGCTGGTGCCCTTTGGCGAAGAGGCCCGCCAGTGGATAGACCGCTATCTGCAGGAGGCCCGGGGCGCCATTCTGGGCGGCCAGCAGACCGACGACCTGTTTGTGACTCAGCGCGGCAGCGGCATGACGCGCGCCATGTTCTGGGTCATCGTCAAAAAATGGGCGCAGGTGGCAGGCATTACCGTGCCGCTGTCGCCCCACACGTTGCGGCACGCGTTTGCTACCCATTTGCTCAACCATGGGGCTGATCTGCGGGTGGTGCAGCTGCTGCTGGGGCATGCCGATATTTCGACCACCACCATCTACACCCATGTGGCGCGGGAGCGGCTCAAGTCGCTGCATGCGCAGCACCACCCGCGCGGCTGAATTCGGACACAAAAGAAAATGGCCTGCGAGCGCAGGCCATTGAAGCTGGAAGGGGCGGGGTAGCTGCCGCCCGCCTCAGAACTCACTCTTCGTTCAGGCTCTCGGCCCAGGTCAGCGCCTGCAGGTGGGCCCAGTTGACCTGTCGGTTGGACAGGTGCAGGGCTTCGGCGGCCTTGGCAAACGCCACTTCGTCGCCGCTTTCGCACGCAATGGTCAGGTCCAGGAACGGAGCAAACACGCCGGTGCGGCGTAGCAGGGCGTCCATCACGGGCTCGGGCAGGGCCACGGACTCCAGTGCTTTTTCCAGTGGCACGCCCAGCATGGTGTCGAGCAGTGAGAACACGCCCACCACAAAGGCGTTGTCGCATTCTTCGGGCGGCAGCAGTTCGCCCGCCAGCAGCTCCATCAGGCGGCCTCGCACCACAGCGGTCTGGCCCACGGCGGGCGGCGCACCGCCTGCACGGGACGTGGTCATGAGCAGCGCGGCCCAGCGGAACAGCTTTTTCAGTCCCAGAATCATCACCGCATGGCGGAATGACGTGATCTCGCACGACAGGCCAAAGCCCGACGAATTGATGAAACGCAGCAGATTGAAAGACAGCGTAGGGTCTTTCTTGAGCAAATCCTCGATTTCGGCCGTGCTGGCCTGTTTGCGCACCAAATTGATGAGCTGGATGATGGTGGCCTGCGAAGGCCGGATGGTGGTGGCCTTGACCAGCGACGGCTTGGCAAACCAGTAGCCCTGGAACAGCTTCACGCCCAGCCCGCGCATCAGTTCGTACTGCTCGGCGGTTTCGACCTTTTCAGCGACCAGCGTGGCCTGGCTGTGGGTGGTGGCAAATTTGACCAGTGGCCCCGCCAGCTCGGGCTTGAAGGCCAGCATGTCCAGCTTGATGAACGCAGCCAGCGGCAGCCAGCTGGTGTAAGCGCGGCGCAGGGCCTGTTGGTCAAACGCCAGGCGGAACCCGCGTGTGCGCAACGCATGCAGGGTGGGCACGCGGCCTTCGATTTCTTCGGGCGTAGCGGTGTCGGGCAGGGGCGGAACTTCCAGCACCACTTTTTCGGGGTGGATTAGCTCCAGGTGGCCGCCGGAGAGGCTGTCGTGGGTGCAGTTGATGAACACCGTCTTTTTGCCGACCAGCGCTTCGGTGCCCGCATAGGACAGCGCATTGAACAGCAGGGCTGCGTCGCTGGCGGCGGTGTGCGAATCGGATGCGGTGGAGCGGTCAAACAGCTCGTAGCCATAGACCGCACGGCTTTCGTCCACGATGGCCTGGCGGGCGATGATGGCAATGTTCTCGTCGACGGCTTCTACCGTGAGGGACGCAGCTTCCGGGGTGTCTTGTTCAGGTGTGCTCGACATGGGGTCTGCAGTAGTGGATGGCGGGACTCTTCGGTGATTCTAGACCCGTAGGTCGCAAGCGCGAACGATTGGTTTGCACAGCAGCCTGTCGGCTCACGCCTCTGTCAGCTGGTCTGCCCAGGCGAGCGCCTGTAAATGCGCCAGATTGATCTGCTGGCTGGTGAGGTGCAACAAGCCCGCTGTGCGGTCAAAAACCGCGTCGTCGCTGGATTCGCAGGCCTCGGCCAGGGTCAGCAGATCGCCCAGGAAGCCTTCGCGCCGCAGCAAGGCGGCTGCCACGGGCTCGGGTACGTTCAAGAGGCCGATGGCGGATTCCATGGGCATGGACAGCATCACATCCAGCAGCGAGAAGATACCCACCACAAACGCCTGGTCGGCCTCTTCGGGGGGCATGGTCTCCAGCGCCAGCAGTTCCATGAGGCGCCCGCGCTCCACAGCGGTCTGGCCCACGGACGACGGTGTTCCGTTGTTGCGCGATGCGGTGAGCAGCAGTGCGGCCCACCGGAACAGTTTCTTGAGCCCCATCAACATCACCGCCTGCCGGAAGGACGTGATTTCGCGGTTTAGCCCGAAGCCAGCGGAGTTGATGATGCGCATCAGGTTGAACGCCAGCCCGGCATCCTTCTTCAGCACTTCTTCAATGTCGTCGGTGCTGGCCTGTTTGCGGACCTGGTTGATGAGTTCGATGATGCTGGCCTGCGAAGGCGTGAGCAGCTTGGTCTCCACCAGTGAGGGCCGGGCAAACCAGTAGCCCTGGAACAATTCGACGCCCTGGCTCGACACCATGTCGTACTGCTGGGCAGTTTCTACCTTCTCGGCAATCAGCTCGGCCTTGGAGTTGCGACCGGCGTAGCTGATCAGCACCGCCAACTGGTCGGCCGCCAATACCGACAGATCGAGCTTGATGTAGTCGGCCAGCGGCAGCCAGGGCGCATAGGCCGATTGCAGCACGGTGTGGTTGAACGCCAGGTGAAAGCCCCGGGCGCGCAGCTCGGCCAGGATGGGCATGCGCGTGGCGACTTCTTCGGCCGCGGTGTGGCCCAGTGGGGGGATTTCCAGCACCACCTTGTCCGGGTCCACCAGCTCCAGGTGCCCGCCCGACAGGCTTTCGTGGGTGCAGTTCACAAAAATGAGCTTCTTGCCGACCAACTCATCGGTGCCTGCGTGCGACAGCGCCGTAAACACCAGGATGACATCGGTGGCTGCCGTGTGCGCCGCGCCGCTGCGCGAGCGGTTGAACAGCTCATAGCCAACCACCACCTGCTGGGCGTTGACGATGGCTTGGCGGGCGATCATGGCCACCGACGTCTGGTTGCCCGGTGGCGCGGGAGGGGTGCCTGGGGCGGAGGGTTGGGTCATGGGTGTCATCGTAAAAAAGAGGCAGGCCACACGGGGTGCATGCCGCTGCAAATTGTAGGAGTCATCGAATTCCTGGGCGCGTGCACAACTTCTCGGCGGCCTCCGGCGCATGAAACTGGCGCGGCCCACACCAGTGCGCCCGTGGAACTGGCTTTGCCAGGCCACCGGGTGCGTTCCCCTCCCGAAGGAGAGGGGGAAGACGCGAAGCGGCTCAGGGGGTGCTTCATCTCACACTTGCTGCAGCCAGCGCAGCTCGGCATCGGTAAAACCTGCGCTGCGGCGCGCGGATTCGTTGAACGGGGGCTTCAGGCGCGGGGCTTCATATTGCTGCACCAGGGTGCCGTAATGGGTTTCGGGGTCGTGGCCCGCGCGTTCGCACAGCCAGCGGTACCAGTGGTTGCCAATGGCCACATGGCCCACCTCGTCGTGCAGGATGACGTCAAGGATGGCCACTGCCTCCAGCGCGTCGGGCGTGCCCACCTGCCGCAGTTTGGCCTGGATCTGCGGCGTGGCGTCCAGCCCGCGCGCCTCCATCGTGCGCGGCACCAAGGCCATGCGAGCCAGGACGTCGTGCTGGGTTTTCTCGCACATGGTCCACAGGCCCTGGTGGGCCGGAAAGTCGCCATAGTCATGGCCCTGCGCGCGCAGGTGGTCGCGCAGCAGCCGAAAGTGTTTGGCCTCTTCGCCTGCCACCAGCATCCAGTCGGTGTAGTACGCACGGGGCATGCCGTCAAAGCGCCACACCGCATCGAGCGCCAGGTTGATGGCGTTGAACTCGATGTGCGCGATGGCGTGGATCAGGATGGCGCGCCCTTGGGCCGTGGCGGGCGAGCGGCGGGCGAGCTCGTTGTGGCGCAGCAGCGGCGGGCGTTCGGGGCGGCCCGGCAGGCTGCTGGGATCGGTGGGTGCCTCAGGGGGAAGGGGTGCTATCGAAAGAGTAGCTGCTTGCGCTTGCAGATCAAGCGCTGCAGCCGATTTTTGTTCAGGGTCTGCAAGGCACAAGACCTGCAGTGCACGGTGGCGAAGCTCCATCCTTACAATTCTAGGCCTTGCCATCGGCGCCAAAGCACACGCTTTGTAACGATTGGCGACCTCTCGGGGCGCGCCGCTGCGTTGGCCCCCTCAACTTTTGCGGAGTGGGTGCATGGCAATTTACGAACTCGATGGCGTATCGCCGCAGTTGGCCGAATCGGCCTGGGTGGCCGACAGTGCGCAGGTGATGGGCAACGTGGTGCTGGGCGAAAACACCAGTGTGTGGTTTGGCTCGGTGGTGCGCGGCGACACCGAAAGCATCACCATCGGCGCGGGTTCCAACATCCAGGACGCTAGCGTGCTGCACGCCGACATCGGCCAGCCCTTGGTGATCGGCGAGCGCGTGACGGTGGGCCACCAGGTCATGCTGCACGGCTGCACCATTGGCGACGAATCACTCATCGGCATCGGAGCCATCGTGCTCAACGGCGCCAAGATTGGCAAAAACTGTCTGGTGGGCGCGGGCGCGCTGGTGACCGAAGGCAAAGAGTTTCCGGACGGCTCCATGATCATCGGCAGCCCCGCCAAAGCCGTGCGCGAACTCACTGCACAGCAGATCGAAGGCCTGCGCCAGAGCGCCCAACACTACATCGACAACGCACGCCGCTTTCAAAACGGCCTGCACAAGATCGCCTGAAGAATTGAAGCACCCCCTGAGCCGCTTCGCGTCTTCCCCCTCTCTCGCTCTGCTGCGCGGTGCGGGAGGGGGACGCACCCGGTGGCCTGGCCAAGCCAGTTCCACGGGTGCACTGGCTTGGCCGCGGCGGTTTTGTGGGCTGCTTGCAGTGCGTAATGCGATGGATGGCATCTCCTGAGTGCCTGTAATTTTCTGGGAATTTTTTGCGTGTCTGAACTCCACAAGTTTCTTTTCGATGGTCTTCCCGTGCGCGGCATGATCGTGCGCCTGACCGATGCCTGGACCGAGATCCTGCGCGTGCGCGCAAGCAACTCAGCCACCGGCGCCTACCCCGCACCCGTGAGCGAACTGCTCGGCGAGATGGCCGCCGCGGGCGTGCTCATGCAGTCCAACATCAAGTTCAACGGCGCGCTGGTGCTGCAGGTGTTTGGTGACGGCCCTGTCAAACTGGCCGTGGCCGAAGTGCAGTCCGACCTGAGCCTGCGCGCCACTGCCACGGTGACCGGCGAGGTGGCAGACACCGCCCGCCTGAGCGACATGGTGAACGTGGCCGGTGGCGGCCGCTGCGCCATCACGCTCGACCCCAAGGACCGCCACCCGGGCCAGCAGCCCTATCAGGGCGTGGTGCCCCTGCATGGCGACAAGCACGAGAAGCTTGACCGCCTGTCCGACGTGTTGCAGCACTACATGCTGCAGTCCGAGCAACTGGACACCATCCTGGTGCTGGGTGCCAACGAGCAGGTGGCAGCGGGCCTGCTGATCCAGCGCATGCCCATCAAGGGCGAGGGCAACTTGGCCTCGGGCCTCACGCACCGTGAGAACGAAGACCAGATCGGCCACAACGAAGACTACAACCGCATCGCCCACCTGGCCGGGAGCCTGACCCGGGAAGAGCTGTTGACCCTGGACGTGGACACCATCCTGCGCCGCCTGTTCTGGGAAGAAAAGCTGCTGCGCTTTGAGCCCCAGCAGGGCGCCAGCGGCCCGCGCTTTGCGTGCACCTGCAGCCGTGAACGCGTGACCAACATGCTGCGCAACCTGGGCGCCGAAGAGGCCGAGAGCATCCTGGCCGAGCGCGAAAACATTGAAGTGGGCTGCGAGTTCTGCGGCCAGCAGTACCGCTTTGATGCGGTGGATGCGGCGCAGATTTTTGTCTCCCCTGCAGTGGCGCAGCCCCCGGGGCCGACGGGTATTCAATAGTCAGTTGCCGTACTGCCACCAGCGTGGGGCGGCAGCGCGCTCTGGATAGTTGCGAGTCGTTTCACTCACCGTGAATCGCCGTTGACCATCGTTGACAATGCCCCGCGCTGACCCCGCCTAAGATCCATCGCTGTTCCCCCAGCCGCCCAAAACCATGCGGCCGTGCGCCGGGGAATGGACCGCAGAGAGTGCGCCAATGGGGGCTGCACCGTGCTGCGCAAGGGTCTAACGAGGGGTGTCATGGAGTTTCTTCGTCGAGTTCTGGGTGGTCGCAGCGCAAACTCGGTGAGCGCGGCGCCGCTTGCGTTGTTTGACAGCTCGTCCGCACCCGACTCGCGCCGCCCAGACACCTTGCTGGCGGCCCTGGACATCGACGCCGCCATCAATGCCCATGAGCGCTGGAAGTCCCGCCTGATGGACTACCTGGAAGGCCGCACCTCTTACGGGGTGGACCCGGCGCTGGTGCGAAGGGACACCCACAGCGCGCTAGGCCGCTGGTTGCACGGCGTGGGCGCCGAGGTGCTGGGCGACCAGCCCACCTACCCGCTGCTGTTGGCGCGGCACAAATACTTTCATGAACAGGCCGCCAACCTCGTCGAGCTGGCCCAGCAAGGCGAATGGGATAAAGCAGTGCAGGTGCTCAACGGCGGCTACCGCTATGGCTCCAGCCAGGTGGTGTTGCTGCTCAAGGGACTCAAACGCGGGCTGGAACCATAGGCCTGCCCGAATCGTTGTTTTTCTAAAAATTCAAGCCAAAATGGCACCTAGCGCTTATGGTTAAAGCGCGAGGTGCTATCTTTTTGATAACATCGAGAGCGGCTTCAGAAGGTATACCGCGCTGTCAATTTGACCTTGCGCGGCTCGCCGTAGATGTCGGTGCCCCACTGAGTGGAATACCCCACAGCGCGGTAGTACACGCGGTCAAACAGATTGGTCACGTTGAGCTGAATGTCCACCTTGGGCGTCGGTTTGTAGCCAATCAACAGATCCGTCACCGCGTAGGCCGCCTGCTGGTTGCGCCAGGCCAGGCCGGCGGTCGTACCTTCTGAATAAATACGGCTTTGCCAGTACAGGCTGGCGCCGGCACGCCAGCGCTGCCAGTCGCCCGCAAATCGATACAGGGTGGACAGCTTGAGCATGTTCTGCGGGTTGGTGTTGGTGGTAAAGCGCCGCCCCACGTTGTTGGGATTGGTATCGCGCACGTAGCGCGTGTCGGCATAGGTGTAGCCCGCGCCCACCTGCCAACGGGGCGTCAGCGCGCCCTGAACCTCTATATCCAGGCCCCGTGTGCGCACCAGACCAGCCGCTTCGGAGCAGGATGATTCCGGGAACGTGGGGCAGGCGCTCTGGTCGTCCAGCGTGCGCGCGCGGTTGGTCTGGTCGATCTGGAACACGGCCAGACTGGCGTTGAGGGCGCCGCCGAAGTATTCACCCTTGATGCCCGCCTCATAGTTCTCGCCGACGATGGGTTTGAGGATGTTGCCGTCGATCCCCTTGGCGGTCTGCGGATTGAAGATGTCGGTGTAGCTGGTGTACAGCGTGTGCGTGTCGTTGAGGTCGTAGGTCAGGCCCGCATAGCGGGTGGCGTTGCGGTTGACCTTGTAGCTGCCTGCGCCGCTTCGGTTGGCGTATTCATACCAATCCACCCGGCCGCCCATCAGCAGCTTCCAGCGGTCGGTCAGGTGCAGGTGGCTCGCTGCATATGCGCTGTCCTGCGTAGTGACGTTGCTCGTGGTCGTGGTGAATGTGCCCACGGGCTGAGGCGCGGCGTAGGGGTTGTGCGTGAAGATGTCCACATTGTTGATGCGCGACGGTGCCCAGTTGCGGTTGTGGGTGGTGGCATCCATGGACTGGTGCGTGGCGCCCACCACCGCCTGGTGCTTGCGGCCGAAAAGATCAAAAGGGCTGCTGGCCGAGACGTCGTAGTTCTCGTGCCGGTAGGCGTATTTACCGCCCCAGACCGACTGGTAGAAGGTGTTGCTGGTGGCGTTGGCAGAGTCTCGGTACGTGGCCGTTCCCAGCAGATCCAGGTCGCGCCAGCTTTGCAGGGTGGCCAGGCGCAGCTTTCCTTCGTCGCCAAAACCGTGTTCCAGCGTGGCAAAGGCCGTGGTGACCCGGTTTTTTGAAAACTCCCAGTCGTTGCCTGCAAAGGTCGAGCGCGGCGCATTCAGGTGCTGGCCGGTGCCCGAGATGGGAAGGTCGTACCAGAAGTGGTTGGTGAAGTCCGTCTGGCGGTGCGCTCCCACGGTCAGCAGCGTGCGCGCGCCCAGGTCGGCCTCCAGCACGCCGTACAGCAGGCCGTGGTCGTGCCGCTCCGCATCGCGGAAGGTCCTGGCGTCTTGCCCCGCCGCCACCAGGCGGCCGCGCAAGGTGCCTGCGGCGTTCAGCGGTCCGCCCACGTCGGCGCTCAGGCCGTAGTCGTCCCAGCTGCCGGTGCTGGCGGTGACGCTGCCCTGAAAGTCGCGCGTAGGCCGCTTGTGCACCATGTTGATGGCGGCCGAGGGGTTGCCCGCGCCCTGCGCCAGGCCAGTGGCGCCACGCACCACCTCGACCCGATCAAACAACGCCATGTTGGCTTGCGAACTGGGGAGGAACGAGCTCCATGCGCTCGTGAAGCCCTCGTACATCACATTCGCGTTGAACCCGCGCGCCGTGATGTTGGGTCGGCCGACGCCGTCCGAGCCACTGAGGAACAGGCCCGGCGTGCCACGCACCACGTCCACGATGCTGGTCATGGCCTCGTCGTCCATGCGCTGGCGCGTGATGACGGTGGCCGACTGCGGCGTTTCGCGCAGTGACAGCGACAGTTTGGTCGCCGTGCTGGCGGACGGGGTGGTGTAGCTGCCCGTGCCTTCGGTGGTGCCGCTGACATCGGCCTCGGCCACCACCTGCACTTCGGCCATCGTGCTGCCTTGCACGGCGGGGGTGCGCTCGATGGTGAAGGTCTTTTCGTCCTGCACCCGCACCACCAGTCCGCTGCCCGACACGAGCCGCTCCAGCGCCTCGCGGGCGGTGAAATCGCCGCTCAGCGCGGGCGCGGCGCGGCCCTGGGCCAGTTCGGACGACAGAAACACCTGCACGCCGGTCTGCTGCGCAAGGGCGCTGATGGCGCGGTCCAGCGGGGCGGGTGCGATGTCCACGCGCAAGCGGGGCGATGGGCCCGATTGGGCATGGGCGGCGCAGGCCAGCAGCAGGGCCGCGGCAAAAGCCGTGGCGCGGGGCGCCAGGCGGGGTGATCGGGATGCGCCGAGGGAGCGGGTCGAACGGGGCGGGCGAGGCGAAGGCATGCGGTTTTCTCCTGGAATGCAAAAACAAAGGCGTTCAAGAAGACCTGTCGTTGGGCGCGCAACAAAACCCTACCTCTCAGAACATAAATACGTTCTGAGTCCTCTAAAAATCACAGCGGCCCGATGTCCACGCTGCCATCGGCCTGCCGCTGGACCCGTGCGGGCACGATGTGCGGCAGCAGGTCCAGCAACTGGTCGGTGCGCGTGGTCTCGAACACGCCCGACACGGCATGGCCACCCAGGCGGCCATCGTCGCGCAGGCGGATGGGCAGGGGCCGATAGCGCTGCATTTCGGCCAGCGCCTCGCGCAGCGGCGTTCGGTCGAACACCAGGCGGCCCTGTTGCCAGGCGTTCGCGTGCGCCAGGTCCACCCACTGCGGCGCGCCGGGGGCTTGGGTCCCATCCAGCTGCCATTGCTGGCCAGGGACGAGGAGCATGGGGGCATCGTTGTCGTGCGGGCTGCGCACTACATTGCGAACCTCGACACGGCCTTGCAGCACGGTGACCCGCACCCGTTCGCGGTGCCGGTACACATCGAACACCGTGCCCACCACGCGGATGCGCGCGTCGGCAGCGGCCACTTCAAACGGGCGCAGTGTGGAATGCGCCACGGCAAAACGCGCCTGCCCGCGCTGCAGCGCCACGCGGCGGCTGCGCAGGTGCCAGGCCACGTCCAGCGTGGTGGCGGTGTCCAGCGTCAGGGTGCTGCCGTCGGCCAGCAGCACGTCGCGCCGTTCGCCGACGGCGGTGGCGTAGTGCTCGGTGCGCCATGCTGGGTCCGCCCAAAACAAAGCGGCCGTGGCGGTGCCCAGCACCAGGGCCACCACGGCGCCGTTGCGCAGGGTGCGTGTGCGGGCGCCATTCCGGGGTTGGGTGCGCGCGGGCGGCAAGGGGAAGAGGGCGCGCAGCGCATCGCGTTCAGCCTCCAGTGCCGCGTCAAAAGCCTGTGGCGTGGCAGGCGGCGCGCGGAGGGTGCCGTCTGCCGAACACGGCGCAGCGCCGATGGCAGCACCGGCCTGTGCCACCGTCATGGCATGGCCGCCATGTCGTGCAGTGCCTCTTGCAGCGCGCGGCGACAGGCGCTGGTGCCCAGTCGCAGGTGTTTTTCCACCGTTTTGGTCGAGATACCCAGGTGCAGTGCGATGTCGCCCTGCGGCACCCCATGGATGCGGTACATCACAAACACGTCGCGGCAGCGCGGGGGCAGGGCGTGAATGCTGTCGGCCAATAGCGCCAGTCGCTGGCGGCCTTCCAGAATGCGCGCAGGGTCCAGGGTGTCATGCAGGGTGGCCGTGTCGGGCAGGGTGTCCACGCTGTCTACCCAGTGCGCGTGGCGCTGTTCGATCCGGCAACGGTCAATGGCACGGCGCGTGCAGACGGTGCGCAAAAACGCCAGCGGCGTGCGCGGCGGTGCGGGCGGGCGCTCCATCAGTTCGGCGCAGACGTCGTGCACCACCTCCCGGGCGATGGCCGAATCCGACCAGCGCGCCACGGGGCCCCGCCACACATGGGCGACGAGTTCTTCGTAGTGGTGCACAAGGGCCGCCACCAGCGGGAGATTGGGGCCGAAGGGCAAGGAGGGCACTCGGAACGACAACAGACGGTGAGAGGAAGTTGCTCATTTTAAGTGAGAAGCGTTCTCATTATCGTTGCGAGTGTGTGATCAGGACAACAGCCGCTTGAACAGCCGGTGTTCGCATTCCGGGTCGCTGCATTTCTCGCAGTTCCAGGCACGCAGTCGGGTCGTTCTGGAACTGAATTTTTGGTCAAAAGTGCCTCTAGCGCTTTCCCCATAAGCGCTAGTAGCTACACTTTTAATAGCTTTCAAGGCATTCTCAATGCGCCGTTCGCCCTGTCCGTACACCACACGGTAGGCCCTGCCACCGTGTGCCAGTGCTGCCCGCAGCCGGGCGTCGGCCGCTTCGCGTGCGGGATGTTGATCCGGAGGGCAGGGCAGGTCCAGCCCCATCAGCAGGGTCAGAACCGCCTGGGCACAGTCGTCTGGCGACGCGGCGCAGACGATCTGCGCGGAGCCGGGGGCAATGTGCTGTTGCAGATCCCGCGCGAGCGCCGCAGCGCCGGTGCCCGGTGCGCCCAGCAAGGCAATGGTCGGCGGGGCAGACACGGCGGTCGTGGAAGAAAGAAAACCCGCGCCTCAGCGCGGTGTGAACTGCACGTAGATCTCGTTGGGCTTGACCATGCCCAGCTCGCTGCGGGCCTTCTCTTCCACCATGTCCAGGCCCTCTTTCAGGTCGTGCACCTCGGACGACAGCCGCTCGTTGGCCTGCTTTGCCTGGTCATTGGCCGCCTTTTGCACATCGATCTGCCGCTGCATCTCATTGACGCGCGGCACGCTGCCACGCCCCAGCCAGAGCTGGGCGTGCAGCGCCACCAGCAAGGCCAGCAGGATGACGGGGACGATGCGGGAGACCAAGACCGGGCTCGCTCAGGCGAGGGCTGCAGGTTAGCGGAGGTTGTAGAACGCAGCGCGGCCGGGGTATTGCGCGATTTCGCCCAGGTCTTCTTCGATGCGCAGCAGCTGGTTGTACTTGGCGATGCGGTCCGAGCGCGACAGCGAGCCAGTCTTGATCTGGCCCGCGTTGGTGCCCACAGCGATGTCGGCGATGGTGCTGTCTTCGGTTTCGCCCGAGCGGTGCGAGATCACGGCGGTGTAGCCGGCGCGTTTGGCCATCTCGATGGCGGCAAACGTTTCGGTCAGCGTGCCGATCTGGTTGATCTTGATCAGGATCGAGTTGGCGATCTTCTTGTCGATGCCTTCTTTCAGGATCTTGGTATTGGTCACGAACAGGTCATCGCCCACCAGTTGCACCTTGTCGCCCAGGCGCTCCGTCAGGTGCTTCCAGCCGTCCCAGTCGCCTTCGTGCATGCCGTCTTCGATGCTAATGATCGGGTACTTGTCCACCCAGGCCGCCAACATGTCGGTCCACTGCTCGGCGGTGAGCTTGATGCCGCCTTCGCCTTCCAGCACATAGTGGCCGTCCTTGTAGAACTCGCTCGCAGCGCAGTCCAGGGCCAGGGCGATCTGGTCGCCTGCCGTGTAGCCCGCGGCTTCAATGGCTTGCAGGATGAGGCGAATGGCGGCTTCATGGTTCTCGACGCTGGGGGCAAAGCCGCCTTCGTCGCCCACGGCCGTGCTCATGCCCTTGTCGTGGATGATCTTCTTGAGGGCGTGGAACACTTCAGCGCCCCAGCGCACGGCTTCGCGGAACGTGGGTGCGCCCACGGGGATGATCATGAACTCCTGCAGGTCCAGGCTGTTGTTGGCGTGTGCGCCGCCGTTGATCACGTTCATCATCGGCACGGGCAACTGCACGCTGCCCATGCCGCCCAGGTAGCGGTACAGGGGCAGGCCCGATTCTTCGGCCGCCGCGCGGGCCACGGCCATCGACACGGCCAGCATGGCGTTGGCGCCCAGGCGGCTCTTGTTTTCGGTGCCATCCAGGTCGATCAGGGTCTTGTCCAGAAAACCTTGTTCCGACGCGTCCAGGCCCAGCACGGCTTCAGAGATTTCGGTGTTGATGTATTCCACGGCCTTGAGCACGCCCTTGCCCAGGTAACGGCTCTTGTCGCCGTCGCGCATTTCAATGGCTTCACGGCTGCCGGTGGAAGCGCCCGACGGCACGGCTGCGCGGCCCATCACGCCCGATTCGAGCAACACGTCGCATTCGACGGTGGGGTTGCCGCGGCTGTCCAGAATCTCGCGACCGACGATGTCAACGATGGCACTCATGGTTTTCCTTTTGCAGAAGTTTTAAATCAAATCGGGCTCTAGCGCTTATTGAATAAGCGCTAGTAGCTATCAATTAGTGAGTAATTCTCGTCTTGGCGTTTACACGCCTTCGACACACACCATGCGCATCACCGCCGCGCCTTCGCGCGCCGCCTTGGCTTTCTGGTATTCGGGGGTGTCGTAGAAAGCGCGGGCTGCTTCGAAGCTCGGAAATTTCAGGATGACGGTGCGACCGGGGTTCCAGTCGCCTTCCAGCACTTCGACCTTGCCGCCGCGCACGCACACTTCAGCGCCATGGGCCTGCATGGCCAGCGTGCTCCACTTGCGGTACTCGTCGTACTGTGTGGGGTTGGTGACGGTGACGGATGCGATGACGTAACCACTGCTCATGTCTCAAGCTCCAAAGTTGTTTTCGAGGAATCCGCTTTTCTTGGTGACGTCGTCCAGCGCCACCAAGGTCTCCAGCAAGGCCTTCATGTGCTTGAGCGGCACCGCGTTGGGGCCATCCGACCAAGCCTCGGCGGGGCGGGGGTGGGTTTCCATGAACAGGCCCGCCACACCCGCAGCCACGCCCGCGCGGGCCAGCACGGGAACCATGTCGCGCGCGCCGCCGCTCACGGCACCCAGGCCGCCTGGCTTTTGCACCGAGTGGGTCACGTCAAACACCACGGGCGCGCCGGAGTTGCGCATCTCGGCCAGGCTGGTCATGTCGGCCACGAGGTTGTTGTAGCCAAAGCTCACGCCACGCTCGCAGGCCAGAAAACGGTCTTCAGACAGGCCGGCGTCGCGCGCGGCGTCGCGGGCCTTGTCGATGACGTTTTTCATGTCCCAGGGCGCCAGGAACTGGCCCTTCTTGATGTTCACCGGCTTGCCCGACTGCGCCACGGCGCGGATGAAGTCGGTCTGGCGGCACAGGAAGGCGGGCGTTTGCAGCACGTCCACCACGCTGGCCACCTCGGCCACGTGCGATGCGTCGTGCACGTCGGTCAGGATGGGCAGTTGCAGCTGGCGGCGAACTTCATCCAGGATCTTGAGGCCAGCGTCGATGCCGACACCGCGCTTGCTCGTGCCAGACGACCGGTTGGCCTTGTCGAACGAGCCTTTGTAGATGAGTGGAATGCCCAGAGGTGTGCAGGCTTCCTTGAGTTGGCCAGCCACGTCGAGGGACATTTCCAGGCCCTCGATGGAACAGGTGCCCGCGATCAGGAAAAAGCGCTGGTCCAGGCCGACGTTGAATCCGCACAGCTGCATGGGGGCTCCGATCAGGCTTTCGCCGCTTGCTGATGTTCCACCGCCGCCTTGATGAAGGCGTTGAACAGCGGGTGGCCGTTCCACGGGGTGGACTTGAACTCGGGGTGAAACTGCACGCCGATGAACCAGGGGTGCACATCGTGCGGCAGTTCCACGATTTCGGTGAGTTCTTCACGCTGCGTCAGTGCGGAGATCACCAGGCCCGCCTTGCGCAGCTGGTCCAGGTAGTTCACGTTGGCTTCGTAGCGATGGCGGTGGCGCTCGGTCACCACGTCGCCGTAGATGCTGTGCGCCAAGGTGTCTTTGGACACATCCGAGCTTTGCGCGCCCAGGCGCATGGTGCCGCCCAGGTCCGAGTTCTCGTCACGCTTCTTGATGGTGCCGTCTGCATCCTTCCACTCGGTGATCAAGGCGATCACGGGGTGGGGAGTGGTCGGGTCGAACTCGGTGCTGTTGGCGTTGGCCAGACCCGCCACATGGCGGGCGTATTCGATGGTGGCGACCTGCATACCCAGACAGATGCCAAGGTAGGGCACCTTGTGCTCACGGGCAAACCGGGCGGTGGCGATCTTGCCCTCCACGCCCCGCGCTCCGAAGCCGCCGGGCACCAGGATGGCGTCGTATTTCGCCAGCTTGGCCGAGGCATCGGCCGCTTCAATGGTTTCAGAGTCGACATGCTCGATCTTCACGCGCACATGGTTGCGCATGCCTGCATGGCGCAGGGCTTCGTTGACCGATTTGTAGCTGTCCGACAGGTCCACATACTTGCCGACCATGGCAATGGTGACTTCGCCTTGCGGGTGCTCGGTCTCATGAACCAGCTCATCCCAGCGCTTGAGGCTGGTGGGAGGTGTGTTCAGGCGCAGCTTGTCGCAGATCAGGCCGTCCAGGCCCTGTTCGTGCAGCATGCGGGGCACTTTGTAAATGGTGTCCACGTCCCACATGCTGATCACGCCCCATTCCGGGACGTTGGTGAACAGCGAGATTTTTTCACGCTCCTCGGCGGGCACGGGGTGCTGCGCGCGGCAGAGCAGGGCATCGGGCTGGATGCCGATCTTGCGCAACTCTTGCACCGTGTGCTGCGTGGGCTTGGTCTTGAGCTCGCCTGCGGTGGCAATCCACGGCAGGTAGGTCAGGTGCACAAAGGCGGCGTTGTTGGGGCCGAGCTTGAGGCTGAGCTGGCGCACGGCTTCAAGGAACGGCAGCGATTCGATGTCGCCCACCGTGCCGCCGATCTCCACAATGGCCACATCCACCGCATCGGGGGTGCCAATGCCGGCGCCGCGCTTGATGAATTCCTGGATCTCGTTGGTGACATGGGGAATGACCTGCACGGTCTTGCCCAGGTAGTCGCCGCGGCGTTCCTTCTCCAGCACGGACTGGTAAATCTTGCCCGTGGTGAAGTTGTTGGTCTTCTTCATGCGCGTTTCGATGAAACGCTCATAGTGGCCCAAGTCGAGGTCGGTTTCTGCGCCGTCGTCGGTCACAAAAACCTCGCCGTGCTGAAACGGCGACATGGTGCCCGGATCTACGTTGATGTAGGGGTCAAGCTTGATGAGAGTGACTTTGAGTCCCCGCGATTCGAGGATCGCGGCAAGGGAGGCTGAGGCGATTCCCTTACCGAGGGAAGACACCACACCGCCGGTGACGAAGAC
>NZ_JBKBTV010000075.1:0-23231 GCF_046291265.1 Acidovorax sp. | reverse complement strand
TGGTTCAAGTGGAAGAACTGACATCTCCACTGTGGCACTTTCGATGCCGTTTAGGGTGGGGGCGTCCATCCCATTGGTTCAAAGTCTTTTGGAGTCGCACAAGTACCTGGCCGGGATGGGATGCAAGGCGCGGTGCACGGCCAATAGCTCGGCTATTGGCAAGCGCCGCAACGCCGCAGACCGCCCGGCAAGGTACTTGCCCGAAGGGTTGCGATTGGACGCCCCGGCTGCTTGCATGGGCACGAGCCGATGCGGCGCATACGAAGCACATCCACTCATCCCGATTGCACTCCAATGCGATCCCCAAAAAGACTTTGAACAGGCTCTAAGCCGCCCGGCTGCAATCCGCTGGCTCATCTGCCTGCAGCGCGGCCACCCACAGCGTAATGGCGCGCTGGTCTGTCATCGTGCGTACATGCTGGTACGCCAACTCGGCCTCGGCAAAACGCCTGCGCAGCAGGTTCAGCCATTGCTTGAGCCGGCCTGCGCGCTGGCGGGGCTCCAAGTCCTCGCACACCAGGTGCCAGAAGGCCGCCAGGTGGGGGATCAGATCGGACCACACCACCGTGTCAGCACCCAGCTGCCCTCCGTCGGCAGCACGAATGGCGCGGGCCAGGCCGGGGTCGGCCACCATGCCCCGGCCCAGCATCAACGCGTCGCAGCCTGAGACCTCGCGGCAGCGCTGCGCGTCGGCTACCGTCCAGATCTCGCCATTGGCCACCACCGGAATCTGCACCGCCGCGCGGATGGCCGGGATGTGCTCCCAGTACGCGGGGGGGCGGTAGCCATCGGCCTTGGTGCGCGCGTGAACCACCACCTCACAGGCGCCGCCCGCCTGCATGGCCTGCGCGCATTCACGCATCAGCCCCGTGTCGTTAAAACCCAGGCGCATCTTGGCCGACACGGGCAGGTGCGCAGGCACCGCGCGGCGCACAGCCGCCACCACCGTGGCAATGCGCTCGGGCTCTTGCAGCAGCGCCGCACCGCCGCCGTGGCGGTTGACCACCTTGGCCGGACAGCCAAAGTTCAGGTCAATGCCCTCGGGGCCCAAGGCCGCCAGACAGGCAGCGTTCTCGGCCATGCAGACCGGGTCAGACCCCAACAATTGCGCGCGCACCGGCACACCGGCCAGGGTGCGGCTGCCGTTGCGCAGCTCGGGCACATAACGCAGAAACACCTTGTCGGGCAGCAAGGTGCCGGTGATGCGAATGAACTCCGACACACAGCGATCCACCCCACCCACCCGCGTCAGCACGTCGCGCA
Source organism: Acidovorax sp. (assembly GCF_046291265.1). GTDB lineage: Bacteria > Pseudomonadota > Gammaproteobacteria > Burkholderiales > Burkholderiaceae_C > Acidovorax. The sequence goes on along the minus strand of NZ_JBKBTV010000075.1, from coordinate 21,968 downwards.
GCACAAAATCCAGGAGCCCCTCCATGGGGGCGAGTAGCAGGGTCATTGCAGTGGGCTGGCAATGGCCGCCGTCGCACAAAGGACGGGCAGGCACACACCATCAAAAAAATGAATAAAAACAGGCTCTAGCGCTTATTCTATAAGCGCTAATAGCTATCAAAATCAAAGCAAAACATTGTTTTCCAGAAACACTTGCGTAAGGCAGCGCAACATTGTGCGGCAGCGGGTCATCGCGGCGTCACGGCGCGCTGGTGCAATCACCGGCACTAAGACCGGAGACCTCCCATGCTGCTGCACAAAACTGAAAAGGCCCGCCTGGAACTCTCGCCTGGCGTTCGCACCCTGAGCCTGCGCGAGCGATCGCTGCTGCTGCTGGCCGACGGCAAATCGCTGTCCGACCTGCAAGCCATGTACAACGGCATTGGCGCGCAGATCGTCGACAACCTCATGCGCCAAGGCTACCTCACCGGCCCCGCCGCGCTGCCCGCTGCCACCGAGCCACCCGTTGGCGTCATCCCCGCATCGGCCCAGGCACCCTCCATTCAAAGACCCGAGCCGGGCGAATCCCTGCGCTCGCTGGCAGGCGCGCGCATGTACCTGTTCGACACCTGCGAGCGGCTGTTTGCCCGCCGCGACCCCGCGTTGGCGCAGCAGTTTCGCGACGCCCTGCGCGCCGCCAAGGACCGTGTGAGCATGCTGGATGTGGGTGAAGCCATGCTGGAAGAAGTCGCACTGACAGCGGGCGCAGAACGCGCCGCCAGCCTGCGTGAACGCCTCGAACAACTGTTGCCCCGCACGGCTGCGGAGCAGCTTGGGCCGTTTGAACTGACCCAGCCAGCCGATCTGACTTGAAACGTTTAGGAACGGGGTTTCAGTGGGCTGGCACCAGCAGTTGGTCAACACTCGCCGCTTGGCCCCGGAACGCTACCCCGTATCTGAGGACGAGAGCTGAACAGGTCAGGTCAGGCAGCTGCCAACCGCCAGAGCGAGGTCACCTCGGCCGCCCGCGCAGCATGCAGCGCATCGCCTGCATCAGCAGCCTTGGCGTGGTGTGGCTTCACGTCATGCCGATCACGCACCACCAGACCGGCTTCGGCGATCCACCCGAGCAATTGCTCGCGCGAGCGCAGGCCCAAATGTTCGGCCAGGTCGGACAGGATCAACCAGCCTTCACCACCGGGCTCCAGATGCTCTGCCAGCCCGGCCAGAAAGCCCTGCAGCATGCGGCTGCCTTCGTCGTACACCGCGTGCTCGATGGGCGAACTTGGGCGCGCTGGCACCCAGGGCGGGTTGCAGACGATCAACGGCGCCTTCCCGGCGGGAAAGAGGTCCACGTCTTGCAGTTCGACCTGCTTTTGAAGACCCAGGCGCTGCAGGTTGTCCTTGGCGCAGACCAGGGCACGCGGCGCATTCTCGGTTGCGACGATGCGGCGCACGCCACGGCGCGCCAACACGGCGGCAAGCACACCGGTGCCAGTGCCGATGTCGAACGCCAGCTCTTTGGACGGCAGTGGCGTTTGCGCGACCAAGTCGATGTATTCACCGCGCACCGGCGAGTACACGCCGTAGTGCGGGTGGATGCGGTTGTGGGGCTCCTGGCCCAGCGCGGCAATCTCCACGCCCTTCTTGCGCCACTCGTGCGCGCCCACCACACCCAGCAGCTCACGCAGTGACACCACCTGCGGCTCGCCCGTGGCCGGACCCCAGGCTTCCGTGATGGCCTCTTTCCAGTCGGGCGCGCGGCGCAGGTTGATGCTGTAGTCGCCTTCCACCCGGATCACCAGGGTAGAGAGCGTGCGCGCGCGCTGCGACTGCGCCTGGCGGTGCAGGTGAAACACCTCTGCGGGCGTCGAGTTGGCGATTTTCTCGGCCGCGCGCGCCGCGGCCTTGGGCGGCTTGTCCTCGACGCGGCGCATCAGCGCTTGCAACAGCAGGCGCGCGTTTTGAAAATCGCTGCGCCACAACATGGCCGTGCCAGCGCACGCGAAGCGGTAGGCGGAGTCTGCAGACAAGGTGTCCTTGGCAAGCTCGACGCGGCGCGGCGCCGGTGCGCCGCTTTCGGAACGCCAGTGCGCGGAGCGCACCTCGCCCTGTTCGTTCCATTCGATCATGGGTATGTCCTAAGCGTTAATGGGGCGCTTCAGGCGCACTTCTTCGATCTTGACGCCACCCACCACGGCCGTCTTGGCGGTGGAGAGTTCCTGCTTGAAGCCCGCCAGTTCGTGGAAGCGGATGGCGCGCTCATTGCGCAAAGGCACCCACGCCGTGACGTTGGTGCAACCTTCTTCCTGCAGGCCGTCGCGAGCGGCATCCCACAGGGCCAAGCCAACGCCTTGGTTCCAGTGCGTGGGAGCGGCGTAGATAGCCCAGATTTCACCGGTGGTGGGGCGGGATTTCTCATCGCGCGAGCGGTCGTAGCCGACAAAACCGACGATCTTCTCGCCGTCGACAGCCACCTGGACCTGGGGCTCGCAATATTCAATGGCTTCGCGCCAGTAGGCTTGGCGCTTTTCAACCGACAAGGATTTCAACTGCTCGTCGGGTACCAGCCCTTTGTAGACCTCTTGGGCTGAGACGGTATGGATCTGTGCAATGGCTTTGGCATCGCGAAGCGTGGCGGGACGAACCTGGATACTGGACATGAAAAAACCGAACGAAAACGGGGGATGAAAAAACGAAAGGACCGGCATTGTCGCCGCAAACCGTTTTTCCCCCTGTACGGGTGGCTACCCCGGGCTGGGGGAAGATGGATTCACGCACCTCGCGCGCCCCGGGAAAACCCGGCGACCAAGCCCCGCACCGCGCACCTTCCAGCGCGGTTCAAAACCCCTCATTTCAAAGTTTTGCAGCGCCTTTTGCCCATCATCAGGCCATTGCCATCGCACCCGGGTGAGACGGCCCTGCACCACCGCCTGCCAGGCTGGGGCGCTGGGCCAGGGCGCGTTTGTTGCGGGGACGGGGCACATGCACTTCAGGCGGCGTGCCGTTGACAGCCCCCAGGCTCAGCACCAGCGTGACCGTGCGCGATCCGCCATCGCGTTCATCGGGCGCATACGCGCGGTAGCTGCCGTTGCCCTGCCCGTGGCTGCGCTGCACGGTATGGAACGCCACCCGCGCGCCATTCACGCGGTGGCCGCCAAACGGCAACACGCGCAAGCGCGCTTCGCGGTCCAGCGCCAGGCCCAGATAACCCGCCCGGTTGATCAGATCGGTGCGGATGGCACGCCAGGTCTCACCCTCATCGGTCGAAAACTGCCAGGTGCCCGCCTGTGCATCCAGGTGCTCGATGACCACGCCTGCCGCGGCCAGCAGGTCAGGGCAGTTTTCTTCGACGATGTGTGCCAGGGTATTGCCTCCCAGCCCAGTGCTGCTGTCGGCGGCGTGGCTGACAGTCGTTCGTCGGCGGGTGTTGCTGGCAGAGAGAGGCGAGCTGTGGGCATGGGCATTGGCGTTGGCACTGGCGGTCATGGGAGTCCCTTAAAACAATGGGTGAACACAAAGGTTTGCGCATTGGTTCGCCCTCCAGGTGCTTTTCAATGCTTGACGGAAAGTCTAAAAAGTGCACGACCGTGCGTCCATCGCACAAATGGACTAGTCCGCAACGGGTCGTTGTGCGCAATACTTGGCCGTATGACCGCCCGCCTTTTGCTTGTGGATGACCACGCCCTGTTCCGCACGGGTCTGCGCCTGATCGTCCAGGACCACCCTTCTGTGGGTGTGATCGCCGAAGCCGGCTCGATTGCCGAGGCTTGCGCGCTGCAGGCCGCTGACACCGATCTGGTGCTGCTGGACATCCAGTTGCCCGGCATGAGCGGACTGGACGGGCTGCGCCTGCTGCGCCAGGCCTGCCCGGTGGCCCGCATCGTGCTGGTGTCCGCCAGCGTGGCACCCGATGCGGTGCATGAGGCCCGCGGCCGCGGCGCCGATGGTTTTTTGCCCAAGTCCGCCAATGCCGAAGACATCCTGGAGGCCATCACCTGCGCGCTGTCCGGCAAGCCGTGTTTTCCGATCAACAGCGGCAACAGCGCCACCACCCGTGGGCCCGATACGCCGTCGCTCACCACGCGGCAACTGGAGGTGCTTTCACTGCTGTGCACAGGCAAGCCCAACAAGGTCATCGCGCGCGACCTGGGGCTGAGCGAGAACACGGTGCGCGTGCATGTGGCAGCCATCTTTGCCCAGTTGGGCGTCAACAGCCGCAGCGCAGCCCTGCTGGCGGCGCAGCGCCTGGGCTTGTCCACACCCCAGCTTCATGACACCCTCTGAGACCGTGGCAGCGCTGGACGCCACCCTGCCGCCCACCCGCTGGGGCTGGCGGTTGTGGGAACGAGACGAAGTGCTCCGCGAGCAGGTGGCGCTGCTGCGCCAGAACTTCCCCATGACGCTGCTGGCCTCGTTGGCCACCGCCCTGGGAACGCTCTGGGTGATGGCAAGTGTGGCCGATGCGCAGATCGTCACCGTGTGGCTGATTACCCATACGCTGGTTGTCAGCGGTGTGTATGCCACGCTGCGCAGCATCGCTCCGTTTGTGGACCCCGCCCCGCAAGCGGCACGCAAGCTCATCGGCTGCATGGCCTTGATGGGCTTGAGCTGGGGCAGCCTGGGTTATGTGGTGCTGTACTGGGGCACGCCGGAAAGCGTGATCTACGCCGTCGGCATCATCAGCACCGTATCGTCCGGCGCGCTGGGGCTGGGGGCGCCGCTGTACCGCGCCTATCTCACGTACCTGACCTGTGCCGTCGGTGGTGTGATGGTGGCAGTGGCACTGGCCGGTGGGCCGGTGATGTGGCCAGCGCTGTTTTTGACCACCGTGTACTACGCACTCACCAGCCTGCAGGCCCGCACGGCCGACCGCGCCACGCGGCGCAGCATTGCCCTGAAGCTGGAAAACGAGCGCCTGGTGAGCGAGCTGCGCGCCGAATCCCAGCGCGCGCTCGCAGCGCAAGAGGCCGCAGAGCGGGCCGACCGCGACAAATCCCGCTTTCTGGCGGCCGCCAGCCACGACCTGCGCCAGCCCTTGCATGCCATGGGCCTGTTCCTGGAGTCGTTGCAGCGCAGCCCGCTGAACGACCACCAACGCACGGTGCTGCAACACGCGCACGCGGCCTCGGGGGCTGCGGCCGAGATGCTCACCACCTTGCTCGACTATTCGCGGTTGGAAGCGGGTGTGGTCAAGGTGCGGCCCGATGCGTTTGCCGTGCAACCCCTGCTGACCGCACTGGAGCAGGAATTTGGCGTGCAGGCCGACACGGCGGGGCTGGTATACCGCACCCGCGAGACGTCTGCAGCCGCCCATGCAGATCGCTCGCTGGTGGGTCTGGTGATGCATAACTTCATCTCCAACGCCTTGCGCTACACCGCGCGTGGCGGTGTGCTCATCGCCTGCCGCACGCGCGGCAAGCGGCTGGCATTGGAAGTGTGGGACACGGGCGCGGGCATCCCTGAGCACCAGTGGGAAGAAATCTTCAAGGAGTTTCACCAGCTCGGCAACCCCGAGCGCGACCGGCGCAAGGGCCTGGGCCTGGGCCTGGCCATCGTGCAGCGGCTGGCGCGCGAGATGAAAACGTCGGTCGAGCTGCGCTCATACCCGGGCAGAGGTTCGGTGTTTCGCCTGTGGCTGGACCGGTGGCAGGGTGCGCTGGTCGACGATGCCATCCCGGCGCTCGATGCCCGCGGCCTGGTGGGATTGAGGGTGCTGGCCATTGACGACGACGAGGCCGTGCGGCTGGGCATGCAGGCGCTGCTGCAAAGCTGGGGCTGTCACTGCATCACCGCTGAGTCGAGCACCGAGGCGCTGGAGTGCCTGGACGACATCACTCCCGACCTCATCATCACGGACTTCCGTCTGCGCCACGAAGAAACCGGCAAACAAGTGCTGCAAGCCCTGCGCGCCTACCTGGGCGTCCACGTGCCCGCGATCATCATGACGGGCGACACATCACCGCAGCGCCTGCGCGACGCGCAGTCCACCTCGGCTCTGCTGCTGCACAAGCCGGTATCCACCGGCCAACTGCGCGATGCCATCGTGCAGCTCATCACCCAACCGCCGCTGGTAGAGATAGAAGAATCCGACCCGCTGACGGAAGACGCAGCTACAACCAGCGCCGCACCAGCCCCATGACCTGGTCGAACTTGGTGCCGTACGGCGGGTAGAACATCGAGCCCATCGACCAGCGCGACTGCACCAGCACCGACTTCTGGTGGCAAAAACGCAAAAACCCCTGCTCGCCGTGGTACGCCCCCCAGCCGCTGTCGCCCACGCCGCCAAATGGCAGGTTGTCATGGGCAATGTGCATCAGCGTGTCGTTCACCGTCACGCCGCCGCTCACAGTACGGCGCAGCACATCGTCGCGCACCGATTCGCTCTGACCAAACCAGTACAGCGCCAGCGGGCGCGGCCCGGCGTTGATGTGCGCAATGGCGTCATCGAGCCGCTCGTAGGAGATCACGGGCAGGATGGGGCCAAAAATCTCTTCCTGCATGAGCTGCATCTGCGACGTGGCACCAAACACCAGCGTGGGCAGCATCTGGCGGCTGGCCCCATCGCCCAGCGTGCCCACGGTGTGGACCACCGGCTTGCCGGCAGCAGGCTCGATGGTCTGCACCTCGGCCCCTTGGGTCTGCGCCTGCTGCAGCATGGTGCGCAGGCGGGCGTGGTGGCGCGGCGTGATGATGGACGCGTAATCGCCATTGCCTTCAATGGTCGGGAAGAGTCGCAACACGGCGGCCCGGTAGGCCTGGGTGAACTCGCCTTCGCGGCCGCGGGGTAGCAGCACGTAGTCGGGTGCGATACAGGTCTGCCCGGCGTTAAGCAGCTTGCCGTGCGCAATCTTCAGCGCGGCGTCCTGCATATCGCAATGGCCGTCGATGATGCAAGGCGACTTGCCGCCCAGCTCCAACGTCGTGGGGGTGAGGTGCTGGGCCGCCGCCTGCGCCACCTTGCGCCCCACGGCCGTGGAGCCGGTGAACACCAAGTGGTCAAACGGCAACGAGGCAAACAAGGCCGACAGGTTGGCGTCGCCCTGCACCACACAAAACTCGTCGGGCGAAAAGAACTTTGCCACCAACATTGCCAGTTGGGCTGACGTGTGAGGCGTCAGCTCACTGGGCTTGAGCATCACGCGGTTGCCCGCGGCCAATGCGGTGATGGCAGGCGCCAGTGCCAATTGCACGGGGTAGTTCCACGGGGCAATCACGCCCACTACACCCAGCGGCTGGCGCTGAATCCACGCGTGTGCAGGCTGCAGGTACAACGGTGTGCGGACTTTTTTAGGCTTCATCCACCGTGCCAGGTGGCGCAGCGTGTGCGACAGCAGGGTGCGCAACACAAAAAAGTCGGCCACCTCGGTCAGGCGCGGTGAACGCATGCCAAAGTCGGCCTGCACTGCGGCGGCGAGTACCGGCCCGTTTTCATCGAGCATCTTGCGCAAACGCAGTAGGCGCTCGCGGCGCACCAGCAAGGGCACATCGACATGCGCGCGGCTGGCCTGGCGTTGAAGGTCGAAGTGGGCGTGGATATCGGCTGGTGTCATGGTCTGATCATAGAAGACACCCCGACAGGTGCATTACAAAAAAGGCGTTGGACCGTGCAGCGCGAAGCGCGCAGGGGCCATGGGCAATAGGCAGAAGAGGTGCGCGTCAGCGCACGTCACGGGCCTCGACGTCCTGCACGTCGGCAGCGCCGGGCAACACGCCGCCACGGCGCGATGCAGGGGTTTCTTCAGCGGTGGCATCCCCGGTCGCGGGGGCTCCGCGCCGGCCCGCCGACCAGCGCTCGGACGAACGAAATGCGGTGCTGAAACCCGTGCGCGGGTCCATGCGCATGACCCACGGCGTCACAGGCCGGCCGGTCAACCTTGCCCAGCCTGCGCGCAGCGACCACACCAGCGCCAGCACCATCACCGCGGCCAACAGGCTCAAGAACAGCACCACGCCTATGACAACCACCACCAAGCGCAGCACCAGACGCAAAACGCCTGCAACAATTTCGTTCAAACGACACCTCTCATTCACAACCGGGGCGGGGCAACAACCCCGGCCCCACCGAGTTCAACCCAGTTCAACCTTGCGGCACAGCGCCGAACTGGAACACGCCCGGCTCCAGCACCGGGTTCACGCTGACCGGAATCACGCTCTTGGGCGGGAAACGCCCTTCCAGCAACAGCTTGGACAGCGGGTTCTCGATGCGCTGCTGGATCGCCCGCTTGAGCGGCCGCGCACCGTACACGGGGTCAAACCCCACCTTGGCCAATTCTGCCAAGGCGGCCTCTGATACCTCCAGTTCCAAATCCATCTTCGCCAGCCGGGTTTGTAGCAACTGCAGCTGGATGCGCGCGATGGACGCAATGTTCTGCGCATCCAGCGCGTGGAACACCACCGTCTCGTCGATCCGGTTCAGGAATTCGGGTCGGAAATGGTTCTTGAGTTCCCCCCACACCGCTTCCTTGATGTCGTCCGTGTCCTGCCCCACCATGGCCTGGATCAGGTGCGAGCCGATGTTGCTCGTCATCACGATCACCGTGTTCTTGAAGTCCACGGTGCGGCCCTGGCCATCGGTCAGTCGGCCATCGTCCAGCACCTGCAGCAGCACGTTGAAGACGTCGGGGTGGGCTTTTTCCACCTCGTCGAGCAGCAGCACGCTGTAGGGCTTGCGGCGCACGGCTTCGGTCAGGTACCCGCCCTCCTCATAGCCCACGTAGCCGGGCGGCGCGCCAATCAGGCGGGCCACCGAGTGTTTTTCCATGAACTCGCTCATGTCGATGCGGATCAGGTGGTCCTCGCTGTCAAACAAAAAGCCCGCCAGTGCCTTGCACAGCTCGGTCTTGCCCACGCCTGTGGGGCCGAGGAACAGGAACGAGCCCGTGGGCCGGTTGGGATCACTCAGGCCCGAGCGGGAGCGGCGAATGGCATTGGCCACCGCAGCAATCGCCTCTTGCTGGCCCACCACACGCTCGTGCAGCCTGGTCTCCATCTGCAACAGCTTGTCCTTTTCGCCCTGCATCATCTTGGACACGGGGATGCCCGTGGCGCGACTCACCACCTCGGCGATTTCTTCCGCGCCCACCTGCGTGCGCAGCAAGCGGCGCGGGGCAGGTGCACCGTCTTTGCCGTCTTCCTGCGCCTGCGCTTCTTTCAGCTGCTTTTCCAGGTCCGGCAGCTTGCCGTATTGCAGCTCGGCCACCTTGTTGAAATCACCCTTGCGGGTGAACTCTTCAATCTGGAACTTGAGCTTGTCGATGGCTTCGCGCACATGGGCGCTGCCCTGCGCCTGGGCCTTCTCGGACTGCCAGATTTCGTCGTAGTCGGCGATTTCCTTTTGCAGCTTGACGATCTCTTCCTCAATCAACGCAAAGCGTTTTTGCGAGGACTCGTCTTTCTCGCGGCGCACAGCTTCGCGCTCGATCTGCAGCTGGATCAGTCGGCGGTCAAGCTTGTCCATCACCTCAGGCTTGGAGTCCATTTCGATCTTGATCTTGGACGCGGCCTCGTCGATCAAATCGATGGCCTTGTCGGGCAAGAAACGATCGGTGATGTAGCGGTGGCTCAGCTCGGCCGCCGCCACGATGGCGGGGTCGGTGATGTCCACGCCATGGTGCACTTCGTATTTCTCTTGCAGGCCGCGCAGGATGGCGATGGTCGCCTCCACACTGGGTTCGCCCACCAGGATTTTTTGAAAGCGCCGCTCCAGCGCCGCATCCTTTTCGATGTATTTGCGGTACTCATCCAGCGTGGTCGCGCCCACGCAGTGCAGCTCGCCACGCGCCAGCGCGGGCTTGAGCATGTTGCCCGCATCCATCGCGCCTTCGCCCTTGCCGGCGCCCACCATGGTGTGCAGCTCGTCGATGAAAACGATGGTCTGGCCCTCGTCCTTGGCCAGCTCGTTGAGCACGGCCTTCAGGCGCTCCTCGAACTCACCGCGGAACTTGGCACCGGCCAACAAGGCCGCCATGTCGAGCGACAACACGCGTTTACCTTTGAGCGACTCGGGCACCTCGCCCGCCACGATGCGCTGGGCCAGTCCCTCGACGATGGCGGTCTTGCCCACACCGGGTTCGCCGATCAGCACAGGGTTGTTCTTGGTGCGGCGCTGCAGCACCTGGATGGCGCGGCGGATCTCGTCGTCGCGGCCGATTACCGGGTCGAGCTTGCCCATGCGGGCGCGCTCGGTCAGGTCCATACAGTATTTGGCCAGTGCGCCGCGCTGGCCTTCGGCCTCGGCGCTGTCCATCTTCTGGCCGCCGCGCACGGCCTCAATCGCGGCCTCCAGGCTCTTGCGCGTGAGGCCGTTGTCCTTGGCAATTTTTGCGGCCTCGCCCTTGCTGTCGATCACGGCCAGCAAAAACAGCTCGCTGGCAATGAACTGGTCGCCGCGCTTGATAGCTTCTTTTTCGGTGGCCTGCAGCACGCGCCCCAGCTCGGGGCCGCCCTGCACCTGATCTTGCCCCGTGACCTGGGGCAAGCGCTTGACAGCGGCCTCGGCTGCCGTCAACAGCCCGGGCACATTGGCGCCCGCACGCTGCAACAGCGCCTTGGGGCCGTCGTCCTGCTTGAGCATGGCCACGAGCATGTGCACGGGCTCGATGTAGGCGTGGTCATTGCCCAGCGCGATGGTTTGGGCATCGCTCAGGGCTTCCTGGAACTTGGTGGTGAATTTGTCGAGACGCATGGGTGAATGTCCTCCGAATTGCAGAGCACGTGGGGCAACTTCTGCCTGATTTCAAGACAGTGCTGCGGCCCACCCATTGACCTGCGTCAGTGAATCACCCGGACGCCGCAGCGCCGTTTACTACTAGTTTGATAGCTGGTAGCGCTTTGCCAATAAGCGCTAGAGGCCGATTTGGCTTGAAACTTTGGTTCAAACGCCTGCTCGGTGCGCCAGGGCCATCCGCCTGCCGCCCCGCAAGACCAGCAACCCGGCGCCAGCCAGGGTGTGCGCGCAGGTCAGGCAGCACGCCGCCGCAGCGCACCCACGCTCATGCAGCCCAACAAACCAGCCAGCAGCACCAACGCCCATTGGCCCAAGGTGGGCACGTTGTGCACATTGCTGACAACGGCCCCAGCCGTCACCACCACGGAATCTGCTGCAGCACCGGAGCCAAACGTCCAGGTGTAAGTGCCGGGCGTGACGCCCAGACTGGCGAAGGTGGCGCCTGCAAAAGTGGCGGTACCCGAAAGGGCGGAACCGGATAGATAGCCACCGGGTAAAAAGACCTCCCCAGTCACACCGGACACCCCTACCGCGTCTCCCGAGGTGCTATTCCCCACCGTCGCCCCTCCTGAACCAAAACTCGTCGGCCCAGTCATGCCCATGTAGCCCACGAGAGCACCGGCCCCACCGCAAAAGCCTGCGCTACTTGCGACTATGTCCCCCGCCACGCCGCAGAAGCCCGCCCCCATTGGTGTCAAGGCCGCCGTATTCACACTCCCACTTGCCGTCACCACCACGTTACCGCCCGTCTCGGTCAGCGTGAACGTCAGGGCTGCGAAAGCAGGACTCAGCGCCAAGCAAGACACCACAGCGAACAGGAATTTTTTCAACATATCGACTCATTCAAGTAAGAAGGGAACGGCCACCCAAGGCTTGGACGGACAGACGGGAATGGACTCACGCCGCCTTGGCATCACTGACAACGCAGCAATGCGTTTCAGCAAACAGCACGGGCACGCATCGGAAGCGTTGGTGCCCATTTTTTCCAAATGCGAAGGCGCCAAGACGCGCCGCCAATGCTAGAAATGCCTGCTCCGTCGCCCTATAGTCCGATTGAGCTAGGACACAACACCCGCCGCATGAGTGGGCGTGGACAGGGGTTGGGCGGGTTACAGTCCCCGCCCATGCCACCTACCCGTGTTCTGCTGATTGACGACCACGCCATGTTTCGCACAGGGTTGCACCTGTTGCTGCGGTCTGTGCTGAACGACCTGGAGGTGCTCAAGGCGGGCTCCATCGAAGAGGCCCTGCAACAGGTGGCGCCACCCCAGCTCATCCTGCTGGACGTGCGGCTTCAGGGGCTCAATGGGCTCGATGGCATGGCGCTGCTTCAGCGGCGTTGGGCCAAGACCCCCATCGTGGTGCTGACCGCAGACCCCTCGCCCGACGCTATGCGTATGGCCATGGAACAGGGCGCATCGGCCTTTGTGTCGAAGGAACAAACCGCGGACGACATTCTGTCGGTGGTCAAACAGGTGCTGGCGCTGCCCCCTGCCGGCGGGGCCTCGCCTCCAGCGCCCACCGTGTCCCAAACACCTTCTGGCCTTACCCCCCGCCAATGCGAAGTGCTGGACCAGTTGTGCCAGGGCTTGACCAACAAGGCCATCGGGCGCAAGTTGGGCCTCGCAGAAAACACCGTGCGGGTGCATGTGCAGGCCATCCTGGCGCACCTGGGTGTGTCCAATCGGTCCGAGGCGGTGTTTGCCGCCCGTCGCAAGGGCCTGGTGGGATGAACCGCCCCCAACAACTTCTGCGCCTGCCTGGCGACCGCATGCTGGTAGAGCTGTTGCGCCTGCTGATGGGCAATGTGGGCGCGTCGCTGCTCCCCATCTTCCCGTTGCTGGCCATTGTGCTGTGGATGATGTCCAACCCCAGCAACGCTCTGGGCCTGTGGGTGTGGGCTGCCGCGGTGGTGGTGTCGCGGTTGGTCCACGTATTTCACGCGCGGTACGCGCTGAGCGGCGATCTGACCGAATCCACGGCTGTCCGTCACGTGTGGATTTTGATCGCCATCAACGGCCTCGACGGAGCCATCTGGGCGGGGCTGGCCTGGGCAGGGTTGGACTCGGCCACCGTGGTGGGGACTGCTCTGGTGATGGCGGTCATGGCGGGCGTCACCGCCAACGCCATGGCCGTGAACTGTGTGGTGATGCCGGTGTTCGTGGCCTTTGCCACCGGTGCGTTGGTCTGTCTGGGCTTGAAGCTGTGGTTGATGCCCGACCCGGCCTACATCGCCATGGCCTTGATTTCAACGGTCTACGTGGCGACCCTCACGGCCCAAGGGCGCAACGGCGCGCGCGTGGCGCTCGATGCCATCACTCTGCGGTTTGAAAACATGGCGCTCATCCAGCAACTGCGCATCGAAACCGACAAAGCCCAGGCCGCCCATCAAGAAGCCGAGCACGCCAACCAGGCCAAAACCCGCTTCCTGGCCGCTGCCAGCCACGATCTGCGTCAACCCATCCACGCCCAAGGGCTGTTTCTGGAGGTGCTGTCGCGCAGCCCCTTGTCGCCCGAGCAGCAAGAAGTCTTGGCCAATGCCCGCGCCACATCCGATACCACCACCGGCATGCTGGGCACGCTGCTCGACTTCTCGCGCATCGACGCTGGCGTGGTCGAGGTGCGACGCGCCCCCTTCCACCTGCAGCCGCTGCTCAACAAAATTGACCGCGAACTGGCCCCCCAAGCCCTGGCACAGGGACTGGTGCTGCGTCTGCGCGAAACCCGCGCAGCCATCGACTCTGACCCGGTACTGGTGGAGATGATGCTGCGCAACCTGGTTTCCAACGCCATTCGCTATACGGTGCGCGGCGGGGTTCTGGTGGGGTGCCGAAAGCGCGGTGACGACACGGTGCTGGAGGTGTGGGACACCGGCATTGGCATCGAAGCCGACCAGTTGCAAACCGTCTTCAGGGAATTCCATCAATTGGGCAACCCTGAGCGCGATCGGGAAAAAGGCTTGGGGTTGGGGCTGGCCATTGTCGATGGCCTGGCACGGGCGCTGGGGCATACCTTGAGTGTGTGCTCCCGGCCCCGGCGCGGCAGCGTGTTTCGCCTGCGCCTGCCCAACGCCCGCGCAACCGTCGTCAACGACCCCCCACAAGCGGTGGCCCGCGCCATGCGCCGCCTGGACCTGCATGTGCTGGTGATTGACGACGATGCCGCTGTTCGCCACGGCATGCAAAAGTTGCTGCAAAGCTGGGGTTGCGATTGCACGGCGGTGGAGTCGATTGACCAGGCCCTGGCGGCGGCCGCCCAACGCGGCCCTCAGCTGATCATCAGCGACTACCGCTTGCGAGACCAATGCACAGGTGCCCAGGCCATTGCTGCCGTTCGGGCCCAAAGCGGCCTGCCCCTGCCCGCACTCCTGATCACTGGAGACACCGCCCCCGACCGCCTGCGCGAGGCCCTCGCCAGCAACATCCCCTTGTTGCATAAGCCGGTGTCCCCCGCCCAGCTGCACGAACAAATGGTCCAGGTGATGGGCAGCTGAAACCCAAGGACTACAAGCCTTTTGGGGCTCTAGCGCTTTACCTGCAAGCGGAAATAGCTATTAAATCAGTAGCATTCGTGTGTTTTGTGCTGTGGATCTACAGCCACAGAGCATGCGACTGGAGAGACTTTCTGGCAGATTGCCGCTGCAGTGAGAGGCTACCAGCCAACCGCTGCAGGGGGCATGGAGTGGTTCATTGCTGGGCAGGCAAGCCCCAGCGGGCGGCAGCCGCGTCATCGCTCACGCGCGCATCGACCCAGCGCGCGCCCTCAGTGGTTTCTTCCTTCTTCCAGAACGGCGCCTGGGTCTTGAGGTAGTCCATCAAGAACTCGCAGGCCTGAAAGCTCTGGCCCCGGTGGGAGCTGGTCACGGCCACCAACACGATCTGGTCGAGCGGCTGCAGCAGTCCCACGCGGTGGATCACGCGGGCGCCAAAAATATCGAAGCGCCGGAAGGCTTCGTCCACCATGGTTTCGATGGATTTTTCGGTCATGCCGGGGTAGTGCTCCAGTTCCATGGAGGACACCTGATCGCCCTCGTTGCGATCACGCACGGTGCCCACAAAGCTGCACACCGCCCCCACGCCCTTGTTCTCGCTGCGCAAGGCGGCGATCTCAGCGGACAGGTCAAAGTCCTCGGTCTGGATGGCAACGCGGGGCAAGGTCATGGCAAAAAACTCTCTACAGGGCGGATGGCAAAAACTGGGGGATGCCCACTCAGGGCGAGCGATGCAGCCGGGGTGCGGCCAGCAAGGCGCGTTCTTCCTCGACCACCTTGTGCAGTTGCACCAGCGAAGGCGACGGCGGCAATTGGGCCAGCAGGGTTTGCAGGCGCGTGACATCACCCACCGTGGGTGCCACCTTGATCTGCGCGATGGCTGCATCCACATTGCCGCCGCGCACCAGCGCCAGCACTTTGGCCGGCCATTCGCTTTTGTTTCGTGCCATAAATAGGTAAAAAGGTTTGTCTGTACGATTCGCCCGCACTGTACCCGCAGTGCAGACATCTCAGAACGTGTTGACGATCTCAAAACAGGCTCTCACCTCCGCCCATGGCCACACAAACCATTCAGACCGCTCTGTACAAGCTCTATCCGTCCCCGCGCAACACGGTGCGCGACGTGTTCGCGCACCAGGTCTTCGTGCCCCACCCCTACGCCATCATCGACCTCGATGTGATGGAGCTGGCGGGCAAAACGACGCTGTTTGGAGCCTGCCGCCTGTCGGACATGAAAATGGGCCAGGTGGTGACATTTGAGCTGCCATCCGACCAGACCAAGTTTGAACGACTGTTCACGCCCGATTGAACGGTGCCCATGGAAGACGACAACCAGATCCACGTCCCGCCTTCTTTCATGGCGGTGTACACCGATGCCCGCGGCCGCCTGATTGAACGTGCCCAAACCGTGCGCACCCGCTATGAGCTGTGCGAAGACCTGGCAGGCCACCTGGTGGAACATGCGCAGACGCTGTACCACGTGCAGGCGCCATCAGAGACCGAGATCCTCAGCCGCATCCATGCCGGGCTGTGCACCCCGGAATCGGGTGTCTCCATTTCGGAGGCCACCTGGATCGTCACCCGCCTCGCTGAGTTGCTGGCGTGGCCATGCCCCGCGCTCTTAGCGCCGCAGCCCGACGCCCTCCCACTGCCGCCCACGCACTGAACCGGCCTTTGCGCCCAATATGCGCTTGGCTATACTGCGCCCCATGCCGGTGCACTCCTTCTTTGCCATGTCCGCAGCTCTTGCGGTGGCATTGCAGTGCACAGTCAAAGCCAAAAAACCCCAGCTCATCTGACCGGAGCTGTGTGGTTCCGTCCCGGATGAGCGACGGAACCCTTGGCACAAAACTCCCCTTTTTGTTTCCTGGCATTCAGCGCGCGCACCTGTGACGGTTCTTCCAATCGGTCGAACTCTCGAGGAACTTTCGCATGCCATCCACCGCCCCTCCATCCGCGCCCACCCCCTTCAGCGGACTCTGGATTCCCCTGGTCACACCGTTTCATGACGGCGCCGTGGACCACCTCGCCCTCGCAAAGCTGACCACCCGCCTGGCGACCCAAGGCGTGGCGGGTTTTGTGGCCTGCGGCTCCACCGGCGAAGCCGCTGCACTCGACGAGGCGGAGCAAATCGCTGTGCTGGACACCGTGCTGGGCGCCGCGCAAGGCCTGCCCGTGGTGATGGGCCTGTCGGGCTACCACCTGGGCCAGACGCTGGAATGGGTGCGCACCCTGGCGCGCCACCCGGTGGCCGGGCTGCTGGTGCCCGCACCGCACTACATCCGCCCATCCCAAGAGGGTTTGTTGCACTGGTTCCGCACCCTGGCCAATGCCAGCGCCGTGCCGCTGATCGTCTACGACATTCCCTACCGCACAGGCGCCACGCTGGCCACAGAAACCCTGCTGGCACTTGCAGAACACCCGCGCATCCGCGCCATCAAGGACTGCGGCGGCAACGCCGCCAAGACGCAAGCGCTGATCGCCGACGGGCGCCTGGCCGTGCTAGCGGGCGAAGACGCGCAGATGTTCACCACCCTGGCCTGGGGCGGCCAAGGCGCCATTGCCGCCAGCGCCCACTGGCAAGCGCCGCATTTTGTGCAATTGCTGGAGTTGCTGCGTGTGGGCGACCTGCCCGAGGCCCGCCGCGTGTGGCAAGCGCTATCACCCTGGGTGGAGGCTTGCTTTGCCGAACCCAACCCCGCGCCGCTGAAGGCCGTGCTGGCGCAGGCGGGCTGGATGCGCAATGAGCTTCGGGCACCGATGATGGTGGCCTCGGCCGCAATGGAGCAGCGCCTGCGGGCCACTTTGGGCACGCTAACGGAAAACCTCGGTTGATAGAGCGGACGAGCCATTGGGGCGACGGGCGGCACAGCGTCATGGCGCTCACCCCCCGTCTAACCCTGATGCGCAAATCGCCTGACTGGCAGTATCCTGATTTCGCCACCCACGGGGCCCACCCGGTGGGAGTCTGCAGGAGTCACCATGCTGCGCTTAATCGCATTGGCCGCCGCCCTGTGCTGCACCAGCCCCTCAATGGCTGGCAGCGCGTCTTACAACGTGAGCAACGACGAGTTGTTTCTTACCGACATCGGATTGGCGGGAAAAACGGTGCGCTATCGCGACGTGCTTCTCAAAATGCGCGCCATGCCCGTGATTTTGCTGGGCGATGCGCGGGCCAACACCTTCAATTTCAACGAAACCACTGGGGTGTTGCACTTGCCCAATGTGGTGTACCAGGGGCGCGCGTACTCCGGGGTGCGCATTGAAGGTGCTGATTTTGAGGTGCTGGCTGTGGGCTCGGGCTACGAGGCCGCGCCCCTGGCTTTTCCGGGCGCAGCCAGCTTTGGGGCGCAGGCCACGGGCGGGCGCGGCGGGCGGGTGATCACGGTGACCAACCTCAACGCCAACGGCCCCGGCTCACTGCAAGCGGCCCTCGACGAGGAAGGCCCACGCACGGTGGTATTTGCCGTCAGTGGCCTGATTGATGCAGCCATTCATCTGACGCGGGGGGATGTGACGATTGCCGGGCAGACGTCGCCAGGAGGCATCACCATTCGGCAGCTGCACACCACGGAAGAGCCTTTTTGCGACCAGCGCGTGGAGTGCGCGGCCACGGCCCGCAAGGCCGACAACTGGATCCTGCGGCATGTGCGCATACGGCCTGACGCCCGGCACGACGACGGCCTGCGCATGCGCTACACACGCCGCGCCATCGTGGACCATGTCTCCATCGGCGGTGCGACCGACGAGGCCATGGAAATCTCGTACGCACAGGACATCACGGTGCAAAACACGATCATTGCCGAAACCGTGGGCGACCATGCTGACCGCGGGGGCGTGCTGATCAACTACAGCAACCCCAGCCAGGGGTACGAGTTGACACGGCTGGCCCTGCACAACAATGTGTTCAACCGCATCTTGGGGCGCTACCCCGAGTTTTCGCGTGAAAGCGCTGCCGCTGGCAATTCGGTGATGGATGTGGAGCTGTCCAACAACCTGTACTGGGACATGGGGTATTTTGTAGACATCAACAACACCACGGTATCGGCGTCAGACAGCGGCCAGCCCATCTACTACCGACTGAATTTTGCCCAGAACTACGCCGTGGCCCGCAACGCAGCCCATCCCGAACAGATGCGTTTTGGGATGGTGCACATAGCAACACCCCAAGGGGCGCTGCCGCGCACCACCACCTGGTTCAGCGGCAACCAGATCAACCTGTACCCCCATCACACCGACTACGGCCTTGTGTACTGCTGCAACGACTATCCCGATGCGCCTCGCAGCAACGCTTCGCCCGCTTTTGCAGTGCCGCAGCGGCACGACTTCCCGGGAATGGGTTATGCACGGGCGGTGGACTTGCCCGCCCTGGGCGTGCTCAATGCAGGCGCCTTCCCCCGCGACCCGATGGACAAGCGCCTGATGCAGGCAGTGGAGCGCCGGGAGATCACGCTGGTGCCCCGCGATGTGAACCCCGCTGGCGATGGCAGCGCAATGCCCTGGGCCCCTGGCGCCCAGCCCCTTGCAGCCCCGCAAGACAGCGATGGCGATGGTATGCCCGACGCCTGGGAAACCGCTCACGGTCTGAACCCCCAGGCACAAGACCACAATGACACCCAGCTGACGATGCCCTTGCTGGGCATGCCGGGGTACACCAACTTAGAGGTTTACTTGCATCTGCTGTCCGAGCAGCGCCTGCGGGAAGGCGACGGGCACTGAGGCCCGGGCTACCGGCAGACGCAACCTCAACCGCCCGTCACCGGAGGGAAAAACGCTACTTCAGCCCCATCGGCCAAAGGCGCAGTCTCGTCGCTCAGCGTCTGATTCAACGCCATACGCACCGCCTTGCCACGCGCCAAGCTACTGGCGTGAGCGCCGCCGCGTGCGATGAGTTCGTCACGCAGCGTGCCCAGCGTGGTGGCAGAGGTCTCGACGGCCTCGCTGCCTTGCCCTATGGCCTCGCGGATGGAGGCGAAATAGCGCACCGTCAACTTCATGACAACAGCCCCGCAAAGGAGATGAACCGCACCGTATCGCCCGGTGCAATCGTCTGGCCCGCCGCGTTGTCGACCACGCCATCGCCCCAGGCGGCCGACGTGAGCACGCCCGAACTCTGGTTGTTGAACAGGTCCAGCCCACCGGCAGCGTTGTGCCGCACGCGCAAAAACTCACGGCGTTTATCGGCCTTGGGCCAAATGAAATCAGCGCGAGCTGCTATGGATTGAGGAGCAACGTCCATCACCCCCTGCAGCCGCAGCACAAACGGGCGCACCAGCAACGCAAACGTCAGAAAGCTGGACACCGGGTTACCAGGCAGGCCCATAAAGTGCGCTGCGCCGCCGCCGTCACGCGGGATCTGCCCGTAGGCAAAGGGCTTGCCAGGCTTCATGGCGATCTGCCACAGGTCCAGGCTTCCCAGCGTCTCGACAGCGGGCTTGATGTGGTCTTCTTCGCCCACGCTCACACCGCCGCTGGTCAGGATCAGGTCGTGCGCGCTGCTGGCTTGTCGCAGGGCGTCGATGGTGGCATCCCGCCGGTCGGGCACGATGCCGAAATCCGTCACCTCACAGCCCAGGCGCAGCAGCATGGCGCGCAGGAAAAAGCGGTTGCTGTTGTAGATGGCCCCCGGGCGCATCTGCTCAGGCGGCACATCGCCGGGCATGACGAGTTCATCGCCCGTAGAGAACAGCGCCACGCGCGGGCGGCGCGCCACCTGCAGTTGGTGCAAACCGATGCTGGCGGCCAGGCCCAGTTCTGCCGGGGTCAGGCGGGTGCCCGCCGACAGCACCACCGCCCCACGGGTGATGTCTTCGCCCGCGTTGCGGATCCATTGGCCCAGCTTGGCCACGGCGTTGATCCGCACCTGACCCAGGCCCTCACCACCAACGGCATTCGCCAGGGGTTCGCAGTCTTCCTGCATCAGAATCGCATCCGCGCCCTCAGGCACCGGCGCGCCCGTGAAGATGCGGGCGGCGGTGCCCGGCAGCAGCGGGTCGCCCGAGCTGCCCGCTGCAATGCGCTGCGATACGGGAAGAACCACACCCGCTTCGGCCACATCGGCGCAGCGAACGGCATAGCCGTCCATGGAGCTGTTGTCCTGCGGCGGCACCTGCAGCGCCGAGACACAGTTTTGCGCCAGCACGCGGCCGTCCGCATCGAACGTGGTGACGGTGTCGGCGCCCTGCAAGGGCACGGCTTTGGCCAACAGGTCAGTCAGCGCTTCGTCCAGCGGTTTCAGGGGCTTCATTGGGGGGCGCATGGCAGCAGGCCCCCGTGCAGCTCCCAGTTGTATTCAAAGCGGTGCTCGTACTGGACCAGCCAGTCCGCCACCTGCGCCGGGTTGTTGAGATCCAGCAAGGGCAGTTGGGTGGGCACGGGCAGGCTGTCAGGAGCATCCGTGGCCACGGCGACCACAAAATCGTCTTCGGGGTAGCGCACGGGCTTGGCCACCTGGCCGGTTTCGGGTGCGCGCCACACTTCCACCTTGAGCAGGTCGCTGTCTTTAAAGCCTTCCACCAGTACCCAGTCCACGCCCTGGTACAGCTCGGCCAGCAGGTGGTGCACGCTGAGCGTGGCGGGCTGCTCGAACTCGCGCACCAGCATCAGGCGCTTGTCGGACGCCGCCACCACCTCAAAAGCCCCGGCCTCGCGGTGGCGGTGGGTGTCTTTGCCTGGGTGGTCGATGTCGAAACTGTGGTGGGCATGTTTAACCACCGATACACGCAAGCCCCGCAGCCGCAGCTCGGGGATCAACTGCTCCACCAGCGTGGTCTTGCCACTGCCGGAAAAGCCGGCAAAACCGACAACTTTCATCCATTGCTCCTTGGGTAGCTATTGCTTTTATAGCTGCTAGCGCTTATCAGATAAGCGCCAGGGGCATTTTTTATATCAAATTTCTCATTCACCATTCACCAGTCACCCGTCACCCGTCGCCGCCTAGGCGACCGGCGCGCAGTGGCGCTCGATGTATTGCTTGACCAACTGCACGTTGGCGGGCATGACATGCACGCGCTTGGGCAGGTCTTCGATGCCCGCAAACTTCTCGGGCCGCTCGGGCGCGTGGCCCAGGGCTTCAATGATGGTTTCGGCGAACTTGATGGGCAGTGCGGTTTCCAGCACGATCATCGGCACGCTGGCGTCTTGGTGGTGTTCACGCGCCACCTTCACGCCGTCGGCCGTGTGGGTGTCGATGGTGACGCCGTGGCGCTCGAAGTTGTCCTTGATGGTGGCCAGGCGGTCGGCGTGGGTGCTCTTGCCGCTTTCAAAGCCGTACTTGGTAGCCGCCTCGGCAAACAGAGGCTCGGCACTCAAATCGAATCGGCCATAAGCGGGCAGCGCTTTGGCAAACAACGCGTTCGTGCGCTGGCCGTTGCGGCCCAGCAGGTCGAAGATGAACCGCTCGAAGTTGCTGGCCTTGCTGATGTCCATCGACGGGCTCGACGTCTCGTGCGTGTCGGCCGCTGCGCGCACGCGGTAGGCGCCGGTGCGAAAGAACTCATCCAGCACGTCGTTCTCGTTGGTGGCGACCACCAGCTTGTCGATGGGCAAGCCCATGCTGCGCGCCACATGGCCCGCGCAGACGTTGCCAAAGTTGCCCGAGGGCACGGTGAAGCTGACCTTCTGGTCGTTGGTTTCGGTGGCCTGGATGTAGCCCGCAAAGTAGTACACCACCTGCGCCAAGAGGCGCGCCCAGTTGATGGAGTTGACGGTGCCGATCTTGTACTTGCGCTTGAAAGCCAGGTCGTTGCTCACGGCCTTGACGATGTCCTG
>NZ_JBKBTV010000074.1:0-23936 GCF_046291265.1 Acidovorax sp. | reverse complement strand
TTCTTTGGTGACTTTCTTTTGGCGAAGCAAAAGAGAAGTTACTCGCATGCCGGGCGACTCCCGGCCTCCGCCCTCAAACCAGGCACGCGGCACGATCAGCTCACGGCTTCGACAGGCTCAGCCCGAACGGATGGGCGCGCGCCCAGGCTTCGACAAGCTCAGCCCGAACGGTCAGTGGAGAAACTCAGTAACTATAAAAACAATAGCTACCAGCGCTTGATACATAAGCGCCAGCAGCCAAAACACTCAAAAACGAACCTCAAGCAGCCAGGATCAGCTTCTCCAACTTCACCGCATCCACCGCAAACGCCCGAATCCCTTCCGCCAACTTCTCCGTCGCCATCGCATCCTCATTCAAAGCAAACCGGAACCCCGCCTCGTCATAGTTCACCGCAGGCAAATCCATCCCCTTGGCAGCATCCGCATTCAACGCCCGCTGCAACGGCGCATCACTCGCAGCCAGCTGCGCCAACAGCTCCGGCGCAATGGTCAACAAATCACACCCCGCCAGCGCAGTGATCTGCCCCACGTTCCGAAAGCTCGCGCCCATCACCTCGGTCGCAATACCGAAGTGCTTGTAGTGGTTGTAAATCTGCGTGACAGACACCACGCCCGGGTCGTTCGCGCCAGACCGTGCCGCCTCGTCCCACTGCGCACCCGCCTGCTTCTTGTGCCAGTCGTAAATGCGCCCCACAAAAGGCGAGATCAGCTGCACCTTGGCATCGCCGCAGGCCACGGCCTGGGCGAAGGAGAACAACAAAGTGAGGTTGGTGTGAATACCGCGCTGCTCCAGCTTTTCAGCGGCCTTGATGCCTTCCCACGTGGCCGCGATCTTGATGAGCACGCGGTCGATGTGGATGCCTTCGGCCTGGTACAGCTCGATGATGCGTTCGGCGCGCGTGACAGTGGCGCTGGTGTCAAAGCTCAATCGCGCATCGACTTCGGTGGACACGCGGCCGGGGATGGTGGCCAGGATCTCGCGGCCGAAGCGGACCAGCAGGCGGTCGATGATCTCGTCCATCGGGCGGCCCTTGAACTGGGCGACCGTGTCCTGCAGCAGCGGCGCGTACTCGGGCTTTTGTACGGCCTTCAAGATCAGCGAGGGGTTGGTGGTGGCATCCTGGGGCTGGAACTGCGCCAGTTGCTTGAAGTCGCCGGTGTCGGCAACCACGGTGGTGAACTGTTTGAGGGCGTCGAGTTGGTTCGTCATGGCGCCATTATTCCGCATCACCCAGCGCCCCATCGGTACTACCAACCACTGATACGCCATGGTTGCCAAGACCCAGCAGCACCTGCTCGCCCACGGCCAGCACGTTGTCCAGGTCCGACGACACCACAAATATGCTGCCCAGCGGGGTGTCGAAGGTGTATTCATGCACCGCCCCCAGGTAGGCCGACTTGTCCAATCGGGCGGGCAAAAGTCCATCGCCACGGCGCTCGATGCGCCAGGCCTCGGGCCGAACCGCTACCTTGACCGGGCCACTGCGCACCACCGTGCGCGGGCGCAGCACCAGCGGGCCCAGTTGCACCGTGCCATCGGGCTGCGCAACGGCGGGGAACAGCATCGCTTCGCCCATGAAGCCCGCCACAAATTCGCTGCGCGGGGTTTCGTACAGCTCGCGGGGCGTGCCTTTTTGTGCAATCAGCCCCTGGTTCATCACAATGATCTGGTCGCTGACGGCCATGGCCTCGGCCTGGTCGTGGGTGACATACGCCACCGTGAGCGACAAGCGCTGCTGGAGTGCGCGGATCTCCTCGCGCATCTCTCGGCGCAGGCGGGCGTCCAGGTTGGACAAAGGTTCGTCAAACAGCAGCACCTCGGGCTCCAGCACCAGGGCGCGGGCCAGCGCCACACGTTGCTGCTGGCCGCCCGACAGCTCGCTGGGCAGGCGGTCGTCAAAGCCCACCAAACCCACACCGCGCAACGCTTCCACGGCCTTGGCGCGCGCCACATCTTTGGGCTGGCCCGACATGCGCAGGCCGTACATCACGTTCTCGACCACGTTCATGTGTGGGAACAGCGCATAGCTCTGAAACATCATGCTGACGTTGCGCTGGGCAGGGCCGAGCGTGGTCACGTCTTTGCCGCCGATGAAGATCTCGCCCGCCGTGGGCGATTCGAGCCCCGCGATCATGCGCAGCGTGGTCGTCTTTCCGCAGCCTGAGGGCCCCAGGATGGTGGTCAGCGAGCCGCGCGGCACCTCAAAGCTGATGCCCTTGACGGCCAGGGCGGCGCTGCTGTCGCTGCCGTAGCGCTTGGTGATGTTGCGGAACACAATGCCCGCGCCGCTGTGGTTCATGGCGTGTCTTCTTTGTTCTTGAAAGGGGTCATCAGTGCGCAGCGGGGGCGGCCCCACGGCGGCCCAGTTTTCGTTCGCCAACTAGCAGTTGGATCAATCCGATGGAAGCTGACATGAGCACGATGAGCACCGTGCAGTACGCCAGCGCCACGCCGTAGTCGCCATTGCCCACGCGGCCGATGATGTAGGTGGTGGCCAGTTCGTTCTCGGCGGTGACCAGAAAAATCACCGCGCTGACGGTGGTGATGGCGCGCACAAAGCTGTAGACCAGCGCCGCCACTAGCGCGGGCTTGAGCAGCGGCAGCACCACGTGGCGCAGCGTCTGCACACTGCCCGCGCGCAGCATGACAGAGGCTTCGTCCAGCGAGCGGTCGAGCTGCTTAAATGCCGCCGTGCCCGCCCGCACGCCCACAGGCAGATTACGGAACATGAAGCACAACACAATGATGAGCGCCGTGCCCGTCAGCTCGAAGGGCGGCACGTTGAACGCCAGGATGTAGCTCACACCCAGCACCGTGCCGGGGATGGCAAAGGCCAGCAGCGCCGCAAATTCAAACGCGCCCTGCCCCCGGAACTCGGTGCGCGCCAGCAGCCACGCAATGCCAATGCCCAGCGTGGCCGTGAGCGGCGCGGAGATGGCCGCGAGCTGGATGGTGGTGAAGAACGAGTTCCACGCCGTGCCCGCCCACACCACACCAAACTCGCCCCACTCCACATTAAAAGCAGTGCGAAAGTGCACCAGCGTGATGGTGTAGTCGCGCCCCCAGGTCTGCACCAAACCACCGGCCAGCGCAAACAGATAGACGATGAGCGTGAACGCCATCCAGGGCAGCGCGATGGAATGCACCACGCGGCGCACGCCGGTGGGCAGCGGCATGGCAATGCCCGAGTCACCCTTGCCCGACACGGTGGTGAAGTTCTGCTTGCCCAGCAAACCCCGCTGGATGGCAAACACGGTGAGCGCGAAGAAAGTCAGGATCCAAGCCAGCGACGCGGCACGTCCCTGGTCGTACTGCGCACCCACGATCGCAAAGAAGATTTCGGTGGACAGCACCGAGAACTGCCCACCCACCACGATGGGGTTGCCAAAGTCGGCCATGCTCTCGATGAAACCCACCAGAAACGCATTGGCCAGACCGGGCTTGAGCAACGGCAGCGTCACCGTCATGAAGGTCTGGTGCGGGCTGGCGCGCAGAGTTTGCGCGGCCTCTTCCAGGCTGGGCGCCACGCCCTGCACCACACCGCGCATGATCATGAAGGCGATGGGTGTGAACGCAAAGGTCTGCGCCACCCACACACCCAGCCAACCGTAGAACCAGCGCGTGGGCGTGATGCCAAACGCGTATTCCATGAACTGGTTGTAGACGCCCGCCCGGCCGAACAGCAGGATGAGCCCCAGGCCCACCACAAACGGCGGGGTGATGATGGGCAGCAGTGCCACGATGTTGAGCGGGCGCGCATAGCGGCGCGAGGCGCGTTCGGCCATCAGCGCCATGAAGGTGCCCAGCAGCGTGGTGCTGGTGGCCGTCATCAGGCCCAGAAACAGCGTGTTCCACGCCACCCCGCAACGCTGACCGCCGCTGAGGCACGCGAGGCCAAAGTTGCGCTCGTGGGCGATGCGCTCCCACACCACGGCCAGCGAGAAGGGGCCGTCTTCGAGGAAAAAAGCGGCCGACAGCGCCTTGAACACCGGGAACACGATGAACAGCGCCAGCAGGCTGCCGCAGCCCAGCACGGCAGCCGCGACGAACAAATCGCCTTTGAAGAAACCCCGCCGTGCCACACCAAACGCCAGCAGCACCAGCAGCGCGGTCAGCACCACAAAAGCGCCCCAGCCCATGCCCGGCTGGCGCGCGCCCAGTTCGCCCAGGCTCTGTGTCATCCATTCGAACGCCCAGCCGCGGGCGCCGATGGTGAAACCGCTGAGCAACAGGGCAGCAAGCCCCAGCGCGCCGCCCGCGACCAGCACCAAGCCTTGCTGGCGGCCCGCGGGCATCAGCGATGCCCCACCCGCAATGCCCAGGCCGATCAGGCCCAGCCACAGCCACGGGCGACCAAACGTCGCAGCCTGCATCAGGCCATTGGCGGTTTGCTCAGATGCAAAGACCTGGCCCGCTGCCAGCAGGCCATTGGCGTCCTGCTGCGCGTACCACGGCAGCGCAAGGTAGCCCAGGACGCCAAGAATCGCCCAGACCCACAAGGGCCGGTTCGGTGCAGATACCGTCATCAGATCAACTGTTCATGTTGGGCAGCACCGGGCCGGGCCACGGCGCATGAAACCGGCGCGGCCGAGGCCAGTGCACCCGTGGAACACGCCCTGCCAGGCCACCGGGTGCGTGCCCCTCCCGCAGTAGAGGGGGAAGCCGCAAAGCGGCTCAGGGGGAGCTTCATCTACCGTGCCGCGTTCTGTACGTCTTTCTCCCAACGCGCAATCAGGCGGCGGCGCTCGGCGCTGGCGCCGTATTTGGCGTAGTCGTAGTTGATGAGCTTGATCTTGGCAGGGTCGGTCATGCGCGGGTCCTTGGGCACCTGCGTGTTGCTGGGCAGCTGAAACTGCTTGGCCGCCAGGCCAAACTGCTGCCCACCGGGGGTCAGCGCCCATTCATAGAACTTCTTGGCGGCCTCGGTGTTGGGGCCGTTTTTGACGATGCTCATGGAGCCCACCTCGGCGCCCGTGCCTTCGGACGGCGTGGCCGACGCCACGGGGAAACCATTGACGGCCTCGGTCGTCACGTCGTGCACAAAACTCACCGACACCGTGGTCTCGCCCCGCGCGGCCGCCTTGACAGGCGCGGTGCCCGAGCGTGTGTAGGTGCTCACATTGGGGTGCAGCGCCTTGAGGTAGTCAAACGCTTTCTCTTCGCCCATCAGCTGCACCAGCGTGGCGATCATGGTGTAGGCCGTGCCGCTGGATGCGGGGTTGGCCATCTGCACCTCGCCCTTGAACTCGGGCTTGAGCAGGTCGGCCCACGATTGCGGTGGGTTGAGCTTGCGCTTGGCCAACAGCTCTTTGTTGTAGCCAAAACCCAGCGGGCCCAGGTACACACCCACCGTGCGGTATTTGGAATCGACCGCCTGCTTTTGCGCCCACGGGTACAGCTGCGCGAGCTGAGTAGATTTGTATTCCAGCGTCAGCCCCTGCTCGGCCGCCTGCAGGTGCGGGTCGCCCGTGCCGCCAAACCAGATGTCGGTCTTGGGGTTGGCCTTTTCGGCGTTGAGCTGGGCCAGCGCCTCGCCAGAACCCTTGGCCGTCATGTTGACCTTGGTGCCCGTGGTTTTGGCGTACACGGTGGACATCAGGTTGCACCACTCGGCCTGCACCGAACAGATGATGTTGACCTGGCCTTGCGCCAGGGCGCCGGAGGCCGTGAGGGCCAGCGTGACTGCAGCCAGTGTGTTTTTTGTGCGCATGAGAGGTTCTCTTTGGGAGTGTGTTGTTGGCTGGCGGGGATACCGAAAAATCAACACGCAGGGTTTGGGCTGAGCAAATCAGCGAGCAGTACCCGACGCTTTGCATGACAGTTGCACGACATTTGCGTGACAAAACATCCTAGGCCCGGCCTGCAACCCGTGCCATCGGGATAACGCGCACTGGCTTTGCTTCGCCTTGCGCCGCTGTCCGCTGTAATCGGTTTACCCAGCGCGATGAAACCCAGTTACCATTTCTTTCTTCTGGCCCCGCGCCCCGCCGACCGCCACGACTTCCCCTCTGGAACACCGCTGACATGCTGGACCGCATCACCGCCTCACTCTCGTCCCTGGCCCCCGCCGAGCAGCGCGTTGCCAAACTGGTGCTGGCCGACCCCCGCGCCTTTGCCCGCCTGCCTGTGCGCGAACTGGCCGAACGCGCGCACGTGAGCAAGCCCACCGTGGTGCGCTTTTGCCGCAGCATCGGTTACGACGGATTGGCCGATTTCAAGCTCAAACTGGCGGGCAGCGTGAGCGAAGGCGTGCCCTTCATCCACCGCAGCGTAGACGCCGACGACAAGACCGGCGACGTGTTGGTGAAGGTAGTGGACAACGCCGTGGCCGCCTTCCTGCAATACCGCAACGCGGCCAGCACCGTCGCCATCGAACGCGCGGCCGAGGCCATTGCCGCCACCTGGAAGACCGGCAAACGCATCGAGTTCTACGGCGTGGGCAACTCCGGCATCGTGGCGCAAGACGCGCAGCACAAGTTCTTTCGGCTGGGGGTCACGTCGATTGCCACCAGCGATGGCCATATGCAGGTGATGAGCGCCACCCTGCTGCGCCCCGGCGACTGCGCCGTGATCATCTCCAACTCCGGCCGCACCCGCGACCTGATGGACGCCGCCGACATCGCGCGCAAAAACGGCGCCACCACCATCGTCATCACCGCCAGCGGCTCCCCCCTGGCCAGCACCTGCCAGATCCACCTGGCCGCCGACCACCCCGAGGGCTACGACCGCTACAGCCCGATGGTGTCGCGGCTGATGCACCTGTTGATCATTGATGTGCTGGCGACTTGTGTGGCGCTGCGCATTGGCAGTTCGCTGCAGCCCATCCTGCAGCAGATGAAAGAGAACCTGCGGGCGAAGCGGTACGCGTGAGGGCTTGAAGCCATTTTAGCCTCTAGCGCTTATAAATAAAGCGCTAACAGCTATAATTTTTATAGCAAATACCCAAAAATGGGTGCGACCTGCGAATTCGCCGTATTCGACGCCCGCGGCTTGGGATGGGAGGTTGATCCCATGTCACCCCAGGTATGAAAAAACGGAAAACACGTTTCCGCCCAACCCAAATTCGCCCACCTCTTTCATGCCCATCTTTTCGTGGGCACGCAGCGACGCCATGTTGTCGCGCCGAATGAACAAAATGCCTTCCCGCGAGGGCGCCAGGCGCCGCAGCGCATCGAACATCGCCTGCGCCAGCCCGGCGCCGCGCGCTTCGGCCGCAACACAAATCGGGCCGTACACGTAGGCATCGTGCGCGCCGGGGTAGGCGGCCAGCATGGCCTGGATGATCGGCACGCCAGCCGCCATGACCCGCGACCCCGCCATCAGAAAACCCACCACGCGCCCGTCGCGGCGCGCCACGATCAACGGCATCTCGCGCATCATCTCGGCGATGGTGGAACGCGCCATCGTCCCGGACAGCGTGCCGCCCTGGTCCGCCTGGTTGGCGGCCTGCAGCGCCAGAATGCCGTCCAGATCGGCCTCGGATGCGCGACCGATTTCGACGGTGTTGCTGCTCATGGCCGGGCCCTGCTCAGCCGGTTGCCCGCAGCCAGCAGCACCGCACTGATGATCAAAAAGGTGACCGCAATACCCAGCGCGTACGCCGCCACCGCGCCATAACCGCCGACAAGGGCGGGGTTGAGAAACGGGTACGGATACCAACCCGTGCTTGCGCCCCGCACGACGACATAGAGCAGGTACACCGCTGGCACCGCCATGGCCACCAGCAGGTGCCGGCGTGTGAGCCGGGACACGGGCGGCGCGACAAACCACAGCAGAACGACCGCCACGGGCATGAGGTAGTGCAGCACGAAGTTCACCCACGGACGCAAGTCGCCCAGGTCTACGTTCCTGAGCAGCACCGCAAAAACGAGGCCGACCACGGCCATGTTGACGGTGGCTACGTATTGAGAAAGGTCGCGTGCCCGGCTGGGCGGGGTCACCACGCAGAGCACCAACACCAGCGTGGCAAAGAGGTTGGACAGGTTGGTGAAGTAGCTGAAAAAATTCAACGTGCTGTACGAGGCCGAGACATGAAGAAACAGCTGCAGGCCGATGGCGGCCAGTGTCACGACGGCGAGGATCAGGCGTGCAAGTGTGAGCATAGGGGGCTTGCGTGAGCGCCCCACGAACCGCGTGGCCCCGTGCAGAGTCACGCCAGGATTCGTGGAGGCAGCTGGGCTGGGGGAAAGGCTGGCAAAAGCCAAGCCACCACCGTGGCGACCTGACCTGCGATTTGCCCGCCTAGTTTGCCTCAGCTTGCGGCGAAAGCCGCAGGCAACAAATGCTCATCAATGCCACAGCGGTGGGCGTTGACTGGTCGCGCGCTAACAGCGCAAGCGCAGTCCCTCCATACCCATCAGCTACCCATCAGATACCCATCAATTCACAAAATTCCTGGTGCTGTACAGCTCCGTCGGCAGGCGTTTGAGCACTGGCAGGCCGGTCGCAGCATCCTTGCCCTGCTTTTCGATGTAGCTGAAGAACACATCCGCATCCAGCACCCCAATGTCCAGGCGCCGCGCCGCTGGCACCGCGGCCAGGGTCTTGTAGCCGTCGCCACCGGTGGCGTTGAAGCTCAGCACAAACAGCTTGTAGGTCTTGCCCACATCCAGCGCGCCCCACGCGCCGGTGGCGGGGCTGCGCACTTCGATGTTGCTCACGCGCTGGCCAAAGGTGGCCTTGGCGTTCACGTCATAACGCAGGCCGCCGGTGTACGGGTACGGGCCGGTGGAACCACCCGCGCCGTAGGTTGCCTCCAGCCCGTCTTCAAGCATGCCCTTGACCTCCTGGCCCGTGATGTCCAGGCGGAACAGCATGTTGCCAAACGGCAGCACCTGAATCACCTGTGCCGCAGACACAGTGCCCTGCAGCGGAATGCGCACACCACCGCCACTTTGCAGCGTGATGTCGGCACCGCCGTATTTCTGGTTGGCCACGTCCAGGTAGGCCTCGGCCACCAGTTGCTGGATATCGCCGCCGCGCAGGCTGACGCTGCCTTCGGCGTTGCAGGCCGCGCTGGAGCGGCTGTAGTCGACCGACCCCACACCGCCGGGCACGCGGCGCGAGCACAGCTCTTGTGGCACCATGGCCACCTGGGTCTGGTTGAAGACGGCCACGCGGTCTTTGAAGGGTTGCAGCGCGGCGGTGGCAGCGGGTGCTGGCGTGGTCACTCGCAGCAAGCCCGTGGCGGCGGCGCTGGCTTTGAGGGCCGTCTTCTCTGCATCGGTGACGGCCTTGCCGCCGATGGTGAAGTTGTCGCCGATCAGCACGTGGGGCGTGCCCGCGCACTGGGTGACTTCGCCCTGGGCGTTGAAGCTGACCTTGAGTTCACCCACCACCTGCGCGTATTCCCACGCCTGCACCACACACACGGGCTTGCCGTCCTTGTCGGTGATGCGCGTGGGGTAGGCACCTGCGGGCGAACCCACGCCGGTGGTGGTCAGCGTGTTGGGGCCCAGCAGGGTGTGCGAGTCGCCGCCCACTACCACATCCACGCCCGACAGGCGCGCGGCCACTTGTTTGTCGTACTCGTAGCCGATGTGGCTGAGCACGATGACTTTGTCGATGCCTTTGGCGCGCAGCGCGTCGATCTCGCGCTGGGCGGCAACGGTTTCGTCCTGGAAGGTGGTTTCCGCATCCGGGCTGGACGAGGCCTTGGTTTTCTGCGCGATGGTCAGGCCGACGATGCCGATCTTTTGCCCATCACGCTCGACCACGGTGGACGGGCTGACGTAGCCCGGCGCGCGCGTGGGGTTCAGGGCCGAGCCCGGGCCAAACTGCACGTTGGCACTGAGGACCGGCGTCTTGCAGGTGCCTTTGCGCATCAGGTCCAGAAAGCCCTTGAGGCCGGTGTCGCCCTTGTCGAATTCGTGGTTGCCGAGGGTGAAGGCGTCAAAACACACCGTGTTGATCATTGCGGCGTCGGCCTCGCCGTCTGCGCCCGCGCGGTTGAAGTACAGCGTGCCGGTCAGCGCATCGCCCGCGTGCAGTTTGAGGACATTGGGGGACTTGGCTGCCAGCTCGGCAATGGCCGCCGTCACGCGCGGAAATCCACCGGCATCCACCGCCACGTCCACCGCGGCAGCGCCACCTGCGGACAGCTTGAGTGTTTTGGACTTGGATTCCAGCGTGGAATGGTGGTCGTTGATGTGCAGGATGGTCAGCTCCAGCGGCTTGCCTTGCTCGCCACTGTCCGACCCGCCGCATGCCGCCAGTGCACTCGTTACAGCCAGCACCAGCAGTCCCACGCGCACGCGGCGCATCTTGGTTTCCCACCCACTGATCTTCATGTTTAGCCCCTGTGACGGTTGTTTCGCAAAAGCCTGTAGGGTGGTGAGGCTGCGTGACAGGGGCATGAAAACAAAGCGCGGCGCGAACCGTGACACCGTGACACCACAAAAACGCCACAGGCTCCCAAAAGGAGCCTGTGGCGGTGTCTGCGCAATGGACCGAGAGCGTCTGCCAAAAAAACAGGCAGCAAACCCGATCTTTGAGCAAAATATGCCTCTAGCGCTTGTCCATCAAGCGCTAGCAGCTATATTTTTAGGAGTAAACCGTCAAATACGGCCTTCTTCGACCGCGTGGCACGCGATGCGGATACCGCCAATGTTGAGCAACTGCGGGCGCTCGGCGCGGCAGCGGTCGTTCACATGGGGGCAGCGCGGGTTGAAGGCGCAGCCGGGTGGCGGGTTCAGGGGGTTGGGCACCTCGCCCTGCACGGGCGTGCGGGACCTGCCGGTGTCGTGCATCTTCGGGATGGCATCGAGCAGCATGCGGGTGTAGGGGTGGCGCGGGGTGTCAAACAGCGTGTGTTTGTCGGCCAGCTCCACCAGGCGGCCCAGGTACATCACGCCGACCTGGTCGCTCACGTGGCGCACCACGGCGAGGTTGTGGCTGATGAACAGGTACGTGAGGTGCCGCTCGCGCTGCAGGTCCTTCATGATGTTGAGCACCTGGGCCTGCACCGACACGTCGAGCGCGCTGGTGGGCTCGTCGCACACCAGAAACTCGGGCTCGGTGGCCAGAGCGCGCGCAATGGAGATGCGCTGGCGCTGGCCGCCAGAGAACTGGTGCGGGTACTTGACCATGTCCAGCGGCGACAGGCCCACGGACTTGAGCAGCTCGCCCACACGTTGTTTCAGCTCGGCTTTGTCAGTGATGAGGCCGTGTTCCTTGAGCGGCTCGCCAATGATGTCTTCGACCAGCCAACGCGGGTTCAAGCTGGCATACGGGTCCTGGAAGATCATCTGGATGCGCCGCCGCATGGCCTGCGCGTCCTTGCCCTTGAAGGCAGCGTGGGCGTCCTGGTTGTCAAACGTGAGGCCGCCGCGTGTGGGCTCGTACAGGCCCACCAGCAGGCGGGCTACGGTGCTCTTGCCGCAGCCGGATTCGCCGACCAGGGCCAGCGTCTTGCCTTTTTCGATCTCGAAGCTCACACCGTCCACGGCGTGCAGCAGCGTGCGCGGCTTGCGTTCGATCACGCGGTTGAGCCAGGGGGCCGACACGTCAAACGTCTTGGCCAGGTCGTGCGCCTGCACCAGGGCCTTGCTCTTCACGGCGTCGGTCTGGGCGGTGCCGGGGGTGGTCGTAGCGGCGGCGCTCATGCGGTCACCTCGGCGTTGGCTTGGGTGGCGCCAGCGTGCAGCCAGCAAGCGGCGCGGGTAGAACCTGCGTCCATCAGGTTGGGGCGGTCGGTCATGCAGCGGTCAAAGGTTTTGGGGCAGCGTGGGTTGTAGGCGCAGCCCTGGGGAATGGCGTTCAAACGGGGCATGGCGCCGTCGATCTGGTTCAGGCGCTCGCGGTCCACCGACATGTCGGGGATGGAGGCCATCAGGCCACTGGTGTAGGGGTGCGACGGCTTGTTGATGACGTCGTGCACGGGGCCGATCTCGGCCACGCGCCCGGCATACAGCACAGCCACGCGGTCGCAGGTTTCGGCGATCACGCCCATGTCGTGCGTAATCAGCATGACGGCAGCGCCACGCGATTTGCAGATGTTCTTGAGCAGCTGGATGATCTGCGCCTGAATGGACACGTCGAGCGCCGTGGTGGGCTCGTCGGCCACGATGAGCTTGGGCTCGGCGGCCAGGGCCAGGGCAATCACCACACGTTGGCGCATGCCGCCGGAGAACTGGTGTGGGTAGTGGTCGATGCGCTCCGCCGCAGCGGGAATGCCGGTGTCCTGCAACAACGAGATGGCACGCAGGCGCGCCTCGGCGGGCGTGACCGGCAGGTGCGCCAGGATGGTTTCGGTGAGCTGGCGACCCACGGTGTACAGCGGGTTCAGCGAGGTCAGCGGGTCTTGAAAGATCGCGCCGATGTGGCGGCCGCGGATGTGGCGCATTTCCTCGTTGTTGAGGTTGTCGATGCGCTTGCCCTCCAGCAGGATCTGGCCGGACGCCACGCGGCCCGGTGGCTCCAGCAGGCCAATGATGGCGGCGCCGGTGAGCGACTTGCCTGCACCGGACTCCCCCACGACACCCAGGATCTCGCCGGGTGCGATAGAGAAGGAAATGTCGTCCAGAGCGCGCAGGGTACCGCGACGGCTCGGGAATTCGACAACGAGGTTTTTGACTTCTAGGAGGCTCATGGGGAGGTCACTTGTTCTTGTGGTTCAGCGCAGGCGCGGGTTCAGGGCATCGCGCAGCCAGTCGCCCAGCAGGTTCACGCTCAAAGCAATCAGCACCAGCATGGCACCGGGGAACACGGTAATCCACCATTCGCCCGAGAACAGGTAGTCGTTGCCGATGCGGATCAGCGTGCCCAACGAGGGCGAGGTGGGCGGTGCGCCCACGCCCAGAAAGGACAGCGTGGCCTCAGTGATGATGGCCGTAGCCACCTGGATGGTGGCCAGCACCATGACGGGGCCCATGACATTGGGCAGCACATGCTTGCGCATGATGCGCAGCGGCGAGACACCCGTCACGCGGGCGGCCTGCACGTATTCCTTGTTGCGCTCAACCAGCGTAGAGCCGCGCACCGTGCGTGCGTACTGCACCCAGCCCGTGAGCGAGATGGAGATGATCAACACGCCAAAGGCCAGCGACTCGTGTGCGTTGGGGAACAGCGCCCGGCCCACACCCGCAATCAGCAGGGCCACCAGGATGGCGGGGAACGACAGCATCACGTCGCACAGGCGCATGAGGACGGCGTCGATCCAGCCGCCGCGAAAGCCCGCCAGCAGGCCAAACGCCACGCCCACCACTACGGAAAGCACCACCGACGCGAGGCCCACCACGAGGGAGATGCGCGCGCCGTAGATGAGTGCAGACAGAATGTCGCGGCCCTGGTCGTCGGTGCCCAGCGGGTACTTCATGGAGCCTTCGGCAATCCAGGCCGGGGGCAGCCGCGCGTCGCTGAGTTCGAGCGTGGCCAGGTCAAACGGGTTGTGTGGTGCGACCCATCCGGCAAACAGCGAACAGAACACACAGATCAGGGCAATGGCGGCCGCGACCATCGCCATGGGCGATGTGCGGAAGCTGTAGCCAACGTCGCTGTCAAACCAGCGGGCAAGGGTTGTTTTCATTGTGGGGAAACCAGTAAACATGCGACAACGCACAGCCCGGGTGGCGGCCGTGCGTTGTCCATAGGCTGTCAATTAGCGATAGCTATCTCGTACCTTCGTACTTCAACTTCTATTTTTTGTCCAAACGCTTTATTTCTCGATGCTCATCCACTTGAAGGGCATGAAGTTGTCTGCCATTTGCACCAGTTTCACCTTCTTGCTGACACCCCAAGCCAGCGCTTGCTGGTGCAGTGGCAGATGGCCGATGTCGGAACTGTGCAGGTCAAAGGCTTCCTTGATCATGGCGTCGCGCTTGGCCTTGTCGGTTTCGACCAGGATTTGCTTGGTCAGCTCGTCCAGCTTGGGGTTGCAATAGGCGCCCAGGTTGAATTGGCCTGCACCGCCCTTGTCCTCGGGGCAGATCATCAGCGCATTGAGCGCGTTGTGCGCGTCGTACGTGGTGGGCGTCCAGCCCAGCATGTAGAAGCTGGTGTCGCGGCGCAGCACCTTGGGGAAGTACGTGCCCTTGGTTTCGGCCTGCAGGTTGATCTTGACGTTGATGCGCGAGAGGTTGGCTGCCACGGTCTGACAGATGCGGCCGTCGTTCACGTACCGGTCGTTCGGGCAGTTCATGGACACTTCAAAGCCATTGGGGTAACCGGCATCGGCCATGAGCTTCTTGGCGGCTTCCACGTCATACGGCAGGCGCTTGGCGCCAGCTTCAAAGCCATTGATGCCCGGGCCCACCATCAGTGCCGATGGGTTGGAGGCACCACGCATCACCGTGCGCTTGATGCCGTCAATGTCGATGGCCTGGTAAAAAGCCTGGCGCACGCGCTTGTCCTTGAAGGGGTTCTTGCCCTTCACATTGGAGTACAGCAACTCGTCGCGCTTTTGGTCCATGCCCAGGAAGATGGTGCGCAGTTCGGGGCCGGTCACGGCGCGGGTGTTGGCGCTGGTGTTGACGCGGTCAATATCCTGAACTGGCACAGGCTCCATAACGTCCACTTCGCCGGACAGAAGTGCGGCCACGCGGGTGGCATCGTTGCCGATGGGGGTGAACACGATTTCGGTCGCGTTGCCTTCGATCTTGCCCCAGTAGGCGCCGTTGCGGACGAACACCGAGCGCACATTGGGCTGGCGTTCACGCAGGCGGAAGGGGCCAGTGCCATTGGCACGGAACGATGCGGCGTTTTCAATGCCCTTGCGACGGTCGACAGGCACCACGGCCTGGTTGGTCTCGCACCACTTCTTGCTCATCATGTACGAGGTGGTGATCACGTCGGGCAGGATGGGCTGAGGCGCGTTGGTTTCGATTTCGACGGTGTGGTCGTCAATCTTTCGGACCTGTTTGACGTCGCTGTTGGTAGCCTTCAAGTCAGAGCCCTCGCCCTTCATGCGGGCAAAGCTGAACACAACGTCGTCTGCGGTGAACGGGGTGCCATCATGGAACTGCACACCCTTGCGCAACTCGAAACGCCACACGGTGGGGGCGGTCTGCTTCCAGGCGGTGGCCAGTGCGGGGGCCAAGCTCAGGTCCTTGTTGCGGCTCACCAGAGGTTCGTACACGTTACCGGTCACGCTCAGCTGCAGCGATTCGTTGAGCGAGTGCGGGTCCATGGACAGCGCATCACCTTGATTGGCGATCCGGATGGTCTGGGCATTGGCGACCAAACTCGTCGCGGTCAGCGCGGCAAACAAAGCGGTCAGAGCAACTTTTTTCTGGAATTTCATGGAAATCTCCTGTGAGGGGGAAGGGTTGCGAAAGTGTGGGACTTCCGAGTCATCGTTTTAAAGGGACGCGGTGGACCGTGGTGTGTGCTCAAGGCATCGCCAACGGCATGGCCTGCTCGATCAGGCTGGCGTGCAATGCCGAGCCCAGGGGCAGGATGTCGTCATTGAAGTCGTAGCGGCTGTTGTGCAATGCGCTGCCACTGGCCCCTGTGCCCTGCCCTATTCGCAGGTAGGCGCCGGGCTTGTCCTGCAGCATGAAAGAAAAGTCCTCAGCACCCATGCTGGGCTCCAGGTCGCGCACCACGTGGTCGGCACCCAGCAGGGATTCGGCCACGTCGCCTGCAAAAATGGCTTCGCTTTCGGTGTTGATGGTGGCGGGGTAGATGCGTTCGTAGTGCACGGTAGCCGTGGCGCCAAAGCCCAGGGCGATGGCGTTGCACAGTTCTTTGAGGCGTTTTTCCACCATCTCTTGCACTTGCGGATCGAAGGTGCGAACTGTGCCCACCAGCGTGGCTGAGCCAGGCAATACGCTGAATGCACCCAGGTCGCCCGCCTGCACAGCGCACAGGCTGACCACAGCGCTTTCAATCGGGCGGACATTACGGGATACGATGCTCTGGGCTGCGGTGATGATGTGCGCGGCCACCAGCACCACGTCCACCGTCTGATAGGCGTGCGCCCCATGGCCGCCGCGGCCGGTGATCTCAATGGTGAAGCGGTCCGCCGCCGCCATCATGGGGCCGGAGTTGATGCCGACGGTGCCGGGCTTCATGGCAGGCCAGTTGTGCATCGCAAAAATCGACTGCACCGGAAACCGGTCAAACAAGCCGTCTTCCATCATGACCCGAGCGCCCGCAAAACCTTCTTCGCCGGGCTGAAACACCAGCACCGCAGTGCCGTCAAAGTTGCGGGTTTCGGCCAGGTAGCGCGCCGCACCCACCAGCATGGCGGTGTGCCCGTCGTGGCCACAACCATGCATGAGCCCCTGTTTGCAAGACTTCCACGAGAAGTCGTTGTGCTCAGTCAGTGGCAAGGCATCCATGTCAGCCCGAAGACCCACCATGCTGCCGCTAGACGTGCTGCGGCCGCGGATCACGCCCACAACGCCCGTGCGGCCAATGCTGTCGTGGATCTCATCCACACCGCACAGCTTCAAAGCTTCTTTCACCCGGGTGCTGGTGTAGATCTCTTCAAAACCCAGTTCGGGGTGTGCATGCAGGTCCCGGCGCAGCGCGATCAACTCGGGGTGGTATTGCGCAATGTGCGCAAACGCCCGGCCACCGGCTTTCAGTCGGGCGCCTTGCATCAGTGGCCCCCTGCCTTGCCCACGCGCAGGCGGGGATCCACGGCAAAGTACAACAGATCCACCACCAGATTGATCACCACAAAGATGAGGGCGATCAGACACAGGTAGGCGGCCATCACTGGAATATCCGCAAACGTCACGGCCTGGATGAACAGCAGGCCCATGCCAGGCCACTGGAACACTGTTTCGGTGATGATCGCAAAAGCAATCAAACCACCGAGCTGCAGGCCGGTGATGGTCATCACGGGCACGAGTGTGTTCTTGAGCGCATGGCCAAAGTGAATGGCGCGGTTGGACAGGCCACGTGCGCGTGCGAACTTGATGTAGTCGGTGCGCAGCACCTCCAGCATTTCGGCGCGCACCAGTCGCATGATCAGCGTGAGCTGGAAGATGGCCAGCGTTATGGCCGGCAACGTGATGTGGTGCCAGCCTTTGGCCTTGAGCAGGCCGGTGCTCCACCAGCCCATTTGCACGACTTCGCCGCGGCCAAAACTAGGGAACCAGCCCAGAGTCACGGCAAACACCAGAATCAGCAAGATGCCAATCAGGAAAGTCGGCAGCGAAACACCGAGCAAAGACAGCGTCATGAACAACTGGCTGGTGAAGGTGCCTCGCTTGAGAGCGGCATACACACCCATGGGCACACCAATCGCCAAGGCGATAAAGGCAGCGACCAAGGCCAGCTCCAGCGTCGCTGGGAAGCGCTCGGCAATCAGGCGAGACACCTTGGCGCCTTGGCGCAGGCTCAGACCAAACTCGCCCTGAGCAGCGTTCACCAGGAAGTGGCCAAACTGCACAAAAAACGGTTTATCTAGCCCGAGGGAAGCACGCAGCTCGCGAATCTGTTCGGGGGTGGCATCCTGGCCAAGCAGGAACACCACAGGATCGCCGACATACTGGAACAGCATGAAGGAGATGAAGGCCACCGTGATCATGACAATCACAGCCTGTATCAGGCGGCGCAATATAAAGGCAAGCATCAGAGAGTCGAGTGAGTGTTCGATGGGAACGCCGCAGCCACTTTTGATGGCGCAGGCGCTGGTTGGCAATACGTCGTCAAACTAAACCAAAGAGAGCAAGGGCCGCGCGGCCCTTGCTCTCAGTGTGTCGAGGATAAATCAGTTCACCTTGACCGTACGCATGTCCACGCGGTTATCTGCGCGGTGGGTCAACTCAATGTTCTTCTTCACAGCCCATGGGATCACCTGGTCGTGCAAAGGAATGTGCGACACAGTGTCGTTCGACAGCTGCAGCGCTTCGGTCAGCA
This sequence comes from Acidovorax sp., assembly GCF_046291265.1. GTDB lineage: Bacteria > Pseudomonadota > Gammaproteobacteria > Burkholderiales > Burkholderiaceae_C > Acidovorax. The sequence continues at coordinate 6,124 of NZ_JBKBTV010000074.1, read as the reverse complement.
TGCGCGAACGCACAGGGGCGTCGGTTTCTGCCTTGATGCGGTCCACCAGATAGTCCATGCGCTGGTTGCTGTAACGGCCTACGTTGTAGTTGCCGTCACCGCCCTGGCCCACGGTACGCACCAGCGATTGCAGGCTGTACAACGCATCAAACGTTGGCACGCCCCAGCCCAGCATGTAGATGCTGGCTTCGTAACGCTGGATCATCGGGAAGTAGTTCACCAACGGCAGCGTGCGCAGTTTGGCTTTGACGCCCACACGCGACCACATGGCGGTGACTGCCTGGCAGATCGCTTCATCGTTGATGTAGCGATTGTTCGGGCAGGCAAAGTCCACCTCAAACCCATCGGGATAACCAGCTTCGGCCAGCAACTTCTTGGATGCTTCGACGCTATAGGGGAAGCGCTTGCCCACGGCTTCGGTATAGCCCGCGACTTGAGGTGCCACGAGCGTACCTGTCGGCTTGCCCAGACCACGCATGATGCTGCGCGAAATCGTGTCCGCATCGATGGCCTGGTACAGGGCCTTGCGCACGCGCACGTCCTTGAGCGGGTTCTTGCCCTTGATGTTGGAGCCGGGCAGTTCTTCGCGGAACTGGTCCATGCCCAGGAAGATGGTGCGGTTTTCAATGCCGTCGATCACCTTCAGATCTGGGCTGGCGCGCAGGCGACCCAGATCCTGAGGGGTGGGGTCGAGCACCATGTCCACTTCACCCGACAGCAGCGCTGCAATGCGCGTAGCCGCCGACTTGATGGGGGTGTAGACGATTTCCGTCACGTTGCCGTCCATCTTGCCCCACCAGTTGGGGTTGCGCTTGAACGTCATCTTCACATCAGGCTGCCACGAATCCAGCGTGTAAGGGCCCGTACCCATGGCGTTGCGGTGCGCAAAGTTCTCGTCCGTGCCCTTGATGTCCTTGGGGTCCACAGACTTGTTCTTTTCAGCCCAGGCCTTGCTCATCATGCGCAGCTCGGTCATCTGGCGCAGCAACACCGGATTGGGCGCCACAAGCATGACGTCAATGGTCTGAGCATCGACCTTGACGATCTTGCCGATGCCTTGAACGTAAGGCGTGAAATTCGAGGTCTTGGCCATGGCGCGCTGCAGCGAGTACACAGCATCGTCGGCGGTGAAGGGTGAACCATCATGGAACTTGACGCCCTGGCGCAGCGTGAAACGCACCTGCGTGGGGCTTACTTCCTTCCAGGCCGTTGCGAGAACAGGCTCCACGTCAAAAGTCTTGCTGTTGTAGTAAACCAAGCTCTCATACACGTTGGCGTGAATGCCGTTTTGCAACGCGTTGTTCTGTGAGTGGATATCCCACGTCGCAATTTCCCCCTGGCTTGCCCATTTGAATGGCTTGGCGTGCAGCGCTGGAGACATCAACAGCGCAGCGGCTGCAGCCGCCGACAAAAGACTGTATTTGAGTTTCATGGAACCCTCTTGAATAAAAGTTTTACTATGCAGTAAAGGTTGCTCTATAGCCAACGGGAAATCCCTGAATCCCGGGCGTATCGAAGGGGCTAAAACGCCTTTTCGAGTGAACTTTCCATGCAAGGATGGTGCCAGCGACATGCACCACAGAATGCATTGGACGAGAGAGTGGGCAAACATTGTCACGAAGCGGCTGGATACTCCGCCGATTTGCACCGAGGGCCTGCCCGGATGTGCCCAAAGTTACCAAACAGTTGAGGGATCAGCAGCCATCAAAGACGGGTTCAAAATCCGGTGGAGCCCGGTCCACCCCGCGCCTGACTGGGAGGGGTTCACGGGCCGCCACCCACTCGGTCAGCATTCAATTCCTCGACCTACCCATCCGCCAAAGGCTAACTCCAAGGCGACAGCGCAAGCTACGTGGGCGAACAAAAATCGATGCCCAATGCAAAAAGCCGCCCGAAGGCGGCTTTTAAGCTTGATATCGATACTGGCCAAAAGCCAGTGTCAATATTAGAAGCTGTGACGGATACCGATGTCGTAGCCGGTGGAGTTGCGGCCAGCAGCAGTCACGGAACCGTTCAGAGCCGAAGCAGCGCCGTTCTTGTTGCCAACGCGAGCAACCGTCGTGTACAGAGCCGTACGCTTCGACAGGTTGTGCACGTAGCCCAGAGCGATCTTGTTCGAACGTGGGTCAGGACCGGCAGTGTCGATCTTGTAGGTGGAGTAAGCCACACGGATTTCACCAGCGCCCAGAGGAATCAGACCACCGATCAGGAAGCCCTTGCCTTCTGCACCGTTGTCGATTTCGTCTTGGTTGTAGTGAGCCATGATCTTGGCGACGCCCAGATCGTACTGACCACCCAGGTTGAATGCCGTGATGTCGGCACCCAGGTACTTGGTGTCAGAGAAAGCCAGAGCGACGTTGATAGGGCCATTGGCGTAACCAGCGCGCAGAGCCAGGCCGTTGCCGTCCTTCTTGTTCGCTGCGTTGCTCAGGTTTTCACCCATGTAGTACTGAACTTGGCCGTAGAAACCGCCCAGGTTGCCTGGCAGGAAGTAGCCGATGGAGTTCGAAGCGCGGACGGTGGTTGGGCCACCCAGGCTGGAGTTCAGGGTTTGGGTCGTGCCAACACCGTTCGTGCCGAACGGATCGAACACAGTCAGGTTCCAGAATTGGGGCGTGTAGTCACGGCCCAGACGCACTTCACCGAAGCCGCCATTCAGGCTGACCGTCGAACGACGGTTGAAAGTCAGACCGCCGCCGCCAGCAGCTGCTGCGCCTTGGTTGTTGGTGCTGGTGTTAGCGCCGGAACCGTTGTCGTTGTTCACGCCAGCTTCGAGCCAGAACGAAGCGGACATGCCGCCACCCAGATCTTCAACGCCGCGGAAACCCAGACGGCTGCTGTTGTAGCCGGAGTTTGTCAGTTGCGACTTGTTGGCGACGCTACCGGAGCCGTATGCGTATGTCGCATCGACAATACCGAACAGGGTCACGGAAGATTGAGCCATTGCAGCGCCGGAAGCAGCCAGCACAGCCAGGGCAATCAGGGATTTTTTCATTGCGAGTTACTCCAAGGTTAAACATAGGGCGCCGGTACGGGGGGTCTAGCGTGCCAAGCACCTGCAAAGTCCCGCCGGTTCCCCGGGCCAACCTCCTGGTGGGGAAGTTGCATCTATTGCACCAGAGCCCGCCCGGTTTCGCAAAGGAATTCACCCACAATCGGCCCGAAAGGGGAAATCCGTTGCAGTGTTGCAACATTTCATCCAGACCCGGCAAAATCGGGATGTCGCCGCGTTGCGCCGTGGGTTGAGGCCCTCTTATTTGTATCCAAGTGAAAATTGTGTTGCACCGCTCTTGCCATACCAAAGGTTTTTATGGATTCGCTGTTTACTGCTGCAGACAACGCATTGCGGACGCTTTTCGCTCAGCCTCAGGCGTCTGAACGGACCCCTGCGCACGGCATCGCCGAGGCGGCACTCGACCCCGCCCAGAAGAAACTGGCCGGTGCCCTGATGCGCGTAAACCATGTGGGAGAGGTATGCGCCCAGGCGCTTTACACCGCCCAGGCAGCGGTCACGCGCAACCCCGAACTGCGCGCCCACCTGCAAGAAGCCGCCCGCGAAGAAACCGACCATCTGGCCTGGACCCAACAGCGGCTGGACGCACTCGGCGCTCGCCCCAGTTTGCTCAACCCGCTGTGGTTTGCGGGCGCCTTTGCCTTGGGGCTAATCGCAGCCAAGGTGAGCGACCGAGCCAGCCTCGGCTTTGTGGCGGAGACCGAAAACCAGGTGGCAGCACACTTACACAGTCACCTGCAGCGACTGCCGGAGCAGGATCTGGCGTCGCGGGCGGTGGTTGCCCGCATGAAAGACGATGAGGAGCGGCATGCAGCCCAAGCCCGCGCCTCAGGCGCACTGGAGCTGCCTGCACCGGCCCGGGCCGCCATGCGAGCGGCGGCCAAGGTAATGACCACCACCGCGCACTACGTGTAACGCGGCGGCAGGAGCGGCTAGATCAAGCCTCCAGAACCTCGAAACCCGTGGTGATGGCCGCGGTTTTGCCCAGCATGATGCTGGCTGAGCAGTATTTTTCGTGGCTCATGGCGATGGCGCGCTCCACCGCGGCGGGCGGAATGGCCTTGCCGGTCACGGTGAAATGCATGTGAATCTTGGTGAACACCTTCGGATCCGTCTCGGCGCGCTCGGTGGTCAGTTTCACGCTGCAACCCCGCACGTCGTGGCGACCGCGCTTGAGGATCAGCACCACGTCGTAGGCCGTGCAACCGCCGGTGCCAGCCAGCACCGTTTCCATGGGCCGGGGCGCCAGGTTCTGGCCGCCATTGGCGGGGTTGGCGGCATCCGGGGCGCCGTCCATGGTCAAAACATGGCCGCTGCCGGTCTCGGCAACAAAGCCCATGCCCGACCGTGTTCCGGCTGCGCCCGTCCAGCTGACTGTGCATTCCATTTGTATTTCTCCTTGATGACTGTGTGTTGACGTGGTTTTTTTCGCACAGAATCATCCGGCGCGATAAATTTGATGTGGATTTTGCTGCAACGCAACACGACTCGCGCTAAACTTCATCCCAAGCGCTGCTTTTCAATCAATAACGAAGCAGATGGAACAAAGACCGAAACGAAGTTTCCAACTTTTTCCCCGCACCGATTGTCTCCTCCATCTCCTCAAAGGATGGATTCAGCCCCAGGCCTCACGGCCCGGGGCTTTTTTTTGGCTGAACCGGCCGCGCGCCACGCCCACCGACGAGTCGGCCCGCAAAAACCGACACCCTATGATGTGGGCCCCCGCCACCTGCGCTGCGGCGGCCTCCACCTTGCTCCCGTCATGACCCAGCACCTCACTCCCGCCGACTACCTGAAGAAAATCCTGACCGCCCGCGTGTACGACGTGGCGGTGGAGTCGGCGCTGGAGCCCGCCAAGAACCTCAGCCGCCGCCTGAACAACCAAGTGCTCCTGAAGCGGGAGGACCAGCAGCCCGTGTTCAGCTTCAAGCTGCGTGGCGCCTACAACAAGATGGCGCACCTCACGCCCGAACAGCTGCAGCGCGGCGTGATCTGCGCCTCGGCCGGCAACCACGCCCAGGGCGTGGCCATGAGCGCCCACAAGCTGGGCACACGCGCTGTCATCGTGATGCCCACCACCACGCCACAGCTCAAGATTGACGCGGTCAAAACCCTGGGTGGCGAGGTCGTGCTGTTTGGCGAGAGCTATTCCGATGCGTACACCCACTCGGTCAAGCTCGAAAAGGAACAGGGCCTGACCTTTGTGCACCCGTTCGACGACCCGGACGTGATTGCGGGCCAGGGCACCATCGCGATGGAGATCCTGCGCCAGCTGCAAAGCCTGGGCAGCAACCAGCTCGATGCCGTGTTTGTGGCCATTGGCGGCGGCGGGCTCATCTCGGGTGTGGCCAACTACATCAAAGCCGTGCGGCCCGAGATCAAGGTCATCGGCGTGCAGATGAACGACTCGGACGCCATGATCCAGTCCGTCAAGGCGCACGAGCGAGTTACGCTGGCCGACGTGGGTCTGTTCTCTGACGGCACCGCCGTCAAGCTGGTGGGCGAGGAAACCTTCCGCATCACCCACAGCGGCCTGGTGGACGACTTCATCACCGTGGACACCGACGCCGTCTGCGCTGCCATCAAGGACATCTTTGTGGACACGCGCAGCATCGTCGAGCCCGCAGGGGCGCTGGCCGTGGCTGCGATCAAGCAGTACGTGGACACCCACAAGACCCAGGGCGAGACCTACGCCGCCATCCTGTGCGGCGCCAACATGAACTTCGACCGCCTGCGCTTCGTAGCCGAGCGCGCCGAGGTGGGCGAAGAGCGCGAGGCGCTGTTTGCGGTGACGATTCCCGAAGCGCGCGGCAGCTTCAAGCGGTTTTGTGAACTGGTGGGCGACCTGCCCGGCGGCCCGCGCAATGTGACCGAGTTCAACTACCGCATCAGCGACGCGGCGCAGGCCCATGTGTTTGTGGGTCTGACCACGCAGGGCAAGGGCGAGTCCGAGACGATTGCCCAGAACTTCAGCCGCCATGGCTTTGAGGCGCTGGACCTGACCCACGACGAACTGGCCAAGGAACACCTTCGCCACCTGGTGGGCGGCCATTCATCGCTGGCGCAGGATGAGCGGCTGATGCGGTTTACCTTCCCCGAGCGGCCGGGCGC
>NZ_JBKBTV010000073.1:0-24199 GCF_046291265.1 Acidovorax sp. | reverse complement strand
TACTGTGCCATAATTTGGGGCTTCACGAATTCCAGCCCGGGTGGTGAAATTGGTAGACGCAGGGGACTCAAAATCCCCCGCCGCAAGGCGTGCCGGTTCGATTCCGGCCCCGGGCACCACAGATAAGGCCGTACGGTTCCACAACCGTGCGGCCTTTTTCTTTTTCCCTATGGGAAGTGGCTTGGACTAGCGCGCAGATGCGCGCCGAAGTGTGCCGGAATCCGGGGGTACGTGGGGGTACATTTTGGGGGGGCATTTCCGAAAAGTGGGGGTACATGGCCCTGATACCCCCAAGGGTGCCGCCATAGGCAGCGGCGCCTCAGAACAGAGCCACACTAAGGGGCGCCACCCCTGCCCAGAGTCGCGAGGATTTAGCCCCGCTTGCGACTGACGGCGGCGATGCCCAACATCGCCAGCAACGACGACATGCCGAGTAAGGCGTACTCGCCGAGGGTGGGGATGCTGGCTGGAGTTGCGGGAGCCGCGGGAGGAGCAAGGCCGATGTTGATCACGATCTCGTCGCCGGATGGGACGAACAACGTCTGGGTTCCCACGGTGAGACCGAGGGCGGCCAATGTCGTGCCAGCATAAGTAGATTGATTGACCAGCGGTGACCCGGAGGCATAGGTAGGCGGGAGGTAGAGATCATTTCCGAGAAGGAAAACATTCGGCCCAAAAGAGCTTGAGCCGAAGCTCGCCACTGCTGAGGGCAGCGAAATGCCCGGCGTTAGCACTCCCAAATACCGATCTCCATCTATATCCGTGCCAATACAGAGAGCGTTTGTGTAGATCAAACCATCGCCGCCAAGAAGACACGGTCCAATACTGCCAGACGATAGAGCGGGGCTGATGACTATCGAGCCCGAGCCACTCATCACGACATCAGGGCCAACTTGATCGATGTTGATGTTGTAGACGGCCTGAGCCATGTTTGCTGCCAGGAAAAAAATCACGCCCACACCAGCGCTTCTCAAATTCATCTCCGCACTTTCATAAGAATAAATATCATTTCGAGTTTAGAGGATGCGTTTGATCCAGACAAAGCCAAAGTGGTCAACACGGCCCATACTTACCAGATACCGTCACATGGTCGGCTACTGAACACAGCCGACAACTCCCTTTTGCAGCCCGCCCCGTGCGGTCTCCTTTTTGGGCTCATCTCCTACGGCGGCGGAAAACGGCGCAGTGCTCAATGGACTCTTTCCCCCAAGGAGTACACCATGTCCACAGACCCAAACGAACATCCCGCCCACCGAGTCCCTGAGACATTTCCACTGCCGCCTGGCGATCTTCCACCGAGCACCGAGGCGCCGACCCTTCCACCTCAGCCGCAGCTTCCGCAGTCTGGGCCGGAGAACGTGGGTGAAGTGGAGGATGAAGGCTCAGATCCAGTAGGCCAGCCGCCCAGGATGTGAACTGAGTAGGTAAAACTCTACGGCCAGCCACCTTTGGGTGGCGTTTTTATGTTCAACACCGGCTACTCCCGCGCACACGCAAACCCATACCTTCTCGGTGAAGCAAATGGCATCGTCCTGTCCCACTCAATCCTTGAGAACCACACCCAGCGCCGCAAGCTTTTCGGCATAAGAATCCCTGCGCTTCGCTGCTTTGGCTGCCGTATCGACAGCCGCCTGGATGGCCTTGGGGCCTTTGGCGGCAACCGCTTTGATCAGCCCTTGCTTGTGGGCGGCATCGGCTTGCGCCCTTTTGAAAGTGGCGATCAGTTCGACATGGGCAGAAGGTTGATTCATAGGTTTTCCATTTTTTCCGAGCTGCTATTCCGGGTGCTTCTTCAATATCTGGCGGTAGCGGTCGATCAACACTCCACCAACACCCAATCGCTGTCCCCATGCCACTCGATGTCCTCGTCGCCACAAAGTTCATACGGCTGTGTATTGCGTTCAAGGGTACATGCCGAAAGGACTGCGTCACGGCCATGCTGGGTTTTGCCTGACCACGATTGGGCGTGCGCGAGAGGTGACGCCGAGGCGTTGGCTGCGCGGCGACATTCGATGCGCTGGATGTACGAAAAATCTACACCCGTCCCGATACATTTGAAGTACGCCTCCTTCAGGCTCCACCATTGCACAAACATGCGCTGCCGCGACAGTTCGCAATCGGTTGCACGCAATTGTTGTATCTCGTGGGGGGAGCAGGCCAGGGTGGTCAGTGCGAGCACGTCCCGCCTGGAGGATCGGACACTTTGTATCTCTATATCCACGCCCACTGGCTGCGTTGCCAGGCCACAGGCGATGAACGTCTTACTGTGTGAAAGGGACAGGTGCATCAAGGCGGCTGCAGACATGCCATGGTGGTGCGCATTCAGCCCCGGCGCCCTGTCCTCTGGGGCGTCCAGCCTCCAGTGTTCCACGGGGGTTGTGGTGGACTGCGCCAGCAGGCTGCGCAAAGCGTAGCGGCAGGCCACAAACTCTCGGCGCCTTTGCTGATGCTGCATGGTGGCCAGACGCGCCTGCTCGTCTTCAGAAAGCCAGCCCGGTGCCAGTTGCCGGGCATGAGCCCATAGCGCGGCCTGTGCTGCCACCAGCAACCGGGGCATAGCGAGAGCTGCCGCAGGGACTTGGGTGTCGGGCGTTGGATTCACCTCACTGTGCGGTGCGGGCGTAAGTGCCCTTCAGCGTCACGCCTGTCAGGAAGTTGCCCGAATAGCATTCAAAGTTCACCGGGTCCTTGAATGTTTTTTCTTTGTAAAAGCTGTGCAGGTCGACCACGGCGTTGGCGCCGTGTTTCTTGGCGTTCTCCTGCAGGGTGATCAAGCCGGACAATGCAGCCCAGTGGCATGCAAATACAGGGTCTTTGCCGCCTGATGTTGTGCGGCGGTTCACATGTTCTTGACCCAGACTGGGGGCTGCCATTTCGGGCGTGGTCGCACCCGAGAGGTAAAACTTCACGCTGCCGTCGAGCTTGCCCTCCTTGAGCCCCAGGCGCACAGCCTCCTCCAGCGGTTGCAATTGCACCTTATCGCGAGCATGGGCAAGGTTGGCAGCAAGGTCAGCGCCAAAACCCATTGGTGCGTCTTCTTCATGATTCTTTTCCTTGGTTCTCCTGCTGCGGAGAGTGATTGTTGTTGCTGTCATCGTCGACTTGTTCTGGTCAGCATGCCGCAGGGTTTCGTCGGCCGTACGGGTTGCTCACGCGCGCCCTCAACCGCCGGTACGGGCGTACGTTCCCTTGAAGGTCACGCCGATCACGATGTTGCCCGCATGACATTGGTAGGTGACCGGATTCTTGACGGTGTTGCGCCTGTAATAGCTGTGCAGGTCTACCACGGCGTTGGCGCCATTTCGCTTGGCCGACTCCTGGAAGGCAATCAACGCGGACAAGGCTGCCCATTTGCAACCGAAGGCGTCGTCCTTGCCAACGCCGTTGGTCTTTTTGTTGGACACGTCTTCGCCCAGGCGAGCGCTGACCTTGGGCGTTTTGGCGCCCGAGAGGTAGAACTTGACGCTGCCGTCTAGCTTGCCCTGCTCTACGCCCATCCGCACAACCTCATCCAGAGGCAGCGTCAGCACATCATTGCGTGCATGGGCGATGGTGGCCGCACAAAGCGCTGTCAGCGCCAAAGACAGATGCTTTTTCATGGGTGTTACCTCGCCTCTGAGCAATACCTTGATAGGGGGATTGGCAAGGATTCTTCCTTGGACTCAAGACTCAAATCGGCCCGATCCGCTTGATGAGGTTCAGCACCCAGCGGTTGTAGTTGGGGTGGATCTTGCGCACGCCGCCCAGCTCCTCATAGTTCAGATTGAAGCTGGTCACGTAGTCGATTTTGTAGCCCGTCTGGTCGTAGCGCACGGCAACCGTCACCTGGTGTTTGCCTTGCTTGTCGAAGCTCAATTCCACCAGCCCCGGCTCTTCGCGGGCCACAGCCCATCCCAGCGCCTGCCCACCGGCAACGATGCGGTCACGCGTTTGCGTCGCTTCGAGCGGGGTCGCCGACACCGAGAGAACCTTGGGTGCGTCGTACAGGTCTGCTGTGCGGGCAAGGGCCGCGCCACTCTGCAAAGACAGCGCGATAACCGCGGCGACTACGGGACCGCGGCCCCAGACCATTGCTTTCAAAGTCTTCATTCTTTATTCGCTCCACCGTTTAAATATTAGGGACGTATTGATGCCGCCGAACGCAAAGTTATTGCTCATCACCACGTCGGTATGCAGCTGGCGTGCCTCGCCCATGATGTAGTCCACCGCGCCGCAGCGGGGGTCGGGCTCGGTGAGGTTGGCGTTCTGGGCGAACCAGCCTTCGCGCATCATCTCCAGCGTCATCCAAGCCTCCAGCGCGCCACACGCGCCCAGGGTGTGGCCCATGTAGCCCTTGAGCGTGCTGATGGGCACGGTGCTGCCAAACACGGAGTGCGTGGCATGGGATTCGGCGATGTCGCCCTGATCCGTGGCCGTGCCGTGGGCATTGATGTAGCCAATCGCCTCGGGTGGCAAACCGGCGTCGGCCAGGGCCATGCGCATGGCCTGGGCCATGGTGACCGGGTTCGGGTGGGTGACGTGGGTACCGTCGGAATTGGTGGCAAAACCGACGATCTCGGCCACGATGCGGGCGCCGCGCGCCTTCGCATGTTCCAGCTCTTCGAGCACAAAGGTGCAGGCGCCCTCGCCCAGCACCAGGCCGTCGCGGGCCACATCGAAGGGGCGTGGGGTGAGCTCGGGCGTGTCGTTCTTCGTGCTGGTGGCGAACAGGGTGTCGAACACGGCGGCCTGCGTGGCGTCTAGCTCTTCGGCGCCACCGGCCAGCATGGCCAGTTGCTTGCCGCTTTGAATGGCTTCGAACGCGTAGCCAATGCCTTGGCTACCGGAGGTGCAGGCGCTGGACGTGGTGATGATGCGGCCCGTGGTGCCGAAGAACACGCCCATGTTGACCGGCGCCGTGTGCGACATCATCTTGATGTAGGTGTTGGCGTTGATGCCCTCAGTGCTCTTCTCGGCCATCATGCGGCCGAAGTCACCGATGGCGGCCGGGGTGCCGGCCGACGAGCCGTAGGACACGCCCATGTGGCCGCTCTTGACGAAGGGGTCGCCCAGCAGGCCTGCGTGCTCCAGCGCGATCTCGGTGGCACGGGTCGCCATCAGAGCCACGCGGCCCATGCTTCGCATGGTCTTGCGGTTGTAGTGCGCGGGCAGCTCGAAGGGCGGCACGGTGCAGCCCAGTTGGGTGCTCAGGCCATCGTAGCCCTCCCACTCGTGCATCACGCGGATCACGTTGCGTCCGCTGAGCAGTTGGCTGCGCACTGTGGCCCAGTCGTTACCCAGGGGACTCAAGGCGCCGATGCCGGTGACTACCACCCGGCGTTTGGATGTTGTGGAAATGCTCATCCGACCATCCCCCCATTGACTGAAATGACCTGGCGCGTGACGTACGACGCCTCGGCGCCCATGAGGAAGGCAACCACGCCTGCGACCTCGTCCACGGTGCCCATGCGGCGCATGGGGATCATCTCCAGCGCGTGCTCCAGCACCTCTTGGCTCACCATCTCGGTGTCGATCAGGCCCGGAGCCACGCAGTTGACGGTGATGTTGCGCTTGGCCAGCTCGATGGCAAGGGACTTGGTAGCGCCGATCACACCGGCCTTGGCCGCGCTGTAGTTGGTCTGCCCGCGGTTGCCCATAAGGGCCGAAACCGATGCCAGTGTGACGATGCGCCCCGGCTTGCGCCGGCGCACCATGGGCATGACGACGGGGTGCAGAACGTTGTAGAACGCATCGAGGTTGGTGTGCACCACGCGGTCCCACTCGTCGCCGGTCATGGCAGGGAAAGCGTTGTCCATGGCGATGCCAGCGTTGCACACCACGCCGTAATAGGCGCCGTGGGCATCGATGTCGGCATCGAGAGCCGCAGCACAGGCGGCGCGGTCGGCCACGTCGAACTGGAGCACACGCGCATGGCGCCCGAGGGCCTCGATCTCTGCCACGGCGCTGTGCGCCTGGTCCAGGCCACTTCGGCAGTGCACCACGATGTCGTGGCCAGCCTGGGCCAGGCGCAACGCGATGGCACGGCCAATGCCCCGGCTGGAGCCCGTCACCAAAATGGTGGTGGTGGTGAGTGGTGGTGGTGTCTTCGTCGGCTCAGTCATTCTTGGTGTCGATCTGCCTGTGATGTGGTTGTACTTTGGAGTGCGTGTCCATCTGCCAGCTCACAGGCTTGCTGATGGCGAAGGGGAAATGTAGGCGCGCCCGTCCTCTGGTTCAAAGACAGCAATGCGAGCGGTGGCCAATGGGGTCTCATCAGCGTCGTGGATTCGGCAATCGAACATACCCAGGCCGTTGTCACCCATCAGCTCGCGGTGCACGCTGACCGTGAGGCACGTGCCGGGCGCGAAGAAAGCCTGCGCCGCCTCGTACTTGCGCGAGCCCAGCAAAAAGCCGATCTGCACCGCCTGCCCCTTCTGCAGGGCGCGCCAACCGGCCCAAGCGGCCACCGTCTGGGCCATGTACTCAATACCCACCCAGGAAGGCATGCCGGCATCGTGCAGAAAGAGCCCATCGCGCGGCACAGTGACCTCGGCCACCGCGCCGTCATCGTGCGCGGCCAGCAGGCGGTCCACAAGCAGCATGGCGCCACGGTGGGGCACATAGTTCTCTATCGACAAAAAATCATGGCTCATCATGGCTCAAACATTCACGCAGCCTCAAACAGCAGGCTGCTGTTGCTGCCACCGAAGGCAAAGGAATTGCTGATCACCGCACGCACGGCGCGTCCCAGTTGCATGCCGGGTGCGACGGCGGCCAGGGCTGGTATGCCGGGGTCAGCGACACCGTCCCACCAATGCACGGGCAGTACGCCCAGGGGATTGTCCTGCAGCACATGCCAGGCCACCACGGCCTCCAGCGCGCCAGCGGCAGCCAAGGCATGACCGGTGAGCGGCTTGGTAGAACTTACAGCGACATTCAGACCAAACACTGCGTCTACCGCCCTGCTCTCCATCGCATCGTTGTGCGGTGTGGCGGTGCCGTGCAGGTTGACATAGTCAACCGCCGCTGGCTGCATGCCCGCGCGCACCAGCGCCTGCTGCGTGGCCGCCACAGCGCCCTGGCCGGAGGGGTCGGGCGCGGACATGTGGTGCGCGTCCTGGGTCTCGCCCCAGCCTGCCAGGCGCACCGGGCCGGGCTCGCGGCTCAGCACAAAGAAGGCCGCCGCCTCGCCCAGATTGATGCCCTTGCGGTTTGCCGACAACGGGTTGCAGCGCTCGGCCGACACAGCCTCCAGCGCGCTGAAGCCGCCCACGGTAAAGCGGCCCAGTGCATCCACGCCGCCAGCCACCACCGCATCGACCATCCCTGCCTGCAGCAGCCGCCCCGCCGATGCGAGGGCTTTGCCCCCCGAGGAACATGCCGTGGAGATGGTGTGCGCAGGCCCCCGAATGCCCAGGTGCTGCGCCAGGAACTCGGCAACGTTGCCCATCTCCTGCACGGGGTACTCGAAGCCCAAGGGGAACCGGCCTTCCTGGCACAGGTGCCTTGCAGCCGCCTCACCCTCGTCCATGCCACCCGTACTGGTGCCTACCACCAGGGCTACCCGCGCGGGGCCCCAGCGGGTGATGGCCTGTGCTACCAGGCCTTGCAGGCCCTGCATGGCGCTCCAGGCCAGCGCGTTGTTACGCGAACGCTGGTGTGGCGGTGCAAATTCCAGCGCGGGCAGCACCGTGCCATCGGGCAGGCAGCCCAGGGGCAGCACCCGGCCGGGGGAATAGCGGTCGCTCCAATGCAGGGTCTGCGGGTCGGTGGCGGCGAACAGGTTGGCGCGCATTCCAGCCGCGTCCAGCCCCAGGGCGCTGCAGGCCGACGCGGCGTTCAGGTAGACATGCGGGCGGGCCATCACGCGGGCTCCTGCGCCGGGGCGCACAGGTTGGAGCCGCCGGGCGACTCGACGCGCAGACTGAACGGTCCCTGCGGGTAAATGATCTCTACGGCAGAGGTGCCGACGAACTGCACGCGCACATGCTCGCGTCCATCGCGCATCAAACGGCGGCCCGTGCTGGAAGCCTCTACGCTCCACGGCGCCTGAAACGCCTGCTGCACCGCCTGCGCAGGCCAGAAGGCGAGCTGCAGGTCGCTGAGCACCTGCTCGGGCGCCAACTGCGCGGGCCAGTGGCGCGAGAGCTGCTTGTCCCACTGCTGCCCATCCCACACCATGGTGCCCATGCCCTGCCCCATCACGAAGAAGGCCAGGCGCACGGCCTGGGCATCCACTTCGAGCAAAGCTTCGAGCTGCTGCTGGGGCCTGCCGGGCGGCTGCACCGTGAGGCGCTGCTGCACGGCGGCCGAGCAGCCCAGGGCCGCAGGCGACAGGGCCAGCAGCGGCGCGCGCCCAGCACTCGGTGCGTCGCCAGGGGATGCGCAGCCTGCAAGCATCAGCATGCCCAGCACTGCGGCCGCCCGGGGCGATCTGAAAGCGGCTGGCGTGATGCTCATGCGGGTACGGTCCCTGGCTGTTGCGGTTGCATGCGGCACAGCTCGCCCAGCACCTGCAGGCGCCGCTGCGGCTCAGCCACGTAAGGGTTTTTCTTGTCCCAGGCATAGCCCGCCAGGATGGAAGCGATCATGCGGCGAATCTCGGGGCTGTGCTGCGTGCTGAAAATCACGTCCTGGAAGCCCCCGTCGTACCAACCCTGCACGAAGGCGCGGAAGGTGTTCACCCCCGCCTGCAGCGGCACGGCATAGTCCTGCTGCCAGTCCACCACCTCGCCGCGCCAGGCGCGATCAATGCAGCGCGCGGCCAGGCTGGCCGAGGTGACGGCGATGGTCACGCCGCTGGAGAACACCGGGTCCAGAAACTCGCCCGCGTTGCCCAGCAGCGCAAAGCCCTTGCCCCACAGCGAGGTGACGTTGGCCGCATAGCCGGTGATGGAGCGGCCCGGCGTGTCCCACACGGCGTTGCGCAGCACATGCGCCAGGCTCGGGGTCTCGGCGATGATGGCGCGCAGGCGCTCGACCTCGCTGCCCTCGTAGCGCGCCAGGAACTCGGGCGTGGCCACCACGCCCTGCGAGCAGCGGCCGCCGGAGAAGGGGATGGTCCAGAACCACACCCCATGGTGTACCGGGTGTACCGAGATCAGGATCTTGCTGCGGTCCATGTCGCCATGGGCGATGCCGTCTTCGATGTGCGTGAACAGTGCCCCGCGCACGGGGAAGTCCGACGGGCGCTCGAGCTGCAGCATGCGTGGCAGGATGCGCGCAAAACCGCTGGCGTCGAGCAGGAAGCGCGCGCGCACGGTGTACTCCTCGCCCTCGGGCGAGGTGACGGACACCTCGGGCTGCTCGCCCGACACGTCCACCGCCGTCACCGTGTGGCGGTAGCGCAGCTCGGCGCCGGCCTTTTCGGCGGCATCGGCCAGCACCTTGTCGAAGTGGCCGCGCTGCACCTGGTAGGTGGTGCCCCAGCCGGGCGAGAACTTGTCGCGAAAGTCGAAGTCGGTGCGCAGATCGCCCTTGGCGAAGGCCGCGCCGTTCTTGTACTGGAAGCCCGCTTCCACCACGTCCTGCAGCATGCCGGCCTCTTCGATGTAGGCCATGCTTTGGGGCAGCAGGCTCTCGCCGATCGAGAAGCGCGGAAAGGTCTCCTTCTCCAGCACCAGCACCTGGCGGCCCTGCTTGCGCAGCAGGCCGGCGGCCACCGCGCCCGAGGGGCCCGCGCCCACGATCAGCACCTCGGTCTGTTCCATGCGGCGTTGTTGCATCAAAATTCCTTGTTGTTCGTGGCGCTGCGAAACAGCGGCGCCAGCACCAGCACCAGCGGCAGGCCCAGCATGAGTGTGAGGCCAAAGGCCTTGAGTGCCGGCGTGGCCGACAGGCCCAGCAGCCCGAACGAGAGCCAGGTGCTGCCCGCGCCGATGACCACCGCCAGCCAGGCATGGGGGTCGTCCTCATGCTCCTGCAGGAAGATACCGTAGTCGATGCCCACGCCCAGCAGCAGCATCAGCGCCAGCACGTTGAACAGCTGCCAGGGCGCGCCAAAGGCGGTGAGCACGCCCACCACCACCAGGCTGGCGAGCACGGTGGGCATCCAGGCGCGCCAGGCCTTGCGGCCAAAGCGCAGCCACAGCGCGGCCAGCACCAGCACGTGGCCCAGCAGCAGCAGCTCGGTCATGGAGATGCGGTAGCGCTGCAGCAGGGCGGATATCTCGGCCGGCTTGTCGACCCAGGCCACGCCTTCAAGGCCCTGGGCGGCACCGGCCAGCGCGGGCAGCGATGCGAGGTCCGTCACGCCGCGCAGCATGAGCAGGCTGCGGTAGCGGCCCTCGCGTTCGCCCAGCCACAGGGGTCGCGCGGCGGTCGAGATGGGCTGCGCCAGCCAGGCCTGCACCGTGAGCGGCGCGGGCGGCGGCGTGGCGGGCCGGGCAAAGCTTTCGCCCAGCGCGGCATTCACGCCCTTGAACACGGCCTCCTGTGCATGGGCCACCAGTTGGGCATCGCTGTCCTGGCGCCGGGCCGATGGCACCCAGTCCGATACCGCGCTGTAGCCCACCAGCAGCTGGCGCGCCACGAGGGCGTCGAGCCGGTCCTTGAGTTCTTCTTCGCGCTGCAGCACCTGCTCGGGCGTGCTGCCCTGCACCAGGTAGAACTGCGCCGGGCTGGGCAGGCCCAGGATCTCGCCCACCTGGCGCTGCTGGGCCACGAGCGATGGGGATGCGTTCTGCAGCTGGCGCACGTCGTCCTGCGCGCGCAGGCCACCCAGCAGCCACAAGAGCAGCGCCATGGCCACGCACACCGCCACCGAGCCGGGCAGCGCCTGGCGCCAGCGCGGCCAGGCCATCAGCGTCTGGCCGATGCGCTGGGCCACAGGGCTGTGCGGCATGCTGCCCCGGTCGAGCCAGGGGAACCAGCAGACCACGGTGAGCATGGCCGCCGTGAGCCCCACCACCGAGAACACCGCCATCTGGCGCAGGCCCGGGAAGGCCGCCGCGCCCAGCGCCAGGTAGGCGATGGCGCTGGTGCCCAGGGCCAGCCACAGCGCCGGCATCAGAGCGCGCATGAGCCCATGCGGGCTGCGCCCGGGCGCGCCCTGGCGGCTGGCGAAGTAGTGGATGCCGTAGTCCTCGGCCACACCCACCAGGCTGGCGCCGAACACCAGGGTCAAGAGGTGTACCTGCCCGAAGAACAGCGCCGTGACCGACAGCGCCACCGCGCAGCCCACCAGCAGCGACACCCCCACCAGCGCCACCGGCCGCAGCGAGCGAAACGCCAGCCAGGCCAGCAGCAGCACACCGGCCAGCGAGCCCCAGCCGATGGTGTTGATCTCCCAGTTGGCCTGCACCGCGGCCGCCTCGGCATGCAGGGGCACGCCGGCGGTGACCATGCGGGCACCGGGCCACTTAGCGCGCACCTGGGCCAGCGCTGCCTGCAAGGCCCCATCGAGCACCGGCTCGCCGGACAGGCGAAAGGCCGAGCCCTCCAGCGTGAACTGCAGCACCGCCCACTGCTGGCCGTCGGCCGCCACCCACAGCTCGCCATCGCGCGGACGGGCCTGGCTTTGCGCGCCGCGCGCCGTCCACCACTGGGTCCACAGCCCCAGGGGGTCGCTCACCCAATCGGACAGGCGGGCCTGCACGGCGGGCTGGTACAGGTCCTGCAGCGCCTTTTGCACCAGCGCGGCATCGGGCGTGCCGGCCAGCATGCCGCGCTGCGCAGGCGTGAGCAGGCGCTCGCGCCAGGGCTGGTAGAAGCCGAGCGCGGCCTCCATGGAGGTCTTTTGCGCGACGGGGTCTTCGCGCAGGCGCGCACCGGCCCCGGTGGCCAGGGACTGGCGCAACACCTGCACGGCGGCGCGCGCATCGGCCCACTCGCCCGCCCCCAGCAGCACCACCACCTGGCGCGACATCTGGCCCACCAGTTGCTCGGTGGCCAGGGCCACGTCGGGCGCCTGCTCGTTCACGGGCAGCAGGGCCATCACATCGGTGTCGATGCCGTCGTGCTTCCAGAACTGCCACTGGTACACGCCCACGGCGATGACCACCAGCAGCCAGGCCAGCGCGGCCGTGCGCCAGAGCCAGCCGGGGGGTGCGTCCTGCACCGGGGTGTGCGCGGTCATTCGAACTGCGCCGCGTCCTGCGGGCGCAGCGCGTTCTCGGCCACCGGCGTGAGAATGCGGATCACGCTGGCGTCACCGCGCGCCTCCTGCAGCTTCACCTCCTGCACGAACTGGTTACCCTGCAGTTCCACCGAGGCCAGCCACTGGGCCAGCGTGGGGTCGCGCGGCACCAGGTGCAGCGACCAGCCCTTGGCGGCCACCTGCCCGGTCACCTCGAAGTGCTGGGCCAGCTCTGCCAGGTTGGCTGACATCACGGCGAACAGCATGGCGTTGACGGTGCGCAGCACGGGCTCGTCCTGCGCGCGCATCTGCGTGGTGAGCTTGCCGTCGCTGCCGCGCGACTGCAGGCTGTCGGGCCGCACCACCAGGGTCGACTCGAAGGGCCGCAGCACATGCCAGACGATGCCCTTGCCGCGCGCCACGATGAAGTCGCCGCCCGAGCGCAGAGGCTGCTTGAAGCCCTTGACGGTCTTGAGCTGCTCGAAGCCGCCGCGCACCACGGGAGCGTCGTGTACGCGCTGGCGCACCTGGGCCAGCAGGTCCTGCGCAGCGGGCGCCGCTGGGGGAGCAGTCTGGGCCGTAGCCGACAGCGCCAGGGCGCACACTGCAGCCACCAGCGCGGTTCTTTTTGTCCAGGCAATGAAGCTCATGGCGCCACCCCCAGGCGCTGCCACAGCACCGGCGGGCAGACGAAGCACATGGCACGGGTCTGCATGTCCACCGCCACCTGGATGGTGTGGGCGCTGTTGACCTTCTGGCCCGTGGCGGCGTCGCTGATCAGGTAGTCGATGCGCAGGCGGTTCTCCCACTCGGTGATGGTGGCGCGCACCTTGAGCACTTGGCCGAAGGTGGCCGGGCGCACGTACTTGAGGCGCATGTCCACCACGGGCCAGCCGTAACCCGATTCGCGCATGCGCGGGTAGTCGTAGTCGAATTTGGCGAGCAGCGCGCTGCGCGCCAGTTCGAGAAAGCGCACGTAGTGGCCGTGGTAGACGATCTCCATCACGTCGATGTCGTAGAACGCGGGCGTGATCTCGATCTCATGGCTGAGCCGCGCGCGCGAGGCCAGCTCTTTCTCAGTGGACATGCGGCAGCCTCCGGGCGGGCGTGAAAAATGGGGTCATGCAGGCAATCATGCAGCGGGGACCGGGCGCGCGGGCGCGGCCTGATCCCAGAAGGGGAAAAAATTGAACCAGTCGTATGGCGCCCTGCGCAGCATGCGTTCGAGCTGCTGGGCGAACAGGCTGGCGTACCCTGCCAGCGCCTGCTCGCGCCGGGCACGCGGCAGCAGCACGCGCTCGGCCAGCGGCACGAACTCAACCGCGTAGCCTGCGCCGTCGTGCACGCAGCCCATGAAGTACAGCGGGCATTCGAGCACCGAGGCCAGCACGTAGGGACCGCAGGGAAACGGCGCCTGGTGCCCGAGGAAGGTGGCATGCGTGACGCGGCCCTCGCGCACGGGCACGCGGTCGCCGGCAATGGCGATGAGCTCGCCGCGCGCCACGCGCTCGCCGAGCATCATGGCCGTGGCGGCGTTGAACTCGGTCACCTGCAGCAGCTGCACGCCGCTGTCGGGCGCCAGGCGCTGCAGCACGCGGTTGAAGCGCTCTGCGTGGGCCGTGTGCACCAGAATGCTCAGGCGCAGGCCCGAGTGCCGCTCGGCAATGGCCCGGCACAGCTCGATGCAGCCCATGTGCGCGGTCACAACCACGGCGCCCCGGCCCTGCTGCTGGAGCAGCGCACTGAACTGCTCGCGCCCCGTGAAGACCACGCGGTCGAAGCGGTAGCGGCCGGTGAGGGCCAGCAGCTTGTCGAGGATCACCTCTGCAAACATGCGAAAGTGCCGCTGGCTTTGGCGCCAACCCGGCATGTGGGGCCACAGGCCGTGGGCCGCCTGCATGCGCTGCAGGTACTGCAGCGACGAGCGGCGCGCCACCGGGCTGGCCAGCCAGTAGTAGGCGACGATGGGGTACAGGCACAGCAGGAAGGGCCAGCGCCCCAAAAACCGGTGCACCTGGTACAGCAGCCACATGCCTGCGACGAAGGTGTTCTCGCCCATCTGCGCCCAATGCGGCGCATTGGCCGCTGCGGCAGCAGCCTTGGCGTCGGGCGCCGGTGCCGTCATGCTGCGTGCCCGGTACGGCGCCGCCCCACGAGCTTGCGCGCCAGCAGCAGGGGGCTTCGCAGCAGCATGCCGCCGAACAGCCGCGTGTGCATGCCCGAGATGAGTAAGTTGTCGCGCCACACGCGAAAGTGCGAGAGGCCATCCTGCGGATAGGTCACGGCCGTGCGCTGGGTGACGAAGGGCACGCCCTTCCAGTGCATACGCACGAGGATCTCGGTGTCGAACTCCATGTGCCTGCCGATGCGCGCGCCGTCCATCACGCCGATGGCGTCGCGCAGTGGGTAGACGCGAAAGCCGCACATCGAGTCCTCGATGTCCAGCGACAAGGTGTTGATCCACACCCACACATGCGTGGCATAGCGGCCGTACAGGCGCGCCTTGGGCACGCTGGCGTCGTAGCGCGGCGCGCCGCAGACCATGGCCTCGGGCCGGGCGCGGGCCAGTGCGATGAAGGCGGGAATGTCGGCCACGGCGTGCTGGCCATCGGCGTCGATCTGCAGGGCGTGGCTGTGGCCCGCCGCCAGCGCATGGCGCATGCCGGTCATCACGGCGCCGCCCTTGCCCTGGTTCTCGGGCAGGCACAGCAGCGTGACCTGCGTGCCGAGCTGCACGGCCAGGGCATCGAGCACGGCGGCGCAGCCGGGCTCGGAGCCATCGTCGACCAGGATGCAGTGCAGGCCCGCACCGAGCACGCCCTGCACCATGCGGGCGATGGTGGTGGGGTGGTTGTAGACGGGGATGATGGCTACAGGGTGGAACACCGGCGCGGTCATGCAACGGCCCCTTGCACCAGTCGCCCGCTGGCATGCGGGCCGCGTGCCGAGGTCAGCGTGAACTGCAGACTGCCCTTGTCGGGGTTCCACTGCAGCTGCACCTCGACCCGGTCGCCGGGCAGGATGGGCTGCTGGAACTTGACCACCTCGGCCCGCAGAAAGGCCGCCGGGATGCCGAAGGCCTGCGCGCCCAGGGTCACCACCCAGTGCAGCTGCGCCACGCCGGGCACGATGGGGGCGCTGGGGAAATGCCCGTCCAGCACGCGCAGCCCGGGGTCCACCTGCAGCGTGGCCGTGGCCCGGAGCTCGCCGCGCTCCGTCCACAGCGGCTGCGGCATGAGCGGGCGGAACAGCGCCAGCAGGTCGTGCTGCGTGGTCTTGCCCTGCGCGTTCTGCGGCAGGCGCAGCACATAGCGCCAGCTGCGCGGCAGGGCCACGCGGTCCACGCGCGGCTCCAGAAGGGCGCGCAGCGCAGCGCCCAACTGCCGGCGCCCCTGCTGCTGCAGGGCCTGCCAGCCGGCGTCGCTGAGCTCCAGCACCATGCCCATGCGGGCGGCGGCCGGGGGCGATTCGAGCACCACGGCCCGGGCAGCGATGACCCAGTCGCTGGCCAGCAGCGCGTTTTCCATGGCGGTCAGGGAGACGCGCTTTTCGGCGATCTTCACGATGCGGTCGGCCCGGCCCTGCAGCACAAAGCCGGCGCCGCCGTTCTGCGGCAGCGCGCGGTCGGCCGTCTCCCACCAGGCCGCCGCATCGGGCAGGTGGCCCGAGCGCACCGAGAGGCAGCCGCTGTCGGCCAGGCGCACCTGCACGCCCGGCAGGGGTTGCCAGGCATCGCCCTGCTCTGCCCTGCGCCGCCAGGCGATGCCGCCCGTTTCGGAGCTGCCAAACACCTCGGTGGGCGAATGGCCCAGCAGCGCCAGGCAGTGCGCCGAGGCCTCGGGCGGCAAGGGCCCGCCCGATGAAAAGATGCCGCGCAGGCCCGGCGATGCCGCCGCCCAGTCGAGCGCATCCGGCAGGCGGCTGAGCATGGCGGGGCTGGAGACCAGCAGCGCAGGCCCAGGTTGCGACAGCTGCGCCACCAGCTCTTCGGGGTAGCGCAGGAACTCGGTGCCCAGGTGCCGCCCTGCGGCCAGCGGCCACAGCACGCGGAACAGCAGGCCGTAGATATGCTGGTGCGACACCGTGGCCAGCGTGCGCAGGTCCGGCACATCGGTCATGGGGCCGAACACGGCCTGCAGCGCATGCACCTCGGCATCGAGCTGCGAGAGGTATTTGACAATGCGCTCGGGCACGCCCGTGGAGCCCGAGGTGAACAGAACCACCTGCGCCGCGCGCAGCGACAGGGGCTGCAGCACCACGGCCGGGGCCGCGGCTGCGTCGGGCTGCAAGGCACCCGGCAGCAGGCCGGCAGTGGCCTGCACCTGGGGCAGCAGGTGCGCCAGGGTGTGCGGCTGCAGGTCGCTGGCCAGCACCGGGGTCTTGCCCGCATGCCAGGCGCCCCAGAGGGCGGCGGCAAACTGCAGCGGGTCGTCGAAATACAGGCCCACCTCGGTGCCCTGCACCTTCTGGAATGCGGCGCACCAGCCCTGTACGGACGCCACCCAGTCGGCGTGCGATACCGTGCCCCCGCCGGCTGCGGCCGCCACACCATGCGCGGCCGCACGTGCCTGCGGCAGCGCCACGTCGGACAATGCTGTAAACATACTCACCTTGCTCGATTCCTGATTCTTGGAGTTGTTGGACAGGGACGAAACATCTGTTCTTTTGCCTTATGCCAGCGCGCCACGGCGCTTGACCCACTGGCGCACACACCATTCAATGCCCATCAGGCAGCCCATCAGCACATAGGCGATGAGCCCGTTGTACAACGCCCAGGTGGCATCGCTGCTGAAGGCGGCGGTATAGGCCGCTGCGGCGCCGTTGGCCACGAAGAAGACGCACCACACGGCGGTCACCTTGCGGGTGTAGCGCACCCCCGATGGGGGCAGGTCGGGCTCGGTCAAGCGGGCCAGGCGCTCCACCACCGTGGGCGGGTGGCGCAGGCTCACCGCGAACACGACGAGCAGCACGGCATTCACCAGCACCGGGTAGAGCTTGACGGCCAGCGCATCGCCCTGCCACCAGGCGGCCAGGGCCAGCACGGCTGCGCCCGAGGCCACGGCCCACCAGAAGCGCTGGCGCGTGACCACGGCGCGCACCATGGCCAGCAGCACCAGCAGCACGGCCAGCCACTGGGGCGCCACACGGCCCATGGCCAGGTACACGCCCAGCGGGTACAGCACCGTCAGCACCACCAGTACGGCGGTCATGAGCTTGTGCATGGCGGGCAGGTCGCCGACCTTCTCAGGCGGCCGGGGTGGCGTCGTTCACCAGCTGGTGCAGCGCGTCGACCACGTCCTGCACGGTGCGCACGGACTTGAAGGCGTCGGCGTTCAGGCGCTTGCCCACCCAGGGCTTGAGCTGCACGATCAGGTCCACGGCGTCGATGCTGTCGATGTCCAGGTCGTCGTACAGGCGGGCCTCGGGCGTGACGCGGGCGGCGTCGATTTCAAACGTCTCCTGCAGGATGGCGACGATGCGGTCGTAGATGGCTTCTTTGTTCATGTCAGGTTTCCGTGAATGCCGCCCGCTTCAGTGCGTGCGGCTGGCGGCCACGAAGGCGGCCAGCGCCTGCACGCTGCCAAAGTGCTTGCGCGTCTGCTCCGAGTCGGCCGACATGCTCAGGCCGTAGCGCTTTTGCAGGGCCAGGCCCAGCTCCAGCGCGTCGATCGAGTCCAGGCCCAGACCCTCCACGAACAGTGGCGCTGCAGGGTCGATGTCCTCGGGTGCAATGTCTTCCAGTGCAAGCGAGGAGATGATGATTTCTTTGATTTCTTGCTCAAGTTGAAGCACAGGCTGGCTCCTTGAAAAGTTGTTCGGACAGGTGCTCGGTCACATGGCGCGCAGCGAGGGCTTCGCTGGCAGCCGAGGCACAAAAGCCATCGATCTCAATGTCCGGCCGCACCTCGATGGTGAAGTGTGGTTTGCGCACGGGCACCTTCCACCACGGCGTGCCCTTGGTCAACATGGGCAGGCTGCTGTGGATGTGCACCGGCGTGATGTCGATGCGGCCACGCACCGCCACATGGGCCGCACCACGCTGCAGCTTGATGCTGCCCTGCAGCGGAGTGCGCGTGCCTTCGGGAAAGACAATGAGGTTGTTGCCGGCCCGCAGCGATTTCACACAATCTTCTAGCAAACCGGCCCCGTCGCCATTGGTGATAAAGCCCGCAGCGCGGATGGGCCCGCGCATGAAAGGATTGTGGGCTAGCGCCGCCTTGACGATGCAGTCCGCATGGCGCACGAACGAGATCAAAAACACCACGTCGATCAGCGAGGGGTGATTGGCCAGAATCAGCAGGCCCCGACGCTGCAGGCGCTCCAGGCCGTGCACCTCATACGACATCACGCCCACCCCGTTCATCAGCGCCACAAACCAGCGAAAGCAGTGGTGGATGATGTCTTGTGACAGTTGCTGCTGGCGCGCGGGCTCGCGCACCACCAGCGTGAGCAAAGGGCACACCAAGCACCGCAGCAACAGCCCGCCAACACCGAATACCGAGAAACAGAAGGCTGTGGCCACGATGCGCCAAGTGCGGTTGAGCGTTTCAAGCATGCAGGCGCTCCCACATCCACTGACCCGAAGCATGGGTGCGCAAAAGACGCTCGCGCCCCGCCTGAATCAGAAAATGAAGGGTGTCCAGGCCATGGGGCAATCCGGCAACAGCCGCAGTGCTGCTATCAGCATGCAGTCCACCGTCCAATGTTTGCAGCACAAAGCCGGACTCTCCGGGATGTAAAGGTGTGAGCAACACCGACCACGCGAACTCGGCCGCGGGTTCGTCGTGGAAGCAAGCGTAGTCGTCTGGAAGTGGCTCGTCGTAGCAGACCATAAGCACCTCCTGCGCACCCTCATTCAGCAGCGCCACGGCTTCGACCACTCCGGACTCGGGCGCGCAATGCGACGACGCCACACAGACGGCATTGGCGTGCATGCCACGCAAGATAGAGTGCTGCGCGCCAACAGCGTTGTGCACCGAAAGCCCGAACGCGGTAGGAGACAAGGGTTCGTCTTGCGCCTGGCACCTCAGCAATGCCAGAGCCTTCTCTGCATCACCATAGCGGGAAACCCAGACCACCGGAATGTCAGCGCCCAATGCAGGAGGCAACAGGGTGTCGGCAACAGATACAGCCATCCTGGCCAGATGCCCAAATCGCCGACGTGCCATGGGTGGGACGTGTGACAACTCCACCTCCGTGACCCCTACAGGACACACGGGCGCCTCGGCCCAACGCGACCATTGCTCTTGATTCTGCAGGCCCGGTGCTATTGCAGCCCACGCCTTCACGGCGAAAGGTACTCGCACGGCACTTACCTACCCAATCTGTTTTAAGTAAGCGATTGTCGCAGAATCCTCCCCACAACCGGGGCCGCAAAAACGCCCCATCCGACCTGAACAGCGCGCTAATTAACCAAGACACCGCGCCTTTGTGTAGGCGCTCCTACAAGCTTCACAAGATCAACCGCCGCCCTCGCTTTTCAGCCGCCGCAGTTGCTCCTCAGCAGTCTCAAGTGCGGCTTTGAGTGTTCGCACTTCCTTTTCCAGCCTTTCAATATTTGCCAATCGACCCTGGTCTGCCGGGAGTAACTGGCAACCCGATTCCAGAGTAGCCAATTGGTCTGCAAGCTGTCGGCGAAGCAACATCTGGCCCTTTGATCGAGCGAGTTCCATGCGCCTTTCGACTTCGGCCTTTTCTGCGCTGCAAGGCGGTTTGTTGTCCACCTTGTTGGTGGACTGCGCAATGGCAGAACCTGACAAGGCCATCGCAATGGCCCAGGCGCAACAACGGCGTAAGAGCATATAAATACCTGAGAGGGCCAGAGAGAAACGGGCTCTGAGCATGACAGCAATTTGCGGCGCAACGGACCCTGCGCAATAAAAGCGCCACCCGCGCTCGCATCTGCCAAAGTAGCCCCTCCGAAAACGGCTTTTATTCGACCAAAAGCAAAAGCCCCGAAGCAACAACCTTCGGGGCTTTGAGAGTTCTTGTGCAGCGCAATGGGCCGCACAGCGTCATCTATTTGACGGCGTCTTTGATATCTTCCTTGGCGTTGCCATAGTTCTTTTGTACGTTGCCTTCAACCTGCTTTGCAGCACCCTTGACTTGCTGCTCAGGGCTGTTGAAAACTTCGCCGGTTTTTTGTTGAATCTTGCCAGCAACTTCTTTGGCGGCGCCCTTGATCTGATCGGTGTTCATATCAACTCCTTGAGGTAGTTTCATATGGAGAGCAGGATGGCTCTGCATGTAAAAAATACTAAAACGCTGTCCAGGCGATCAACGCGGGCAGATGTCTCGGGTTCGCGTCAGCAGCGGCTTACAGCAATTTGCAAATATCAGCGACCCGCCAGCAGCAGAAAGTCTTGTTCATACCCCTTCACCGACTGCACTGCTTTCAGCCGCTGTGCCGCGGTCATCGCGTTGTGCACCTGCGAAAAGCCTTCGCAGCCTTCTTCCACCAGCGTTTGCGCATAGCGTTGATGGGCTGCGTCGGGCGATGTGTTGAAGCGGTCGAGGTAGCCCCGCAGCAGGGTGCGGGCCTGGTCGGTATTCGTGCGGTCTTCGGCGATTTTTTGCAGCACTTGCACCAAATCTTTCTGGCGGCGCAAGCGTTCGACATAGGTGCGTTGCGGATCAAACGAGGACTGGGCGATAAACGTACGCAAGGCCGCTTTTTGCGGCTCTTCCAGATTGCCGTAGAAGGTTTCTGCGCGGGACGAGAGTTGTTTGAAGCGCTGCTCACGCAGCTTGTCCGGCGCCACATCCACCCATTCTTTTTTCCAGTCGGCGTTGCTGTCGGCCTGCTTCTTCTGCAAGTTGCTGATCTGGGCGTCGGTAAGTTGGGAGGCCAGCCAGACGAGCTTGGGTTCGGCCTGGGTGATGACCTTATCGATCTGGATGCGCAGAGCATCGTACGTGCGGCAAGCCTGGTCCGGTGCTATGGCGGATGGCAGTTGTTGCTGCACTTTTTGCAGCAACTCGGCATGCCGGGGCAGCATGGTGTCGCGGTGCCACTGGTGCAGGTCGCCCAGTTCATCGCGCACGCGCGCGGTCTGGGTTTCTGAAAGGTCGAGGTAGCTGTTCAGCTGCCAATAGGCCAAGTGTGAAACCTGGTTGTAGGCCAGTTTGACGGCGCTGCAGCCTTGCAATAGCAGGCTGCATGCCGCCAATGTGGCGATACACAGCGCTTTGCGAACGGTAGACGACGATGCGCGCACGGGGGCTCCTGGTGAAGGAAGGATGTTAGACGGGCCAACGGCAGGATAGAGCGAACAACGCTCAACCGGGCGCTGCGCCCGCAATACCCCAGCCAGTGTGCAAGGGTTTGCAGCACGCCCACCAGCGGCGCAGTCAGTGCGGACATGGCCCTCGGCAGCGTTGCATCGCTTTAGCGCGGCAACGCCAGGGCGCCATGGCAGTTGAACTCAGTTGTCCTGTCGACGTATCAGTTGGCGACCACTGGGCGTGATGGCCAGCTCACCGCCATTGCCTTTGGCGATAAAGCCCCATTCGAGCAAACGACCTGAAACGTGGTCTTTAAGGGCGTGGGGCAGCGTGATGACCTCGCCCATTTCGAGTTGTTTGAGGGTTGCGATTTCGTCCACGGTGGGGTCGAAATGCGGAGCATGGTAAGTGGTCATGGGGTCGCTCTCGAACAAGGGTTGATGAAAGACAGACTTCCGCGCCACCAGATTAGTTCAGTGCCCAACCCGGCGCAAGCGCGTCATCCCTCACATTCCGACAGCGCCCCCAATCGATCACCCCACGGTCGAAGGCGATGCGTTCGCGCCCGCCTCTGCCATGCCCTGCAGCCACCGTGCAAACGCGGCCAGCACAGGCGGCTGCGCTTGTGCGGGGCTGATGAGGTAGTAGGCGCGCTCACCCCGCAACGGGCGGGCGCACGCCACCACCAGTTCGCCGCTGGCCAGCTCCGCCTCGATCAGCAACGGCGGCATCAGCGCCACACCCATGCCGTGTGTGGCGGCCACGGCCAGCATGGAGAACAACTCGTAGCGCGGACCATCCAGCGCATGCGGTGCATCCACCCCCATGACGTCAAACCACTGGCGCCAGCCATACGGGCGCGTGCTTTGCTGCAGCAGGGGCAAGTCGGCCAGCGCCTCGGCGGCCACGGGCTGATGGGCACGGCCCCGGCCCCGGGGCGCGGCGGATTCGAGCAGACGGGGGGAGCAAACGGGCACCACGTCTTCGTGCATCAGCAACTGAGCCTGCACGCCCGGCCAGTTGGCCACCTGCTCCGGTGTGCCCGCATACAAGGCGGCATCAAAGGTGGTGTCGGCAAACAGGAAAGGCCGCGTTTGCGTGTCGATGTGCACCACGATGTCCGGGTGCAGCTGCGCCAGCTGGGGCAGGCGCGGGATCAACCAGCGTGTGGCAAACGTGGGAACTGCCGCCAGCGTGAGGGTGCCGCCTTCGCCCTGGTGGGCCATCACGTCCAGCGTGTCGCGCTCCAGCCCCTGGAGCCAGCGCGCCACCTGGCGGCCATAGTGCGCGCCCGCGGGCGTCAGCACCACGCCGTGGCGTGTGCGGCGAAACAGCTGCACGCTCAGGAATTCCTCCAGCGCCTGGATCTGGCGCGACACGGCGCTTTGGGTGAGCGACAGCTCCTGCGCGGCGCGCGTATAGCTCTCGTGGCGGGCGGCGACTTCAAAACAGGCCAGGGCCTGGGTCGATGGAATATTGCGGCGCATGATGAAGAGGAACTTGTACGGGGGCCACCTGGCAGGCGGTATCTGGCGCAAAGTATTTCATACATTCCATCCATGCATATCTGGATGAAAAGAACTCGCTTGCGGCACGCTGGCGCGAGGCCTACGATGCGCGTCAGAACACCTTTGTTGCCACCCTTTTTTTTCCACCTGGAGACATACATGGCCCACGTCGCTTTTCAATGGGATGACCCTTTCCTCCTGAGCCAGCAACTGACGGACGACGAGCGCGCCATCCGCGACGCTGCCGCCGCCTACTGCCAGGACAAGCTGGCGCCCCGCGTGCTGGACGCCTTCCGCCACGAAAAGATGGACGTGAGCATCTTTCGCGAAATGGGCGAAGTCGGCCTCTTGGGCCCCACCATCCCCGAGCAGTACGGCGGCCCCGGCCTGTCGTACGTGGCCTACGGCCTGATCGCCCGCGAGGTGGAGCGTGTGGATTCGGGCTACCGCTCCATGGCCAGCGTGCAGTCGTCGCTGGTGATGGTGCCCATCCATGAGTTCGGCACCGAAGCGCAAAAGCAAAAGTACCTGCCCAAGCTCGCCACCGGCGAGTGGATCGGCTGCTTTGGCCTGACCGAGCCCGACCATGGCTCCGACCCCGGCAGCATGGCCACACGCGCCTACAAGGTCGATGGCGGCTACAAGCTCAAGGGCAGCAAGATGTGGATCACCAACAGCCCCGTGGCCGACGTGTTCGTCGTCTGGGCCAAGGAAGTGTCCGAAGGCGGCGCCGTGGGCCCCATCCGCGGCTTTGTGCTGGAAAAGGGCATGAAGGGCCTGACGGCTCCTGCCATTCACGGCAAGGTCGGCCTGCGCGCCTCGATCACCGGCGAGATCGTGATGGACGACGTGTTCGTGCCGGAAGAAAACGCGTTTCCTGAAGTGCAGGGCCTGAAGGGCCCCTTCACCTGCCTGAACAGCGCACGCTACGGCATCGCCTGGGGCGCCTTGGGTGCTGCAGAGTTCTGCTGGCACACCGCCCGCCAGTACACGCTGGACCGCAAGCAATTTGGCCGCCCGCTGGCAGCCAACCAGCTCATCCAGAAGAAGCTGGCTGACATGCAGACCGAGATCGCCATCGGCCTGCAGGCCTGCCTGCAGTTCGGCCGCATGAAGGACGCGGGCACCGCCAGTTTGGAAGGCACCTCCATCATCAAGCGCAACAGCTGCGGCAAGGCGCTGGACATTGCCCGCCTGGCGCGCGACATGATGGGCGGCAACGGCATCAGCGATGAATTTGGCGTGGCGCGGCACCTGGTGAACCTGGAAGTGGTGAACACGTATGAAGGCACGCACGATGTGCATGCGCTGATCTTGGGCCGGGCGCAGACGGGCATTGCGGCGTTCGCGAACTGAGGCAGGAAGGCCCTCTCTCCCCGCTGCTCGCTGCGGCGGTGAGAACTCCCCTCTC
>NZ_JBKBTV010000072.1:0-24354 GCF_046291265.1 Acidovorax sp. | reverse complement strand
GCTACGAATGCCGCGATTTGTTCATCGAAACCCTGCTGGTGCTGCGCGCCAAGGCGCGGGCGTTTGACCTGGGCCTGGAAGAGGGCGACGAACCTGCCGAGGAAGACGACGGCAAGTTTGAAACCAGCGACACGGACCGAGGCAAGGCCACGCCTGCAGCACGCGCCTCCGACGAAGAATCCGCTATTTGAGATGAAACACCCCCTGAGTCGCTTCGCGCCTTCACCCCTCTCTCGCATTGCTGCGCAATGCGGGAGGGGGACGCCCCCAGCGCGGCGGGGCGGCCCTTGCGCGGGGGCGCTGGCCTTCGCTGCGCCAGTTTTAACGGCTGCGTGAGTGGCTCACTAAATGACCACCGACGAAAAGTTCTCTACCCAGATTGCGGGGGGCAACGCGCTGCAACTCCACGACGCCCGCCCGTTCTTTGAAAAGGCGTTGGCCTATGGAGTGCAGCATGGCGTTATTGGTGCCGACAAGCTCGCGGCCATGAACGCCGATGCGCCCAAGGGCATGGTGCAGATTGCGCGCTACTTTGGCAGCGAGTTTTTGCGTCCTGAGCTGGAGAAGGCGCGTGACCGCATGGTCAACCTCATCAGCCTGTACTTGCTGGACACCACCGGGGGCGATCTGCACGAGGCAGCGATCTCGCTTCGCGACCATTCGTTTCTGTCGCGCTCCAAGGGCGGGTCCGACATGCTCAAGCGCCTGATTGCGCTGCCCGAGAGCAGCAACTTTGGCATGGCTGGGTACGCCGATGCAGAGACCCCGCTGCTGGCGGTGTGGTCGTTGCGCAACCATTCAGACTACCGCGCCGAGCTGGCCCGCCGCACGCAGATTGCACAGGCCATTGCTGCCGCACAGTGGTTGGCGGAGCAGTACGACCTGGATACCGACGAGCTGGAAGCCGCGGGTGCCGACGCCGAGGCCGTCATCCGCACCGGCTTGGTTTTGCAGGCGCTGGCGCCCAAAGCCATGGCCTTGGGCGAGTGGCCCAACGCCGCCAGCTTCGAAAAACTGCTCGTGGCCCTGCGCAAGAAAAAGCAACCGCCTGCTACCGCCTTGCGCCTGCCTGCCGGTGTGCCGCCCGAACTGCGCGAGGTGATGCTGGCCCAGTCCGCTGCCGTACTGGCCGATATGCCGCGGTTGCTGGATGGCGCCACCCCGCCACGCACGCTGCTGCGGCCCACTGGCACGTTTCGGGCCCGGTACTTTTTGCTGGACGACCCATTGGCCGAGGTGGACAACTACCACCGCAGCCTCGATGCGCTGGAGGAGGGCGGTGAGCCGCCCCTGCCCGCCAGCAAGACCTGGACGAAAACGACCCAGGGCAATGACGATGAGCACTCGCTCCTCACCCTGTTCGTGTGCCTGGCCGCAGGGGCCCCCAAAAAGACCTTGTTGACCGAGAAAACGGCCGCCAGTCTCATCCGCAAGATCCGCAAGTCGGGCTGGCAACCCGCGCTGGCCGCTGACTTCATCCGCACACATGCCGCTGGTGCTTACCAGCAGGACTACACCACGCTGTGGACCTCGTTCGTGCAGGAGGCTGAAAAAACGCTGACCAGCGACAGTGACTACCAACTGCACGACGCGCTGGCGCTGCTGCGCAGGGAATGCAACGTGGTGGGGTGACCTGCGCGCGCTGGTTGCCACAGACGTCGCTGCGACCAGGTCCCCCACATCAAGGCACCTCGCAGAATGCGGGGCAAACAACAACGGCGCAACAACATGGCAGAACGCCGCAAATTCGTTAAGTGCCCGGTTAACATTCAAGGCGTCCCGCCCGTCACAACCCTTCTGTGCACAGCCCCACACTCCTCACCCTTGCCGCCATCCTCACGGCGTTGATCACTTCGGTGCTTTATGCCGTGTGGTTCTTCAACAAGACCATTCCGGGCTTGCGCCTGTGGATGCTCTCGTTTCTGTTTGGATCGGTGTTCAGTGTCAGCCTGCTGGTGCGAGACCAGATTCCCGAGGTGCTGGCCGTTGTGATCTCGCAAGGGGCGATATCCATGGCCGCGTACTTCTGCCTGCTGGCCAGCCGGATGTACATGGGGCGGCGGCCCTTGTCCCACATCTATGCAGTGGTGGGCATTGGGGCCTTGATCTCGCTAGCGGTCTATTTCACGGCGGTGCAACCCCACCCGGGCATGCGCTTTTTGCTGGCGGGGCTGGGGTCAGGCATCTACTTTTTGCTGACCGGACACACCCTGGCCCAGGGCGGCATGCGCCGCGTGCCTGCGCGGTATTTGTTTGCCATGGTGGCCGGGTTGCATGGCACGTTCTTGTTGCTGCGGCCCGTGTTGTTCAAGCTGGCGGTGCCCGCAACGGCGAGCGGGCAGGTGGATGTCAGTCTGGTGGCGCAGTTGTCGCAGTTTGTGGTGCTGGAGGCCATCGTGGCGGTGGTGCTGCTGGGGTTTGGGGCGCTCATTCTGGCCAACGAGTTCATCACCAGCGAGTTGCGCCACCTGGCCGAAGTGGATCCGCTGACCAGCGTGTTCAACCGCCGTGCTTTTCTGACCCTGCTGGACAAGGCCATCAGCAGTGCCGAGCGCACCCAAACAGTGGTGCCTGTGCTGGTGATGGATCTGGATCATTTCAAGCGGGTGAACGACACCTGGGGCCACCGGGCGGGTGACGATGTGCTGCGCCACTTTGTGGTGCTGGCCAACCGCTGCCTGCGCAATGAAGACGTGCTCGGTCGCCTGGGCGGTGAAGAATTCGCCATCTTTTTGCCCAACGCAGGCGGCGGTGGCGCCATTGCCGTGGCAGAGCGCCTGCGCGCGCTGGTAGAGGCGCAACCCCTGGTCACCGACCAGCGCCCCATCCACCTGACCGTGAGCGTGGGCGTGACCCTGTGCGCCGACGGTGACACCGCGGACGCGGCGCTGCAGCGGGCCGATGAGGCCATGTACCTTGCCAAAGAGCGGGGTCGCAACCGGGTCGAAATGCTGGTGAAACCCGCAGCGCCCGAAGTGCCTGTGGCAATGACCGCTGCGTGAGTGCCTGAATGCCTGAGTGCTTGGGCGCTTGATGGCCCGGGTGGCTGTGAAGGCGCTTGAGAGCAACTGCCACCGCCTGCTTGAACCGACCTGCAGCGGTTTGACAGGACTGAATCGCGGCGTATGTCGGCTGGCCGACCCCCGCGCCGCAAACTGCGTGGCAGCGACAGCGCCGACAGGACCGCGCGGCCACAAAATGCCATGGGCCCACATCCAACCCTTGCACATCACCACCCCTATGCCAGCGACCTCCAACGGCAGCGACGAAGGCGCCACATCCCAAGCTGCGCCGTCCGTGCCCGACACCCCGCGCAGAACCTTCCTGAAATCTGGCACAGGCTTGGCCGCGCTCGGCGTGGTCGCTGCCGCTGGGGTCGGTTACCTGTTGCACCAGCCAGGCAATGACCGGCAACTGGTCTTTGGCACCCTGGGCGATGCGATGCGGGAAGTGGACCGCCTTGCCGGTGCCAGTGCCAGTGCGTCAGTCAGCGCACTGGCGCCCGCCACGGTCTGGAACTGGTCCCAAACGCTGGAGCATTGCGCGCAGAGCATCGAATTTTCGCTACAGGGCTTTCCGGCCCCCAAGTCCGCGCTGTTCCAGAACACGCTGGGCTCTGCAGCCTTCGGAGTGTTTGCCCTGCGCGGCCGCATGAGCCACAACCTGGCAGAGCCTATCCCGGGCGCGCCTGCGCTGGATGCGTCCACGCCAGACGCATCGGTGGCACTGGTGCGGTTGCGCAAGGCCGTGCAGGACTTTGCCACCCACGCCGGGCCGCTGCACCCCCACTTTGCCTACGGCGCCTTGAGCAAAACGCAGTACGAGCACGCACACGCCATGCACCTGGCCAATCACCTGTCAGCGTTTGACGTGCGGGGCTGATCGGGACGCTTGCCGTCGTGGGGTGCTCCGGGTAGAGCGTAATGCTGTATTTTGCTATCGATTAAATAGCTAATAGCGCTTTTTGAATAAGCGCTAGAGCCCGTTTTTACTTGATTTTCTACCTGCCTTGGTTTTCGCCCAAACCGTTCGGGCTGAGCTTGTCGAAGCCAGAGCGCTTTTTGCGAACAGCCCTTCGACAGGCTCAGGGCGAACGGTCGATCGGAGGCAAACGCCCAATCAGGCGTTTTTACGTAAAACTCACGCTGCCCGGCCGCCCTGTCAGGTGCAGTTGGGCCACGGGTGCCGGGTTGCTGGCCAGCAAGCGACCGCGCCGCCACACGCCCAGGCGCGTCGCCCGCAGGCGGATAGCCTCCACCGGGTTGCGCGCGTGCAGCAGCACAAAGTCGGCAAACGCGCCGGGTACGAGCCCGTAGCCTTCCAGGCCCAGCAACTTGGCAGGGTGGGTGGTGACCGCCTCAAAACACTGGCGCATGGCGGCTTGGCTGGTCATCTGGCCCACGTGCAGGCCCATGTGCGCGGCCTCCAGCATGTCGGCGCTGCCGCCGCTGTACCAGGGGTCCATCACACAGTCGTGGCCAAACGCCACGGTCAGGCCTGCGGCCATCAGCTCGGGCACGCGGGTCATGCCGCGACGCTTGGGGTAAGTGTCGTGGCGGCCCTGCAGTGTGATGTTGATGAGCGGGTTGGCCACCACGCCCAAGTCGGCTTCAGCCATCAAGGGGATGAGTTTGCTCACGTAGTAGTTGTCCATGCTGTGCATGGAGGTGAGGTGCGAGCCTGTGACGCGGCCGTGCAGGCCCAGGCGCTGGGTTTCAAACGCCAGGGCTTCTACATGGCGTGACAGCGGGTCGTCGGATTCGTCACAGTGCATGTCCACGCGTTTGCCGCGATCGGCGGCCAGTTCGCACAGGATCTTCACGCTCTCGGCCCCTTGGGCCATGGTGCGCTCGAAGTGCGGAATGCCGCCCACCACGTCCACCCCCAGGTCCAGCGCGCGTTTCAGGTTGTCGAGCCCGCCGGGCGCTCGCAACACGCCGTCTTGCGGGAAGGCGACCAGCTGCAGGTCCAGGTAGGGCGCCACGCGCTGCTTCACATCCAGCAAGGCCTGCACCGGTAGCAGGCTGGGATGGCTCGTGTCCACATGGCTGCGAACGGCCAGCAGCCCGCGCGCCACGGCCATGTCGCAGTACCGCAGGGCGCGTTCGACGATGGCGTCGTGCGTCAGCGTGGGTTTGAGTTCTCCCCACAGCGCAATCCCTTCCAGCAGCGTGCCGCTTTCGTTCACCCGCGGCTGGCCGTAGCTCAGGGCCGAGTCCATGTGGAAATGCGCGTCCACAAACGGCGGGCTCACCAGCAGGCCCCCCGCATCCACCGTTTCGTGCGCGGGGGCTTGCAGGCCCTCGGTCACTTCGGCGATGCGTCCGCCTTGCACGGCAATCGACATGTTCTGGCGGCCGTCGGGCAGGGTGGCGTGGGTGATGAGCAGGTCGAGCATGGCGTGGGCGGTTAATGTGGGGTGTCGGTTTTTTTCAAGACTTGAGCGGACTCTGTGCCTAAGCTCCGGGTCTCGCTTAGCGCATCAACGTTCAGCGCATCCATTCTTACAAAGGCAGCTCTCATGCAATTTGGCTACACGATTCTCTACGTCGAAGACGTTCCCAAAACCATCGCTTTTTACGAAGCTGCTTTTGGCTTTACGCGCCGCTTTGTGCACGAGGCGGGGGACTTCGGCGAGCTGGACACCGGCGCCACCGCGCTGGCCTTCTCGTCGCTGCGGCTGATGGCCGAGCTGGGCAAGAACCCGCAGCGCGCGTCGGCCGATGCGCCCAGTTTCGAGATCGCGTTCACCACGGCCGACGTGGCCGCCGCCGTGCAGCGCGCGGTGGATGCCGGCGCGCGGCTTGTGCAGGCGCCCGAGCAGATGCCCTGGGGCCAGACCGTGGCTTATGTGGCCGATATCAACGGGGCGCTGGTGGAGCTGTGTACGCCCATGGGGCCACCAGCCGCTTGAGGCGCCGTTGCCGCAGCAGGAAGAGAGACAGTTTTTTTCCAACGACATGGCGGGCGGCGTGCTAGCGCTTTTGCGTGGTGCGAAAACGCACATCGCCCGGCTTGTGCCCTGCATCGATGGTGATCCGAAACGCACCGTCGCCATGGCCCGACTCCGCCCGCGCGGTAAAACGAATGCCTCGGCGCGTGGGCTGGCAGTTCATCTGGCTGAGTGTTAATTCGGCATGGTCGTTGTTGATGGCTGCAAAGCCTCGGGTGTGTACTTCGCTGGCGCTGTCATTGCCGTCGCGCACGATCCACTGCAGGTAAACAAACGACTGCCCATACCGCGTGGCGTGCACGATCCGGTACACGCCACGCGCTTCGCCAGTGGGGCTTGGGGCTGGCCATTCACCGCAGACCTTGATCCAGTCCACATCCGGCGCAGTGGCAAAGGATTCATATGGCATGTCCATCCCCAGCGCGTGCGCCTGGCCCGCGCAGGCCAGCAGAGCCGGGGCCAGCCAACGGGCCAGCGTATGCGTAACAAGCTTCATCGCTCTCCCTTGCGATACGGCTTCATCAGCGCCTGCGGATACGCGGCCTTGCGCGCCACCAGCACCAGCGCCAGGATGGAAAGCAGGTACGGCAGCATCAAATACACCTGGTACGGCAGCCACGCATCGCCCGCCTGCTGCAGCCGCAACTGCAGCGCATCGAAGAAGGCAAACAGCAGGGCGCCCAGCAACGCCTTGCCCGGCCGCCACGAGGCAAACACCACCAGCGCCACGCAGATCCAACCGCGCCCGTTCACCATGTTGAAGAAAAACGCGTTGAACGCCGACAGCGTGAGGAACGACCCTGCGACGCCCATCAGCGCCGAGCCCGCCAAGATGGCGCCTGTGCGCGTGGCCGCCACCGAGATGCCCTGGCCCTCGGCCGCCTGCGGGTTCTCGCCCACCATGCGCACGGCCAAGCCGAGCGGCGTGCGCAGCAGCACCCAGGCCAGCAGCGGCACCAGCAGCAGGGCCAGCAGTGTGAGCGGGGTCTGCGCAGAGAGGATAGAAATCGGCAGCCACTCCATCGCCGCAAACGGCTCGATGGTGGGAGGCGTGTTCACCTTGGGGAAGCTGACTCGATAACCGTAGTAGCTGAGCGCAGTGGCCAGCAGCGTGATGCCCAGGCCCGACACATGCTGCGACAGCGCCAGCCCCACGGTGAGCCACGCGTGCAGCAGCCCGAACACCGCCCCGGTCAGCGCCGCCACCAGCACGCCCGTCCACAGCCCGTAGCCCGCATACACCGCCAGCCAGCCGGTGAAAGCGCCTGCGACCATGATCCCTTCAATGCCCAGGTTGAGTACACCCGCGCGTTCGCACAGCAGCACCCCCAGCGTGCCCAGGATGAGCGGCGTGGCCACGCGCAGGGTGGCGATCCAGAAGGCGGGGTTGGCGAGGATGTCGAGCAGATCGGTCATTTGCCCGCCTCGGTGCTGAGTGCTTCGATTTTGATAGCTGCTAGCGCTTGATGGATAAGCGCTAGAGGCCAATTTGGCTTGATACTCATGGAATGCCTCACTCTTGGCTAGCACTTGTCCGTGCTGCGGATTCTGCGATGGAGCTCAGCCACCGCGTTCCAGTGGTGGTAGCGTGCAAAAACGCTCAGGCTCCCTCGCTCCTGAATCTCCACCAGCGATTCACCCCAGTACGCCAGGATCGCACGGCGTACGCCCGGAAGGTCGAGAAACTCGGTGGCTTCGTCGAAGCTACCGCCAAATATGGCGGCAGTGGAATGCTCTTTGCCGGATGCGTAGCTGTCGTTGTGGAAGCTGCCATCGTGCGCCATCAGCCAGGCGCAGGGTTCGTCGAAATCTTGAACCAGTTGGTCCATGTAGATCATGTGCGTCAAAGGGCGGTCTTTGTTCGCGAAAGCGGAGAAGGCCACTTCGTGTCGTCCAATGTTCAGCGTGTAGTAGCGTCCGCCGCTGGTCGCAGGAAAAAGGCTAAAGGTCCAGCCGCCTTGCAGATCAAGCCAATTGAGCAATGCCGCCGTGCGAAACAATTTCTCTACGAAGATCGCCAGCTGTGTTTCTTGGAACAGGCGATCAATCTGAGGCTTTTTGATGATCAGCGAAGTGTCCAGTCCTGCTAAATAGGCAGACACGTCGCTGGCGGTCGCTTCGAAAAGTTCCTTTTGTCCCGGGATGGATAGCACGAGTTTGCTGCGCAATGCGTAGTGCACGCGGTACTCCACGCTGCGCCAGTCGGTGACTTGTCGGAAATCGTGCAAGGTCCATGGCCCCAGGCTTTTGTATGGCTCGCAGGCATTGATTTCGCGGATGCGCTTCAAGGGGGCATGGATGGTGCCGCCAATCTTGATGAAACGACTCTGCGGGGACGTCAAAACGTACACGTGACCCGCTGGGCTTGCGGTGGCGGTCATGGCTACCTCCACCGCACGCGGTACTGGGTGAGCAACCCCGCCACCAGCACCGCAATCAGCGAGGTCGCCACGATCACATCGGCAATGTAGGTCGGCACGCCCACCGCGCGGCTCATGCTGTCCGCCCCCACCAGCACGCCCGCCACAAAGGTGCCCGCTGCGATCACGCCCAGCGGGTGCAGCCCCGCCAACATGGCAATCACGATGCCGCTGTAGCCGTAGCCGGGCGACATGTCCAGCGTCACATAACTGGTGCGGCCCGCCACCTCAATAGCCCCCGCCAGCCCCGCCAGCCCGCCTGAGAGCAGAGCGACCAACACCACAGTGCGCGTGATGGGCACACCGGCAAACGCCGCAGCGCGCGCATTGGCCCCAGCGGCGCGGATGTCAAACCCCGGTACCGTGCGCGCCAGAAGTGCCCACAGGATGACAGCCAGAGACACGGCCCAAAGCAACCCCGTGTGTAGCCGCGTCTGCGGCACCAGCTTGCTCAGTTCCATGCCGCCCTGCAGAGCCACACTCTGCGGCCAGCCCATGGAGAGCGGGTCTTTCATCGGCCCATCGAGCAGGGCCGAGACGAGCAGCAGCATGATGAAATTGAGCAGTAGCGTGGTGACGACCTCGTCCACGCCCAGCCGTGCCTTCATCAGCGCCGGGCCCAGCAGCAGCGCGGCCCCCGCCAGCGCGGCCGCCATCATCATGAGCGGGAAGAGCAGGTAGGGCGACCACTCCAGTCCCGTGCCGCCATGCATGCCGCCCACGGCCACGGCGGCCAGCGCCCCGGCATAGAGCTGGCCTTCGGCGCCAATGTTGAACAACCGCGCGCGGAACGCCACAGCCGCCGCCAGCCCGGTCAGGATCAGCGGCGTGGCGCGGGTCAACGTCTCGGTCAGCGCAAACACCGAGCCGAATGCGCCTTGCAGCAGCAGCGCGTAGGTGCGGCCCACGGGTGCCCCGGCCCACAGCACCAGCAGGCCGCTGATGAGCATGGTGAACACCACGGCGCCCACCGGGGCCAGCAGGTAGGCGGCGGGGGAAGTGTGGTTGCGTTTTTCGAGTCTCATCTAGATAGGCTATTGGAGAACAGATGGTTTACTTCTTTTGACGTGAACCGACGAGATAATTGTCAATAGGGTATTAGGTCGCTGGCCGATTTAATATTCCTCGGGCTATGAGAATCGGTGCGGAAAATAAAGTTGCAACAGTAAGATGCAGGATGCTCGAAATAAGTCCCGCCGTGTATTTGTTAGTCAATGCCATCGCTAACCCCTCTCCTCGTCCTCGCGGCATGGTATTGGTAATATCCTGCGAGGTGTGTACATGGAAGGCCAGCATATAAACCATCAGAACGGATATGCAAAGCAGAAAAACCATGTAAAAAACCAACTGAAAAATTTTAGTTTTTGAAAATCTTATGCTGCTTGTTGGGGAATTTTTTGGTTTTATTACCTCAAAATTTTTGTACAAAAGATATGGAAGTAGTGCCCATTGAAAGCTGTAGTAGCCCCTAATAGCTAAAGGTGTTTTTGACAGCCTTGCTAGTGATTCAATTCCAGGGAGGATTTTGCACATGACCTCTGTGAATGGCTGTATGAATTCATGGAAAAAAATAATACCTTCGGGAATGGAAATGGACAGCAGCGTGCAAAAAATTACATAACCGATAAATAAATCTTTGAAATTTTTTGGATTCAGATATTTGTTGATCTGGAGTTGTTTTTTAAACATTCATGCCCCTGCCATGGCGAGTCCAATCGCCTCGCGCGTCCAAGTATCAACAGACCGTGCCTCGCTCAGCTGCCCGTCATGCATCACCGCCACGCGATCACCCAGCGCCAGCACTTCATCCAGGTCGTCCGAAATCAGCAGTACCGCCGCGCCCGCATCGCGCGCTGCAATGAGCTGCTCCTGCACAAACATCACGGCACCAATGTCCAGCCCCCAGGTGGGCTGGTGGGCCACGATGAGCTGCGGGGCAGGTGCGGTGTTACCTGCCGCGTCCTGCGGCGGCATCAGCGCCCGCCCCAGGATGAGCTTCTGCATGTTGCCGCCCGACAGCGACCGCGCTGGCGTATCCGGCCCGCCGCCACGCACATCAAAGGTCTCGGCCACCCGCTGCGCGTGCTGGCGCGCCGCGCGGCGCTTGACCCAGAAGGCCTTGAACCACGGGTGCGCAAACCAGTGGCTGCGTAGGCGTTCGGACACGGCGTTTTCCCACACGGGCAAGTCGCCCACTACGCCTACGGCGTGCCGGTCTTCGGGGATGCGGGCCACGCCCTGGCTGACCAGCCACGCGGGCCGGGCTTGCAGGGGCGCGCCGCGCAGCGTGACCTGGCCTGATGTGGCGGCGCGCACACCACACAGCACATCGGCCAGCGCCACTTGGCCGTTGCCGCTGACGCCAGCAATGGCGACGATCTCACCCGCACGAAGCGTGAGTGACACGTTGTGAAGTCGGTCGCGGCCGGTGGGGACTGTGTTGACGTTATGCAGCGTGCAGACCGGCTCGCCCACGCTTCGTGCAGGGCGGCGCTCGGCGGCCTCAATCGCATGGCCCACCATCCACTGCGCGAGTTGCCCTTGGGTCGTACCCTCCGCAGGCGCCTCGGCCACCAGCTTGCCCTGGCGTAGCACGGCCACACGGTGCGACACGCGCAGCACCTCGGCGAGCTTGTGGCTGATGAAAATGATGGACAGGCCCTGCGCCACCATCTGCGCCAGGGTGTCGAACAGGGCCTCGCTCTCCTGCGGGGTGAGCACGGCGGTGGGCTCGTCCAGGATCAGGATGCGCGCACCCCGGTAGAGCGCCTTCAAAATTTCGACCCGCTGCCGCTCGCCCACAGAGAGGCTGCCCACGCGCGCATCGGCATCTACAGGTAAACCAAACTGCTGCGACACTGCCAGCAGCTTGGCGCGTGCGGCGCTGCGGCGCGAAAAAGGCTGCCACAGCGGCTCGGTGCCCAGCAGCACGTTGTCGAGCACCGTGAGGTTGTCGGCCAGCGTGAAGTGCTGGTGCACCATGCCAATGCCCGCCGCCAGCGCGGCGCGTGGCTGGCCGGGCGGCAGGGGTTGACCGAAGACCTCGATGCTGCCCGCGTCCGCCACGTAGTGCCCGAACAGGATGGACATCAGCGTGGACTTGCCCGCACCGTTCTCGCCCAGCAGGGCCAGCACCTCGCCACGTGCCAGGGTCAGGCTGATGCTGTCATTGGCGACGAGTTTGCCGAAGCGTTTGGTGATGCGATTCAGCGAGAGCACATTGTTTGTCATTGAGTAGACCCACTGACTTGTAGCGAGCAGCTGGTACGGTGTCGCTTTGCCTTATGAGAATTCGTCGGAAGACTTATTGTCACAATGTTTTCGAATTGAAACAGAGGCCATGAAAATTTTTGTTGAGTAAATCGCTACCATCCTCGAAGTTTTTTAACAAATAAATATTATTTCAAATCATGGCGGAAAAAATAGATTTTACTCATGCTGGCTTATACGATAGAGGTGTTTTCCAGAAAGAATTTGCGATCCATTTTTCGAAAAATGGTAGATATAATGTGGCTGCAATCCCTAGTATGTTGCAACTCCTCGGTATGATTGAACGAGATCCTGGTATCAACGATGTTCGCCAAGTGGCATATATGCTCGCTACCGTATTCTGGGAAACCACCTACCCAACATCAGTTAGTCGACCAGTCATTGGAAAAAACGGAAAGCAGTTGGTTGGTAAGGATGGGTCCCCCGTCATTGTAAAAGAAAGAAAATGGTTGATGACCATGGCGCCGGTCGATGAAGTGGGCCGCGGCCGGGGACGAAGATATTATGATCCTGTGAAAGTTAAGGTTTTGCCAGACGGGGCTGTCAAAATCACGGAATATGACGGGGATCAATTTAATGTATCCCCTGTTGGTCGAATAAAATTAATAACAAAAAAAGCTGTTATGGGGACACCTCCTGGGGGAGCGGTTCACAAAACTTATAGTGATGATGATGGTGTCGAGCAAGTATATTTTGGAAGAGGATATGCTCAATTAACTTGGTGGTCAAATTATGCAAAAGCTGGCGTGAACTTGGGACGTGGACTTGATTTGCTTGTTAATCCAGAATTGGCAAAAAATCCTGAGGTCGCCTACAATTTGATGTCAATTGGTATGCGTACAGGTGCCGGATTTGCCAATGGAAAAAGATTTTCTCAATATTTTAATTCTCAGGCTTCAAATTATAGTGGTGCTCGAGCTATGGTCAATGGAGAGGATCATGCAAATGACATTGCCGAAATTGCACAGCAGTTTGAAAAGGTACTGTTAGCATCGAAGATTTCAAAGAAAGGCTGAATTTCTTATGCGTGATATTAATTTTTCAAAAATATCATCAAGAAGATTGTTTTTTTCTCTAATTTTTGGTGTTTCTAATTTTTTTATTCTTTTGAGCTTTACTCACGCTGACAGTTCGTTAAAAAATTCAGAACTTCGCTGCGGTTGGTTCGATAATCCATCGCCTGGTAATGCAGAGCTTACTGACACCGCTGGGGTATGGCTCGTTGCACAGCAAGGTGAATATAAAGCAGAAGGCGCTTGGCCTAAATTTTCTGCTGGACAATGGGTTCAAACGGGTACAGGCAGCTATGGTTACGGATGTTTATGTATTTTTGGAAAATTCGACTCGGAGACCCGAAGAGTGTTGGTAATTGAAAAAACCGTCTCCAAGCCTACAAAGCTATGCCGTACGGACAAAAAAATAAATGAAGTTGAGCCATTTAATCCTCTGAAGTGATTTTCAATTATCAAAAAATTCCTGCTATTTCTTAATGGTGATTGCGTAGAAACGCCTGCAGCACCTTGGCCGAATTGGCCGCTGCCAGGCCCATGAAGATGCCCATCTCGTTTTCACCCTCGCCACCTCCCGCCAAGTCACTCAGCGAGCGAAAGGCGATGTACGGCACGCCGTTGCTGTGCGCCACCATGGCCGTGGCGGCGGTTTCCATATCCAGAACGTTGGCCTCGAAGGTCTTGAAGGCGTATTCGCGGAAGGCTTTGTTGTCTACGAACGCCTGGCCTGAGACACCGCTGCCGCCCACCACCAGTTGTGGGCGCTGTTTTAGGCAGGTGGCGGCCAGGCAATGCTCCAGGCCT
Organism: Acidovorax sp.; assembly: GCF_046291265.1. Taxonomy (GTDB): domain Bacteria; phylum Pseudomonadota; class Gammaproteobacteria; order Burkholderiales; family Burkholderiaceae_C; genus Acidovorax. The sequence continues at coordinate 10,897 of NZ_JBKBTV010000072.1, read as the reverse complement.
ACGTTCTGCAGGCTGCGCGCGGTGGCCAGCATCTTCGGGTCGGCCTCAAACCAGAACTTCTTGCTGAGCTTGGGGCTGGAGGCAGACCGCACCTCGACCGGGCGGGGGTGCATCATGCCGAAGGCGGGCATCGTCAGCTCGCTTTTCATCCAGGCGGGGGCGCTGTACTGGCCGGGTTTGTCTTCACGCGCCATCAGCCATTCCATGTACTGGCCCCACTGCGCGGGCACCGTGACGTCGCCAATGTGCAGGCTGGGGTTGACGCCGCCCGCGATGCCGCTGAAGACCACGTGGCTCACGTTGAAGCGGTCCAGCACCAGCTGCGTGTTCATGGCCGCGTTGGTCATGCTGATGCCCGAGAGGAACACCACCACGGGCTTGCCTTCGAGCGTGCCGGTGGTGAACTCCACACCGTTGACGCTGTGCTTGGCGGGTTGCTGCACTTTAGGCAGTAGCACCGTCAGTTCAGGGGCGAAGGCGGAGATGACGGCGATGCGTGGGGTGTCATCCAGCCGCACCGCTGTCTTGCCGGGGGCCGTGGCCGCGCAGCCTGCCACCACGGCGGCAAAGGCCAGTGCGCTCACCAAGCGGGAGCACCGGGAGATCAGCGAGGGCTTGGAGGTGTGGAGTGCATGCATGGTGGGTGTGCTTCGTCAGAAAAGAAATTGAGGTGAGCGTAAAAGCAAACAGGCCACCGCTTTGCTGGGGTGGCCTGCGCACAGAAAGAAAGCGGGCAAGGCGCCCGCTGCATCCGGCGTTTACTTGGCCGTGGACTTGGGCTGGCTATCGTCCACCTTCACGGTGAACTTGCCCGCCAGGATGTCGGCCTGCTTGGCCTTGACCTTGGCCACGATATCGGCAGGGATCTTCTTCTCGAACGTGCCCAGCGGTGCGAGTTCAGACCCCTTGTGTTTCATCATCGAATACGGGCCGTAGTCCTCGGGCGTGAACTTGCCTTCCTTGACCAGCTTCAGCGCGCGGTCAATGCTGGGCTCCATGTGCCAGATGGCGGATGCGACCACGGTGTCGGGGTACTGCGGCTGGGTGTCGATCACGTTGCCGATGGCGAGTTTGCCTTTTTCCTTGGCGGCATCAGACACGCCAAAACGCTCTGCGTAGAGCACGTCCGCGCCCTTGTCGATCATGGCAAAGGTCGCTTCTTTGGCTTTGGGTGGGTCGAACCAGCTGTTGATGAAGGTGATGGTGAACTCGACCTTGGGATTGGTCTCTTTGGCGCCAGCCATGAAGGCGTGCATCAGGCGGTTGACCTCAGGAATAGGGAAACCGCCAACCATGCCGATCTTGTTGGACTTGGTCATGCCGCCCGCGATCATGCCGCTGAGGTACGCGGGTTCCTGGATGTAGTTGTCGAACACGCTGAAGTTGGGCGCCTGCGGCTTGCCGGACGAGCCGAGCAGAAAGGATGTCTTGGGGAAGTCCTTGGCCACCTTGCGGGCAGCGGCTTCGACCGCAAACGCCTCGCCCAGGATGAGCTGGTTGCCGCCCGTGGCGTATTCGCGCATCACGCGCTCGTAGTCGGCGTTGCTGACGTTTTCGCTGGCCTTGTATTCGATCTCGCCACGTGCTTCGGCGGCCTTCAGGGCTTTGTGGATGCGGCTGACCCATTGCTGCTCAAAAGGCACCGTGTAGATCGCCGCGACCTTGATCTTGGACTGCGCTGTGGCCAAAGAGGGCGCCATCGCCATGGCGGCCGAGAGGGCCATGGAGGTGCAGAGCAGGCGTCCGGTGAAGATGCGGCGAGTGGTCATGGTGGGGTCCTTCAGACAAGCAAACAAGGAGGTTGGGTGTGCTGCTACCAAGCAAGGAGCGCGCCAGTCGGCGGCTGTGTAACTGCAAACCAGCGGCAAGTCTGCCAGAGGAAAGCCACCAGTTGGTAAAAAAATGGTGCATGCGTGTTGCGCATCCTGACACCGGGCTTGGGCACCCCACCAGGGTAGGGTTCCAAATTGACTGTTGTGCAACGCAGAGCGGCCAAGCGATGAAAAAAGCCACCGCCAGGCGGCAAGGCCCTGCGGTGGCTGGTGCGTGGTAGCGGCGCGTGCGCTTATTTGGTGCCAAAAATCCGGTCGCCCGCATCGCCCAGGCCCGGCAAGATGTAGCCGTGGTCGCTCAGCTCGCGGTCGATGGCGGCGGTGAAGATCGGCACGTCGGGGTGGGCCTTTTGCATGGTGGCGATGCCTTCGGGGGCGGCCAGCAGGCAGACGAACTTGATGGAGCGCGGGTTGAGCTTTTTGAGTCGATCTACACACGCTGCGGCCGAGTTGCCGGTGGCCAGCATGGGGTCGACCACGATGATGTCGCGCTCGTCCATTTCGGCGGGCATCTTGAAGTAATACTCGACGGGCTGCAGCGTGGCGGGGTCGCGGTACAGGCCGATGTGGCCCACGCGGGCACCAGGCACCACGTTGAGCATGCCGTCCAGAAACCCGTTGCCCGCGCGCAGGATGGAGACGAGCACCAGCTTCTTGCCGTCGATCATCTGGCCGGTCATGGTCTCCAGCGGGGTTTCGATCTGCACGTCCTGCAGCGGCATGTCGCGTGTGACTTCGTACGCCATCAGCGTGCTCAGCTCGCCCAGCAGGCGGCGAAAGCTGTTGGTGCTGGCGTCCTTCTTGCGCATCAAGGTGAGCTTGTGCTGGACGAGGGGGTGGGTGATGACGGTGACGTTGTTGTTGGTAGCGGTGCTCATGGCGCGGCCTTTGGTCTGCGGGGATGGATAAATAAGCGGTGGCGGTATTTTGACGGTACTTGTGCCACCGCCCGTGAAAACCGGCGCGGCCCAATGCCAGTGGCCCCGCGGAACCGGCTTTGCCGGGCCGCTGGGGCCGCCCCCTGGGGGGAGGCGACGCAGTCGCTTCGGGGGGAGCTAGTCAGCTAGAAACCGCGCGTACCGGGCCAGGTCCACATTGCCGCCGCTGACGATGATGCCCACGCGCTCGCCCTGCAGCAGCTTGGCACCATTGTCTTCGCCCGAGAACGCCTGGGCGCCCGCAAAGGCGAGGGCGCCCGTGGGCTCGACGACGATCTTCATGCGCTGGGCGAAAAAGCGCAGGGCCTCGATCAACTGCTGATCGCTGACGGTAATGATGTCTTCGGCGTGGTCGCGAATGATGGGGAAGGTCAGCGCACCCAGCGCCTGGGCCTGCGCACCATCGGCGATGGTTTGGGGGTGGTCAATGCGCACAATGCGCCCGGCGCGCAACGACTGTTGGGCGTCGTTGGCGGTTTCGGGCTCCACGCCCATCACCTTGCAGTGTGGCGCCAGCGCCTGCGCCGCCAGCAGGCTGCCCGACAACAGTCCGCCGCCGCCCAGGCAGACAAAGAGGTAGTCCAGGTCGGGCACTTCTTGCAGCAGTTCGAGCGCGGCGGTGCCCTGGCCTGCAATGACGTGAGCGTGGTCGAACGGGGGCACCAGCGTCATGCCGCGCTCGCGCGCCAGTTGTTGGCTGATGGCCTCGCGGTCTTCGGTGTGGCGGTTGTAGGTGACGACCTGGGCGCCGTATTCGCGTGTGGCGGCCATCTTGGAATGGGCGGCGTCTTCTGGCATTACCACCAGGGCGGGCATATCGAGCAGCCGCGCCGACAGCGCAATGGCCTGCGCGTGGTTGCCGGCCGAGAAGGTCAGCACACCCCCTTCACGCTGCGCATCGCTGAACTGGGCCAGCGCGTTGTATGCGCCGCGAAACTTGAAGGCGCCGGTGCGCTGCAGGTTCTCGCACTTGAAGAACAGCTTGGCGCCCAGCCGCTCATCCATGGTGGTGCAGCGCATCACGGGCGTGTGGTGTGCCACGCCGGACAAACGCTGGGCGGCGTCGGCCACGTCTTGGTAGGTGGGCGGGGTGAGGCTGGGCAAGGTCATGGTGGCGTCCCTGGGTGCCGGGGCGCACGCTGGCCCCGGTTGCCTCATGATAGCTGCATGGCGCAAAGTTTCAAGCCAAATTGGACTCTAGCGCTTATGCAGTAAGCGGTGGTAGCTATGAATTTTGATGTATTGGCCGCGGGGTTGCCTTCACGGGCCGTCCGCACTGCAGCAGATCAAGCGCCGACCTGTCGGCGCGCCAATCGGGGGATCAACCCAGCTCGCTGAAGCGTTGCAGCGGCGTCAGCGCCGGGAAGTCGCCCGCGCGTTTTTGCTTCATCGCCGTGACCGATTCGCGCACGTGCTGGTTGCTCCAGATCGCGCCCTGCAGCCAGCCCATCTGGCGCAGGCTGTCTTCCACGCTGTGGTCGCGGGCGTAGTTCACTGCCTGCTTGGTGCCCCAGATGGCGACGGGGGGTTTGGACGCAATCTCTTGCGCGCACTGAAGGGCGGCGACCAGCATGGCCTCCTGCGTGTCGAACACCTCGTTGACCAGGCCGTAGCCCAGCGCCTTTTGCGCGGGCAGGCGGCGGCCGGTGTAGGCGAGTTCTTTGACCACGCCCAGCGGGATCAGCTTGGGCAGCCGCTGCAGCGTGCCCACGTCGGCCACCATGCCGATGTTGATCTCCTGAATGCAGAAGAACGCGTCGGCCGTGGCATAGCGCACGCACGCTGCGGTCACCATGTCCACCGCGCCGCCAATGCAGCCGCCGTGGATGGCCGCGATGACGGGGATGCGCAGGTTTTCGATGCGGGTGAAGGTGGCCTGCATGTCGGTGAGCGAGTCAAAAATGGCGGCTCGGCCTTCGGGGCTTTGGTCGTCCATGGTGATGGCGCCGCCAAAGGTCTCCAGTGCCATGCCCGCGCTGAAGTGCTTGCCGGTGCTGCTGATGACCAGTGCCCGCGCGTCGCCCGCTTGGTGCAGCTGGGCCAGCACCGCGTCCAGCTCGCGCCAGAAGGTGGGGTGCATGGTGTTCAGGGCCTCAGGCTTGTTCAGAACCAGGTGGGCCACGTGGTGGGTGATGCTGAGGGTGAAGCAGGTGAGAGCGGGGGTGTTCATGGGTGCCACTGTAGACCTGCTGGCGTGCGCAGTGTCGTCGCCTGGGTGACTTTGGGTGTTTTTGGCCTCTAGCGCTTATTCAGTAAGCGCTGATAGCTATAAAAACAGGAGTTTCAGGCAGGGGGCGGGGGAGGGTGTGGACGATGCGCGGTAGGCGGACCGTTGCGGGTGCGGGTCCGGATGGGCGGTTCAGTCGCCCCCACCCCCGCAGCCGCCCCCATCCCCACCGCCGTCTGAACTGTCGGCCCCACCAAAGTCGCCCGAACTGCCGCTGTGGCTGCCGTCCGAAAAGCTGGTGCCGCAGTGGGTGCCGCCACCGCCACAGCCGCCCCCGTCGCGTTGGCGGTCCAGGAGGGAGCAGTCGGGCACGTAGGTAAAGCCGCCTGCGATCGCGAACTTGGCATCCAGTGCAAACAGCAGGGGCAGGCGGCTGGGGGCTTTGGGGTCGATGGATTCCTCCTTGCAGGCCCAGTACCAGGCGCGGCGCAGGCCGTCGTTGTGGCGGGCTTTTTTGCCCAGCGCCTCGGCGGGGGTGTGGTGCAAGAAGAACCCCAGCGCGTCACGGCACCAGAGTTTGTAGGCCTGGGTATGAAGAATGAACTCATGCCATAGCGCGTCGACCGCTTTGGAGGGCATGGCCACAAACTGCGTGTTGCTGCGCAGGCAGGCGATGAAGAACTGCCGCAGGCCGCGTTCGACCAGTTCGCAGTCGCGGGGGCTCAGGTGCGGGTAGGTTTCGCGCAGCTTGCGCTGCAAGAAGTGGGGCAGGGGGGCTTCGCGGATGTGGTTCTGGCGCACGGACTGGGTCCAGTGCTTCACCAGGGCGATGAGGACCACGGTGACAAAGACGTAAAAAATCCACACCCCTCGCAAGCGCCAGGCGCCCGCAAAAACCCCGGCGAAGGCCAGCACCCAGACCGTGATGGCCAACAGCATGACCTTGTCGCCCAGACGCAGCAGCAGGTTTTCGAATCGTTTCATCGTCCCTCCTTTTTGTTGTTATGTCTCGCGATTTCACGACTGTCACATGACTGATTGATGACGCATTTCGGTGTGTCGTCAAATTGTCACGCGTGCGTCCTGCAGCCCGAACCGGGCGGGCTACCGGAGTGTTTTAAAGCGGCCGAGGGGCGGGTGTCCTCGACCCGGGCGCGAGGAGTAGCTTGGGCTACGCCGGTGGGGTGGAGCGTGCGGCGCCCCACCCAAAAGGCTCAACGCCGTTTGCTGCCGCCGAAGATGCTGCCCAGCACCCCGCGCAAGATCTCTTTGCCCAGCGAGGTGCCCATGGTGCGCACGGCCGACTTGGCCATGGTCTGGGCCAGGCCGTCGCGTTTGCCGCCGCGCGGGCCGGTGCTGCCAAACAGCACATCGTTAAGGCCGCCCATCAGGCCGCCACCGCTGTCTTCAGAGTTTGCGGGGGTGCCCTTGCCATTGGCGGGTGCCTGTGCGCTGGCTTCGGCGGCGCGGCCCTTGAGTTTTTCGTAGGCCGATTCGCGGTCTACCACCTTCTCGTACACGCCCGCCACCAGCGAGCCCGCCATCAGCACCTTGCGCTGCTGTGGCGTGATCGGGCCAAGCTGGCTGCCCGGGGGCAGCACAAACACCCGTTCGGTGATGCTGGGGCGGCCCTTGGCGTCCAGAAAACTCACCAGCGCCTCGCCCACGGCCAGTTCGGTGATGGCGGTTTCAATGTCGAGGCCCGGTTTTTGCCGCATGGTGGTGGCGGTGGCTTTGACGGCCTTCTGGTCGCGGGGGGTGAAGGCGCGCAGAGCGTGCTGCACGCGGTTGCCCAGCTGGGCCAGCACGCTGTCGGGGATGTCGAGCGGGTTCTGGGTGACGAAATACACCCCCACGCCCTTGGAGCGCACCAGGCGCACCACCAGCTCGATGCGCTCGACCAGCACCTTGGGTGCTTCGTTGAACAAGAGGTGGGCCTCGTCGAAGAAGAACACGAGCTTGGGCTGATCGGGGTCGCCGATTTCGGGCAGTTGCTCGAACAGCTCGGACAACATCCACAGCAAAAAAGTGGCGTACAGGCGCGGCGAGTTCATGAGCTTGTCGGCCGCCAGGATGTTGACCACACCGTGGCCGTCCACCGTCTGCATGAAGTCGTTGATGTCGAGCATGGGCTCGCCAAAGAACTGCTCGCCGCCCTGGCTTTCGATCTGCAGCAACCCGCGCTGGATGGCGCCCACGCTGGCAGCGCTCACGTTGCCGTATTCGGTGGTGAATTCTTTGGCGTTGTCACCCACGTACTGCAACATGGCGCGCAGGTCTTTCAGGTCCAGCAGCAGCATGCCGTTGTCGTCGGCAATCTTGAACACCAGGTTGAGCACGCCCAGCTGGGTTTCGTTCAAGTTAAGCATGCGGCCCAGCAGCAGCGGGCCCATGTCCGACACCGTGGCACGCACGGGGTGGCCTTGTTCGCCAAACACATCCCACAGCGTAACGGGGCAGGCCAGGGACGCAGGGGGTTCCAGGCCCCGCTCCTTGAGCACCGCGGCCAGCTTGTCGCCGATCTTGCCGGGCTGGCTGGCACCGGTCAGATCGCCCTTCACGTCGGCCATGAACACCGGCACGCCGATGCGCGAGAAATTTTCGGCCAGGGTTTGCAAGGTCACCGTCTTGCCGGTGCCAGTGGCGCCGGTGATGAGCCCGTGGCGGTTGGCCAGGCCCGGCAGCAGGTGGCATTCGATGGTGTCGTGCTTGGCAATCAGCAGGGGTTCGGCCATTTGGGGTTTCCTCGGGGGTGCCGGTCAGGCAAAAAGTAAAATCGCGCTCAGTAGATTAAATCAATACAAAAGGACTTCTCGTGGCAGGACACAGTAAGTGGGCGAATATCCAGCATCGCAAAGGGCGCCAGGATGAAAAACGCGGCAAGATCTGGACCCGCATCATTCGTGAAATCACTGTAGCTGCCCGTTCGGGTGGCGGCGATCTGTCTGCCAACCCCCGTTTGCGCCTGGCCGTGGACAAAGCCAAGGCGGCCAATATGCCCGCCGACCGCATCAAATACAACATCGACAAGGCCACGGGCAACGCCGAAGGCCTGACGTATGAAGAAATCCGCTACGAAGGCTACGGCATTGGTGGCGCCGCCATCATGATCGACACGATGACCGACAACCGGGTGCGCACCGTGGCCGAAGTGCGACACGCGTTCAGCAAACACGGTGGCAACATGGGCACCGAAGGCTCGGTGGTGTTCCAGTTCAAGCACTGTGGCCAGCTGATTTTTGCCCCCGGCACCAATGAAGACAAGGTGATGGAAGTGGCCCTGGAAGCGGGCGCCGAAGATGTGGTGACCGACGACGATGGTGCGGTGGAGGTATTGACCGCCCCGGCCGACTTCGAAGCCGTGAAGAACGCGCTAGAGGCCGCAGGCCTGGTCCCCGAACTGGCCAGCGTGACCATGCGTGCTGAGAACACCATCGAATTGACGGGCGACGACGCCGCCAAGATGCAGAAGCTGCTGGATGTGCTGGAAGACCTGGACGACACGCAAGAGGTTTATCACAACGCGGCACTGTGACTCTGCACCATTGGATCACTGCTTTTTTCTTGCTCTGACACGTTTTCCGACTGATATTTCTCCGAACCCCGCCCAGCAGCGCAGCGCTGCGGGCCGGGTTCACCAAAGGTTCCTATGAAAGTACTTGTGATTGGTGGCGGCGGCCGTGAACACGCGATGGCGTGGAAACTGAGCGAGTCCCCCAAGGTGACCAAGGTGTATGTGGCGCCCGGCAACGGTGGCACGGCCTTGAACTCCAAGCTCGAGAACGTGGCCATTACCGACGTGCGTGAACTGCGCCTGTGGGCCCAGGCCGAGAAGATTGCGCTGACGGTGGTTGGCCCCGAGGCCCCGCTGGCTGCTGGCGTGGTGGATGAGTTCCGTGCCAACAGCATGCGCATCTTTGGCCCCACCAAGGCCGCTGCCCAGCTCGAAAGCTCCAAGGCCTTCTCCAAGGCCTTCATGCGTCGCCATGGCATTCCCACGGCCGACTACGACACCTTTACCGATCCGGCACTCGCCCACGCCTTTGTGGACCGCCTGGGCGCGCCCATCGTGATCAAGGCGGACGGCTTGGCGGCTGGCAAGGGCGTTGTGGTGGCCATGACACTGCAGGAGGCCCACGATGCGTTGGACTTCATGCTGGTAGACAACAAATACGGCGTGACGCACAACGAAGGCGCAGATGGGAAGGCGTTGCCGCGGGTGGTGATCGAGAAATTCCTTGAAGGCGAAGAAGCGTCCTTCATCGTGTTGTGCGACGGCAAGAACGTGGTGGCCCTGGCCACCAGCCAGGACCACAAGCGACTGAAAGATGGCGACGAAGGCCCCAACACCGGCGGCATGGGCGCGTATTCGCCCGCGCCCGTGGTCACGGCCGATGTGCACGCCCGGGCCATGCGCGAAATCATCATGCCCACCATCCGGGGCATGGAAAAAGACGGCATTCCCTACACCGGTTTCCTGTATGCCGGTTTGATGATCGACGCCAAGGGCCATCCCAAGACGCTCGAATTCAACTGCCGCATGGGCGACCCCGAGACGCAGCCCATTCTGATGCGCCTGAAAAGCGATTTCTGCGACGTAATGGGCGCCGCGGCCGATGGCAAGCTCGACCAGATCGAGCTGCAGTGGGATCGCCGCACTGCACTGGGTGTGGTGATGGCCGCCCACGGCTATCCCGAAGCCCCGCGCAAGGGGGACACCATCACCGGCTTGCCTGCCGAAGCGGATGATGCCGTGGTGTTCCATGCGGGTACGCAGCTCAAGGATGGCGTGGTCAGCGTGACCGGCGGTCGCGTGTTGTGCGTGACCGTGCTGGCCGACAGCGTCAAGCAGGCGCAGCAACGTGCCTATGACGTGGCGCGTGGCATCCAGTTCGACGGCGCGCAGTACCGCCGCGACATCGGCTTCCGCGCCCTGAAAAGCTGATGGCAGACGAACAGACCTTGAATTCTGCCGGCACGGTGAGCCGTGTACGTAGCTACCTGGTGGGCCTGCAGGCGCGCATTACTGACGCGCTTGAAACCGTAGAAGGCGAGGGCGGGGCGCGTTTTTTGGCCGATGCCTGGAGCAAACCCCCCGGCGAGCCGCTGCAGGGTGACGGCATCACCAAGATCCTGGAAGGTGGCCGCATGTTTGAACGCGCGGGTTGTGGCTTCAGCCATGTGCGCGGCCCGCAACTGCCGCCCTCGGCTACACAGCACCGGCCCGAGCTGGCGGGTGCGCCGTTTGAGGCCATGGGCGTGTCGCTAGTCTTCCACCCGCGCAACCCCTATGTGCCTACGGTGCATATGAACGTGCGCATGATTGCAGCAGGCCACCCTGGGCAGGCACCCACCTGCTGGTTTGGCGGCGGCATGGACCTCACACCGTACTACGGGTTTGAGGAAGACGCGGTGCACTTTCACCAAACCTGCCGCGATGCGCTCAGTGCCTTTGGCGACGACAAGTACCCGTGCTTCAAGCAGTGGTGCGACGAATACTTCTACCTCAAGCACCGCAACGAGCAGCGCGGTGTGGGTGGCGTGTTCTATGACGACTTCTCGGAGCTGGGCTTTGACCAGAGCCTGGCCATGACACAGTCGGTGGGCGATGCCTTTCTGAACGCCTACCTGCCCATCGTGGAAAAACGCCAAGGCATGCCGTACGGCGAGCGCGAGCGCGACTTCCAGCTCTACCGCCGGGGCCGGTATGTCGAGTTCAACCTGGTGTGGGACCGGGGCACGCACTTTGGCCTGCAGTCGGGGGGGCGCACCGAGTCGATTTTGTTGTCGATGCCGCCGCTGGTGTCCTGGTCGTACCAACGTTCGGATGCGTCTGATTCGGCCGAAGCGGCGCTTTTGCAGCGCTTTTTGGTGCGCCGCGATTGGCTCGCAGTGGGTGCTGTCAGCACATGCTGAAAGCCGTGAGAAGCGCTAAAGCTATAATTTCAATAGCTGCCCGC
>NZ_JBKBTV010000071.1:0-24529 GCF_046291265.1 Acidovorax sp. | reverse complement strand
CGTGTGACACTTGTTTGCGCTTGTTGTCAGGGTGAAGTTTCTTTAACTGTCCAGCGATTTGCTGAGGCGACCAGCGCTGGCGCAAGTAGTCGTGAACGATTTTGAACAAAGGTCCATCACGGCCAAGCTTGGGTTGCGGGTGGGCAAAGCACCTGCGCTTGTCGCTGCGTTGCTGGGCGAACTTGGAGTTGTAGCCCTTGCCGCCAGCATTGCGTTGGCACTCTCGGCTGATGGTGCTTTTGCTTCGCCCCAAGGCACGGGCTATGGCGCTGAGACTTTGCTTTTGCTGCAGTCCCAGGGCTATCGCATGGCGTTCGCTCTGGCTCAACTGCTGGTAATTCTTCTTTGACATCTTGGCCTCAATTCTCGGTGTTGCACTTCAGAATTGAGGCCGCCAAGCGCTAGCAGCCGTTTTACCTATAAATCCTGCGTGGCGAGTGCCGCCGTGACACTCACCGTCAGCCTTCCCAGGCTTGGCGCTGACCAAGGGTTTGCGCTGGAGGATTTGGAGGGTCCCACACCAGACGCGGGGCAGCCGCTGGCGCAATAGATGACAGGCCTATCGGCACCTTGGCGCCCAATGGGCGAAAATCCCGGTTTTGCTTCCTCGGGCCTTAGCGCACACCGTGCCGGATTCTTCCTCCTTGTCAGCCGCTGCCGCAACGCGGATCCCCACCCCCAGCACAGACATGACCCCTCTGGAGCGCCGCTCCAGCGTCAGCCTGGCGCTGATCTTCGCGCTGCGCATGCTGGGCCTGTTTTTGGTGCTGCCCGTCTTCGCACTGGAGGCGCGCCAGTACCCCGGCGGCGACGACCCCGCGCTGGTGGGGCTGGCGATGGGTATCTATGGCCTCACTCAGGCACTGCTGCAGCTGCCTTTGGGCATGGCCTCTGACCGTTTCGGCCGCAAGCGCGTCATCGTGCTGGGCCTGCTGGTGTTTGCGGCGGGCAGCCTGTTGGCGGCGCTGGCGGATTCGTTGAGCGGGTTGCTGGTGGGCCGCGCGCTGCAGGGTGCGGGGGCTGTGTCGGCGGCAGTCACGGCGCTGCTGGCGGACCAGACGCGTGACGTGGTGCGAACCAAGGCGATGGCGCTGGTGGGCGGCAGCATCGGGCTGATGTTTGCGGTGGCGCTGGTGGCGGCCCCCGTGCTGACGGCGCACATCGGGCTGGCGGGCCTGTTTGGCCTGACGTTTGCGCTGGCCTTGGCCGGTGTGGCGGTGGTCGTGTGGTGGGTGCCTCCTGAGCCTGCCCTGCACAAGAACGCCCCCCGCGGCCGCCTGGCCGATGTGTGGGCGCACCCCAACCTGTTGCGCCTGAACCTGGGCGTTTTTGTGCTGCACACCGTGCAGTTGTCGATGTGGGTGGCAGTGCCCGCCATGCTGATGCAGGCGGGGCTGAGCAAAGACCACCACTGGCAGGTGTACCTGCCCGCCGTGGTGCTGTCGTTTGCGGCCATGGGGGGCCTGTTTGCGCTGGAGCGCGCAGGGCGCCTGCGGGCAGCACTGCTGGGTGCGATTGCGCTGATCCTGGCCGTCCAGATCGGTCTGGGCGCCCTGGCGGCCAGTGGCGTGGCGCCAAGCTTGTGGGTGCTGGGGCCGCTGATGTTTGTGTTTTTTTGCGGGTTCAACGCGCTGGAGGCCAGCCAGCCCAGCCTGGTCTCGCGCATGGCGCCCGCCGCACTGCGGGGCGCTGCGCTGGGCAGCTACAACACCCTGCAATCGCTGGGCCTGTTTGCGGGTGGGGCGTTGGGTGGGGCGTTGGTCAAATGGGCGGGCGCACCCGGCCTGTTTGCGGCCACCACCGCACTCACGGCCCTGTGGCTGGTGCTGACCTGGCCCCTGCAGCCCGTGGGGCGCGGCGGCCACTGAGGGATCCGCCCACAGAGGCCTCGTTCAGCCGCAGTTGCGGCACAATGGCGCGCTTGGCGCACGGAAACTCCCTTCAAATCCGGCGCTTTCCTGTTATCTGCAAAGGCACGAACCACCATGGCATCCATCAACAAAGTCATCATCGTCGGCAACCTGGGCCGCGACCCCGAAATGCGCACCTTCCCCAGTGGCGACCAGGTGGCCAACGTGACCATTGCCACCACCGACAAGTGGAAAGACAAGCAATCGGGCGAAATGAAGGAAGCCACCGAGTGGCACCGCGTCGTCTTCAACGGCCGCCTGGCTGAAATCGTGGGCCAGTACCTGCGCAAAGGCTCGCAGGTGTATGTGGAAGGCAGCCTGCGCACCCGCAAGTGGACGGACCAGAGCGGCGTGGAGAAGTACAGCACCGAGATCCGCGCCGACCAGATGCAGATGTTGGGCGGCCGCCAAGGCATGGGCGGCCAAGGCGGTGGCCAGCAAGGTGGCGGCTATGACGACGGTGGTGGTTACGGCGGTGGTGGCGGTGGCGACCCACAGGGCGGTTACGACCAGGCTCCACGCCGTGCGGCCCCTCCACCACGCCCCATGGCAGCCCCTGCCGCACGGCCTGCGCCCGCTCCGGCCGCCCAGGCACCGCGTGCGGCTTCGGGGTTTGATGACATGGACGACGACATTCCGTTTTAAGCCGACACGTCGCACCTGGATGGGTGGGGAGGTTGCCCCATCATCCGCAAACAAGCCCTCCCAGACTGCAGTGGACGAGAGTCATCACATCATCGTGGCCGCCGAGGTGGTGAGCAGCAGCACAGACGTGCAGCAACTGCCCATGGTGCTGGATGCGGTGCAAACCCATACCGGTGCGCAGCCAGCACAGGTCCTGGCCGATGCGGGCTACCGCAGTGAAGCGGTGATGGCAAATCTGGCCCAAACGCACCCCGATACCGAACTGGTGATTGCGCTGGGGCGTGAGGGCAAGGCACGGGCTGCGCCCAAAGACGCCAAGCGCTACCCGCACACGGTAGCCATGGCGGCCAAGTTGCAAACCAAGCAGGGCCAGGGGGACTACAGAAAGCGCAAATGGATCGCCGAGCCGCCCAACGGCTGGATCAAGAACGTGCTGGGGTTCCGCCAGTTCAGCATGCGCGGTTTGGAGAAGGCGAAAGCCGAGTTCAGGCTGGTGTGCATGGCGCTTAACCTGCGCAGGATGGGGGCGATGAGGGCCGTTTGAGGGGGGAGATGCAGTGGAATGTGTCAACTACGACTTCTGCGCGTGACTTGCTCACTTCAACCACGTCATAAAGATCGGCGGTGGTGAACGTGTCCACCACCGCCTGCGTCGCTACAGGCCGCTGGTGGCGTCCGCAGCTTGATCTGAATGTTCTGCCGCCCACACTCCTAGCGCTTATAAATCAAGCGCTAATAGCTATTAATTTATGAGCATTCCTGCGCCAGTGCCACAAACTCGGCAACCGGCACTTCTTCGGCGCGGCGCTGGGTGTCAAAGTGGCCGGCAAACTGGCGCGCTTCCAGCCAGCGGCCCAGGGTGTGGCGCAGCAGCTTGCGGCGCTGGCTGAAGGCTACCTGCACCAGTTCTTCAAGCAAGGGCAGTGACACGGGCGCGGGCTCTGCGCGCGGCACCATGCGCACCACCGCGCTGTCCACGCGCGGGGGCGGGTCAAAACTCTCGGGGGGGACAAACAGCACGTTTTCCATGGCGTAGCGCCACTGCAGCATGACCGACAAGCGCCCGTAGTCGCTGGTCGCGGGCTTAGCCACCATGCGGTCGATCACTTCCTTTTGCAGCATGAAGTGCTGGTCTTCGATGACCTGCACATGGTCCAGCAGATGGAACAGGATGGGTGTGGAGATGTTGTAGGGCAGGTTGCCCACCACGCGCAGCCGCAGGTCGGGCAACGCGGCTTTGTCGCGCATGGTCTGCGCCAGCGCGGTGAAGTCCACCTTGAGCACATCGGACTCGATCACATCGAGCTGCCCATGCAGCCGAAGGCGCAGCGCCAGGTCGCGGTCCAGCTCAATGACGGTGAGGCGCCCCAAGCGCTCCACCAAGGGCTGGGTCAGCGCTGCCAGCCCGGGGCCGATCTCCACCATGGGCTGGCCCGGCTGCGGGCCAATCGCCTGGACGATGTCTTCAATGATGCCCTTGTCGGACAGGAAATGCTGCCCGAAGCGCTTGCGGGGGATGTGTTTCAACGCGGCTTTACCTGCTGTCTGGTCATCGGTCGGTTACTCGGTTATTGCGGCGGGTCGCGGTACTCGACATACGCGCGGCCACGCAGCTCCTGCGCCCAAGTGGCGTAGGCCTCGTCCAGCTTTTTCTCGCGCACGGTGCTGCGCGCCATGTCACGCTGTTCGCGCTGGGTCAGTTTGGCCTCGCGGCGCTCCAGCAACTGGATCAAATGCACGCCAAAACGCGAGACCAGCGGCTCGCTGATTTCGCCAGGCTTCAGGGCGTTCAAGGCCTGTTCAAACTCGGGCACATAGCGGCCCGGATTGGCCCAGCCCAGATCGCCGCCTTCTTTGGAGCTGCCATCTTGCGAATGTTCACGGGCCAGGGTGGCAAAGTCGGCTTGGCTCGCCAGGATGCGGCGGCGGTAGTCGGCCAGGCGCGCAGCAGCGGCCGTTTCGGTCAATTGCGGGCCCGTGCGCAGCAGGATGTGGCGGGCGTGGCTTTGCACCACCGTGGTGGGCACGCCAGCGGTCACACGCTCAACCACTTTGAGCACGTGAAAGCCAGCGGGGGAGCGCAGGGGGCCCACGAGGCCGCCCACCGGCAGTCCCTTGGTCGAGTTGACGAACAGCTCGGGATAGCGGTCCGCCGGGCGCAGACCCAGCAAGCCGCCTGCGCTCTTGCCTTCCTGGGCATCAGAAAACTCGCGGGCCACTGCAGCAAAGTCCTCCCCCGCACGCAGCTTGTCGGCCGCCTGCTGGGCGCGCGCCTGGCGCTCGGCCACTTGCGTGGGGGTGGCGTTCTCAGGCACCAGCACCAGCACATGGCCCAGGTTGATTTCCATGGTAGATGCGTCGGCGCCCTGCTGCTGCTCGCGCAGGTACTGGTCCACGTCGAGGTCGGTCACCTTGACGCGCGCTTCGACCTCGCGTTCGCGCAGCTTTTGCTGCAGCAACTGGTTGCGCAGCTCGTCGCGAAAACGCTCCCGACTCATGCCGTCGCGGGCGAGGCGGCGGTACAGCTCGTCCACCGTCATGCTGTTTTGCTGGGCGACGCCTTGTTCAGCCTGCGACACCGCAAAGTCATCGACCTTGACGCCGGCCTCACGCGCCTGCTGAAGCTGCACACGCTCCAGGATGAGGCGTTCCAGCACTTCGCGCGCCAGCACGTCGCGCGGGGGCATGGTGCCGCCTTGCTGGGCCAACTGGGCTTCGGCCCGGGCCAGACGTGATCGCACTTCGTTGTTGGTGACGGGCTCGGAATTGACCACCGCCACAATAAAGTCGGCCTGCCGCGGCGCGTTGGTGGCGGCCGCGCTGGGGGTTGGCAAGGTGATGGACGGGGTTGCCGCCGGGCGTGACAGCCCGCCGCCCGTGGCCGCACCCGAAGGCCGCAGGCCCTGCGCTGCGGCGCCCTGTGACGCCACGGCGGCGAAGGTGGCGATAGCGAGGGCGATGACACGGTGATTCATGGCATTAGTCATAGTTGCTGAAACGGCTTGGCGTGGTGACCTGCTCGCGCAGGTACTGGTAACGCGGCACATTTTGCTTGAAGGTTTCAAGGGGGCTGGAGCCCAGGCTCAGGCGGGAGAAGCCCACGAACTCGATCTGGAACAACAGGCGGGTGTTGGATGTGGTCACACCACTTTGCAGGCGCTCCAGCACCACGCGTCCGATCCAGCAGCAGCTGTCGTATTCGAGGCCGACCACGGTGTCCACCAGCTTGCGGTCTTGCAGGCTGTAATTCAGGCGCCCGACGCTGTACCAACGGCCTGCGCCTTGGCCCTGGCCGCGGGCTTTGCCTGTGTCCTGGCCTTTGTCGCCCCACAGGCTGTTCAGCGGCCATTGCCAGCCGATGTCGATCTGTTCGCTGGTGCCACGCTGCAGGCGATAGGCCGCACTGACCGTGCGGTAGTTGCCCGGGCTGTAGCGCGCGCCGATGGTCGACCGGATGGAACGGCCGGTTTTGGGGTTGTACTGGATCGTGGAGTCGAAACCCCACTCGGGCGTCCAGGTGATACCCGCGCCCAGCAGCACGTCAGACAGGCGTTCATTGGCGGGCGCAACCCCCGGCAAGGTGACTTGCTGGTCCGAAAAGCGCAGGCGCTGCGCGATGCCAAAGCGCGCGGCTTCGGCACCCGTGTTCGGGTCCAGCAAACGGGTGGTCACACCCAGGGTGAGCAGGTTGTTGTCGGCCAACCGGTCGTTGCCGCCAAACGCGTTCTCGGTGTAGATGGTGGCAAAGTTGAAGTCGTTGGCCGCCGTGTCGTACACGGGCAGGCGGCTCTGGTCGCGGTACGGCGTGTAGGTGTAGAACGCGCGTGGCTCCAGCGTCTGCAGAAAGGCACGTCCAAAGTAAGCGGCGTCGCGCTCGAACACCAGGCCACTGTCCAGGCTGAAGGTGGGCAATGTGCGGGCGGCCGAGCGGTCGCCGTTGGACAGTGCGGAATCAAACTGGTACTGCGTGGTGTGCAGCTGGATGCGCGGTGTGACGAAGCCCCCCGGCGCCAGAAACGGCCTGCTGATCTGCGCCATGGCAAAACTGCGGTTGGCGTTGGGCTGGCCCGTCAGTTCGCGCGCGGCCTGGAAGCGTGTGCTGTCCAGCACCACGCTGGCATCGAACCCGCCCCCCAGGTCGGTGGGCGCATAGCGCCACTGCAGCTGGGGCATGCGGTCGTACGGCGGCACGATGGGCGAAGTCACGTCCTGCAGCGTTTGCCACTTGAGGGTGCGCACCGAGGCCGACATGTCATTGCGCGCCCACGACAACGTGGCATCGCCCGGCAGCAGGCGCTGGCGTAGCACCTCGGAGGCGCGGCCAAAGTCGCGCCAGTAGTTGTCATCGCTCACGCGGTTGACGTTGATGTTCAGGCCCAGGCCACCCATGGGGGTGTTGAAGCTGCCGTCGTGTTTGGCGGTGTAGCCCCAGCGCATGCGGTCGCGCAGCCGGTCTTCAGGCATCACGTCGCCGCTGAATTCACCCTTGTACGTGGGCTCCAGGTAACGGAACTCGCCGCCCAGGTTGGCGCCGCGTTTGGTCATCAGCGCGGCGCGCAGCGTGGCGTCGCGGTTGGGCGCGATGTTCCAGTAATAGGGCTGCATGTAGGCCATGCCGTCACGGCTGTCGAGGCCAATGGTGGGCGGCAGCAGGCCGGACTTGCGCTTGTCCGACAAGGGAAAAGTGATGTACGGAATGGGCAGGACGGGCACGCCCTTGAACTCCAGCACCGCGTCTTCCGCAGTGCCCACTTCTTCTTCGTTGTCGATGCGGATGGTGCCCGCACGCAGCACCCAGTCGGGTTGCCAACTGGCTTCATTGCCGCGCTCGCAGGTGGTGTAGGTGGCGTTGTGCACCACGGCCCGGTCGCGGTCGATGAAGTCGATGCGCGTGGCCTCGCCGTGCGCCTGGTTGGCCAAAAACTTGTAGCGCGCGTCGCTGAAAAAGCCTTCGAAGGCCTCCACGCGCAACTCCAGCGCGGTGCCGTCGTACACATTGCCCGCCCGGTTGATACGCACCTTGCCCTGGGCCTTGGCCAGGTCTTCGGGCACGTTGTAGTCCAGCCGGTCGGCGCGGATCACCGTGTCGCCGCGGCGCAGTTCGGCGTTGCCTTCGACGACGGCGTTGAGGTCGGTCTGGCCTTCCACCCGGTCACCGGTCACGAACACCGGTAATTGGGGGCGCACCGCATCCGGGATTTTCTCTTGCAGCAGGGGCGAGCTGCGCAGCGCCGGAGGGGCATCCCAGCCACTCGGCGCCGCAGATTGCGCCATCGCAGCCAGGGGCATCCCGCACCAGGCCAGGGCCACAGCGTAGGCCAGGGCACCGGGCACCGGGGGACGCAGCCGCACAGCGTTCGCCGTGGCGGGCCGGGTCCGGGGGGAAGGGGTCTGCACGGAGGGGGGCTTGCAGCGTGGCACGTGGGGCGAGGGGGGCTGGGGCAAATGAAAGGACCCGCGCCGGGCGCCGCCTGTCACTGAGGATGAGGGCGCCGAGAGCGGGTTTGTAAAATCGGATTATCCATGAGCCACCCTTTCCCCCCATCCCCCTCCAGCCCACACGCCACCGCAGCGGTGACAAGCCCCGATTCTTCGCAGGTGACCTGGCCCGACGCCGCACGGCAGACGGCCTTTGAAGCTTGGCTGGCGCCGCTGCTCGGGCCCCACCAGCTGCTGCCCGCCACGCTGCGCCCGGCGTCGGCCGATGCCAGCTTTCGGCGCTACCTGCGCATCGACAGCGCCGCGGGCGGCAGCCGCATCGTGATGGACGCGCCGCCCGACAAGGAAAACTGCAAACCCTTTGTGCAGGTGCAGGGCCTCTTGGCCAAAGCGGGCCTGAACGTGCCGCAGATCCTGGCATTTGATGAACCCAATGGCTTCATGCTGCTGTCCGACCTGGGGCACCAGACCCTGATCGAGCTGCTCAACCCCGAAAAGCCCCAGGACGCCTACGCCTGGTACCAGCAGGCCACCGATGTGCTGCTGGACTGGCAAAAGGCCTCCCAACCCGGCGTGCTCCCCGCCTATGACGAAGCTCTGCTGCGCCGCGAGCTGGCGCTGTTCCCGGACTGGTACCTGGCAAAACACCGTGGCGTGACGCTGGACGACAGCCAGCAAGCCACGCTGAACAGCGCCTTTGATGCCATCGTGGCGCACAACCTCGCAGCTCCCCAGGTCTATGTCCACCGCGACTTCATGACCAGAAATCTGATGGCCCCCGTGGCCCCAGGCGCACCGCTCGGCGTGCTGGACTTCCAGGATGCCGTCTACGGCCCCATCACCTATGACATTGCCAGCCTGATGCGCGACGCGTTCATCAGCTGGGAAGAAGAATTTGTCATCGACATTACCGTGCGTTACTGGGAAAAGGCCCGCAAGGCTGGCCTGCTGGGCGCGACCAGTGCCAGCGGCTGGGGCAATGACTTTGGCGAGTTTTACCGCAGCGTCGAATGGATGGGTCTGCAGCGCCACCTCAAGGTTGCGGGCATCTTTGCGCGGTTGACCCTGCGCGACGGCAAACCCAAGTACCTGGCCGATGCGCCGCGCTTCATGCACTACATCCGCACCACCACCGACCGGTACCGGCAACTGGGCCCGCTGCTCAAGATGCTGGACCAGATCGAGGGCACCGAACCCGTCACGGGCTTTGCCTACGGCCGGATGTAGTGAGTGGCCTGCAGCTTCGTTGGTCCAAAATATTGATAAAAATAGCCTCTAGCGCTTATCTATCAAGCGCTAGTAGCTATAAATTAAGTAGCACATGCCCCGTTTCCACTGCCCCACCCCCTTGGCCACGGGCATCGAACTGGACCTGCCCCCGGGCGCCGCGCGGCATGTGCAGGTGCTGCGCTTGCAGCCGGGCGACCACATCACGCTGTTCCACGGCGGGCAGGGTGCTGGCGACCAGGGCGGCGAGTTTGACGCCACCGTGCTGCGCATGGGCCGCAGCGACGTGCAAGTGCAGGTGGGCGCCCACCATGCCATCGAACGCGAGGCCGTACGCGCGGTGCACCTGCTGGCGGGCATCACCGCCAACGACCGCATGGACTGGTTGATCGAAAAAGCCACCGAGCTGGGCGTGGCCAGCATCACGCCCTTGGTGGCCGAGCGCAGCGTGCTCAAGCTCAAGGGCGACCGCGCCGACAAGAAGATCGCCCACTGGCAGGCCGTGGCCGTGGCCGCGTGCGAGCAGTGCGGGCGCAACCGCGTGCCGGTCGTGAACGACGCCATCGACCTGGCCGCCTGGGTCCGCGCCAACGCGGCTGCCGCGGCCAGCGCTGCGCCCGGCTCTGCATCCGCGGCCGGAATGGCCCAACGCATGGTGCTGTCGCTGCGACCCGGCACGTCGCCCCTGCGCGCCGCCGCGGGCCTGGAGGGTGGCCAGGGGCCGGTGTTGTTCCTGTCCGGCCCGGAGGGCGGCCTGAGCAGCGCAGAAGAAGACCTGGCCGTGCAGCACGGCTTTGCGCCCGTCACCCTGGGCCCGCGCGTGCTGCGGGCCGAAACCGCCCCGCTGGCGGCTCTGGCGGCGCTGACGCTTTGACACCGCGTTTGCAGGGCTGTACGCGCGTCGTTACCTCGCCGTAAAATGCTCGACCGGCGGGTAGCCTCACCCCGCCAACCATTCCCGCGCACCCGCGGCCCATCGTTCAGCAGGAGCCCATCTTGCGCACCTCCTCCCGCTGGCAACGCCTGAGGGACGTCATCCTCTCCACCGACCCCAAACGGCGCACGCTGGTGAGCATGGCCCTGTTGGCGCTGGTGCTGATGACCAGCAGTGCGGGCGTGATGTTGCTGGTGGCCCATTCCAGCAGCGCCGTCAACGCCACTGCCGTGCAGTGGTGGGCCGCCATGTCGGTGGGCGGGCTGGTGGTGATGACGGCCTTCATCCGGTCCGGAGAAACGGCCCGCCTGCGCGATCCCTCGCTCACCATTCCCCAGATGGTCTGGACCATCACCAGCGGCGCCGTGGCCTATGTGCTGGCGGGCGACGCACGGGGCCTGGTCCCCAGCGTGCTGGCGCTGATTCTCTTTTTTGGCACCTTTGCGCTGACCATGGCCGAGGTGATTGGCATTGGCACGTTTGCGCTGTTGGCCTTTGCCTGCGCCATCGGCGTCACCTCCCGCTTCAGTGCCAGCCCGTTCGGGTACCTGGACACGGCCTATGCGCTGATGGTGCTCATCGTGCTGAGCGGCTGCGTGGCGCTGAACCTGCGCATCCAGCGCATCCGTGTGCGGCTGCACGAGCAGCGTGTGGCGTTGGCCGAGGCGCTGCAGGTCAATCGCGAACTGGCGTCGCGCGACGAATTGACCGGGCTGCTCAACCGCCGCGCCATGCAAGACCTGATGGGGCTGGAACACCGGCGCAGCGTGCGCAGCGGCCGCCCCATGCTGCTGGCCCAGCTGGACATTGACCATTTCAAACCCATCAACGACACCCACGGCCACGCCACGGGCGACCGCGCGCTGCAGGCGTTTGCCAGCACGGTGCGCGACGCGGTGCGCGACACCGATGTGCTGGCTCGCTGGGGCGGTGAGGAGTTTGTGCTGATGCTGTCGGACACCCAACCCGAAGACGCCCGCGAGCTGCTCGAACGCATCCGCCGGGCTGTGGCTGCGATGACCATCCCCCACGCCACGGGCACGCTGCACATGACCGTGTCGATGGGCCTGGCGCTGCACCTGCCGGGCGACACCGTGGAGCACACCCTGGAGCGCGCGGACCAAGCGCTGTACACCGCCAAGGCCCTGGGCCGCAACCGCGTGGTGGTGGCGCCTTCCGGTCACCGCCACCAGGCGGCAGCCCACAGCGGGACTAGCGCGCGGGCTTGATGGCCCCGCAGTCGGCAGACAGCCACTTGCCCGTCTGCGCCATGTCGATCTGCTCGGGCTTGCCGGCAGATGTGGTCTTGACCTTGAAGTTGCCCGTGTAGGCCGTGGGGCCGCTGAAGGTCATGGTGCCTTCGCCCGACGTGGGTGGCTCGCCCTGGCTGCCTTTGCAACTGAAGGTCATGGCCACCGTGTTGGGGCCTGTGCGCTTGACGTTCTGGGTGCAACCCGCTTGCGGCGGAATATTGTCCAGGTCGGCCTGCTCGGCGGTGAGGCACATCTTCACCGTGTTGCCTTTGGGGCCCATGCTCACGCCCTGCTGCGCCATCATTTGCTCCATCTGCTTGCGCTGCTCGGGCGTCATGCTGGCCAGGGACTTTTGCATCTGCGCCATGGCGGCTTCCATCTGACCGCTCTGGCTTTTCATGGCCACCGTGTGCTCCCACAGGCCGGGGCGCAGCTTTTGCGGCTGGGCGTGGGCCGCGCCCGCCGCGGCCAGCAGCGCAGCGGCGCCCGCGGTGTGAACGATGAAACGGGAAACGTTGTGCTGCATGGCGTGCCTTTGCTCCAAGTCGGTGGGTGGCGCACAGTATGTCCAAAGCAGGTGCGTTTTGCCATGGGATGAATGGCCCATGGCGGCTACCGTCGCTGACAACACCGCGCCGACCACTTCAATTTTTATAGCTACCAGCGCTTATCCAATAAGCGCTAGAGCCCATTTTTGCTTCAAATCCGTTGGCGACACAGTTACCATCGCCGCATGAGCACCCATTACGAAACCCTGCCCACCGCCGATGCTTACAGCGAATCGTTCGCGGTGGCGCCCCCCGAGGCGCTGGGCGAACGCCACCTGTGGCCGCGCAAACCCGGCTTCTTCATCGTCCATGCCGCCACGGCAGCGGCCATCGCTCAGCCCACCGCTGCGCCCGCTGTCAACGCCGATACCGATGCGCAGACGAGCACTTCAGCAGACGCACAAACACCAGCGGCCGAACCCAACACCACCCGCGTGCTGGTGCCCGCCCAGTGGGGCCTGGTGCCGCACTGGGTCAAGTCCGCGTCCGACGCCAAGCTGCGCGCGACCAAGCTGGTCAACGCCAAGTCCGACACCGCCTCCACCGGCACCGCGTTTCGCGACGCCTGGCTGAACGGCCAGCGCTGCATCGTGCCCATGAACGCGTTTTATGAAGACGACCTGCGCAGCGGCAAGGCCGTGCCCACCCGCGTGGCACGCGTGGACGGCAAGCCCATGGGCGTGGCAGGCTTGTGGGCGCGCTGGCAGGGGGCCGATGGCGAAGTCATCATCAGCTACTGCCTGCTGAACGTGAACGCCAACAACCACGCGCTGCTGCACCGCTACGGTCAGCCGGGCAGCGAAAAAAGCATGCCCGCCATCCTGAACGAAGGCGCCTACGACGCGTGGCTGACCGCGCGGCCCGAGAAGGCGAAAGAGTTCATGCGCCAGTACGCCGCCCAGTGGCTGCTGGCCAACCCGGTGGAGAAAAAGGCCGACAAGATCCCCAAGGGCTTGCTGGGCTGAGCCCGCTGCGCGCTGGCCGCTGGTCGCTGGTCGCATGGGTCGGATCAGCGTGTTCGCCATTGAATTTCTCGCCTCGTCGCTCCGCACCCAACGCAGCCGCACAGCCGTTGCATAGCCGTCGCCTCTCATGAACAAAAACCTGTGGTTGCTGGCCCTGTGCCAAGGCCTGTTTCTCACCAACAACGTGGTCTTCATCGCCATCAACGGCCTGGTGGGGCTGCAGCTGGCGCCGTTTGGCTGGATGGCCACGCTGCCGGTGATGGGCTATGTGGTGGGCGGTGCGCTGTCCACACCCCTGGTGGCCAAAACGCAGATGCGCTGGGGGCGCAAGGTGTCGTTCCAGATCGGGTTGGCCGTGGCCGTGGCGTCAGCCGCGCTGTGCGCCTGGGCCGCCTTCAGTGCCAGCTTCTGGCTGCTGTGCACTGCCACCGTGGTGGCGGGCTACTACAGCGCCAACGGCGGTCTGTACCGCTTTGCGGCGGCCGAGTTGGCCGCGCCGGACTACCGAGAAAAGGCCATGTCGCTGGTGCTGGCCGGTGGCCTGCTGGGCGCCGTGGCAGGGCCCAACCTGGCCAGCGCCACGCGCACACTGTTCCCCGTGCCGTTTGCGGGCGCCTACATCGCGCTGATGGGCGTAGCGCTGCTGGCCATGGTGTGTATGGCCGCCATCCGCTTTGAGGCGCAAGCCGTGGTGCTGAACGCCGCCGGACAACCCGCCCAGGGCCGCCCACTGGCCGAGCTGCTGCGACAGCCCACCATGGTCGTCGCCATCCTGGGCGCTGCGTTGGGCTACGGCGTGATGAACCTGCTGATGGCCGCCACCCCACTGGCCATGCAGGTGTGTGGCTTTGACTTTGACGCGTCGGCGCTGGTGCTGGAATGGCACGTCATCGGCATGTTTGCGCCCGGCTTTTTCACCGGCCACCTAATCAAGCGCTTGGGCGTGCTGCCCGTGATGGGCGTGGGCGTGGTGCTGAACTTTGCCTGCGTGGCCGTGGCGCTGATGGGGATTGAGCTGCACCACTTTGGCATTGCGCTGTTTTTGCTGGGCGTGGGCTGGAATTTTCTGTTCACTGGCGGCACCGCCCTGGCCATGACGGCCTACCGCCCCGAGGAGAAAGACCGCGCCCAGGCGGCCATCAACTTCTGCGTGTACGCCACGCTGGCGCTGAGCGCGTTTTCGTCCGGCGTGCTGGTCACTACGCAAGGCTGGACACTGCTGAACGCGGGGTCGCTGGTGCCGATTGTGGTGACCGGGCTGGCGCTGTTGTGGCTGGCGTTGCAGCGCAGGCGCGTTGCCAACGGCCTCTGAAAAAAGGGTTTGTGGCAGCGCGGGGCCACGATGTGGCGCTGCGCAAAAGCCAGCACCCCCTGCCTATCGCCCCGGGGCCTGCGGTAGAAGAATTCACGATTGTTGACACAGCAGCCACCCGCTGCCTGCGTACCATGCGGGGTTGTCCAGCCGCTTTGCGGCTGTCTTTGATCCGTTTTGCAGGAGAACACCATGGGTTTGCTCGATTCCGTTCTGGGTGCCGTCATCAACAGCGCGTCGCAAGGCGGCAGTGGTTCTGCTGCGGCAGGTGGCGCCGGAGGAGGCTTGGGTGGCCTGATCAGCATGGCCGCGCAGAACCCGCAGCTGGTACAAGCCGTGATGTCCCTCATCAGCAACGACGGCCCGGTCGGTGGCCTGCCGGGCCTGATGGCCAAGTTTCAGCAGGCGGGGTTGGGCAATGTGATTTCGTCGTGGTTGAGCGCGGGGCCCAACCAGGCGATCTCGGGCGAGCAGCTGTCCAACGTGCTGGGCAGCGGCCCGCTGTCGCAAATCGCATCGCAACTGGGCGTAGGCCCTGGCGCCGCAGCGGGCCAGCTGGCCCAGGTACTGCCGGGCCTGATCGACCAGCTCAGCCCCCGCGGCGAGGCACCGCAGGGCGGGTTTGGCACCTCGAACGATCTGTTCGGTATGCTGGGCGGTTTGCTTAAAAAATGATAGCTGCTAGCGCTTGATGGATAAGCGCTAGAGGCCATTTTGGCTTGAAATTTGGGTGTAACGCCTACCCCACCACGGGGCAGCGCCGCACCAGCCATTGCTGCAGCAGGTTGAACACCGGCGCCGCCAGCTCGGGGCTTTCGTTGAACAGCTCGTGGTACAGCGGCTCAAAACAATGCGATTGCACGACCGCCTTGGGCGCAGCGGCCGCAAACGCACGGCTGCCTGTGGGGTGGACCAGCCTGTCGCTGCCCGCCCACATCAGCAGGGTGGGCACGCTCCAGTGCGCGGCGCGGGCCACGGTGGCGGGGCCGCCGTCGGCGATGAAACGGGCCAGGCGGGCGCTGATGCGGTCGTGGCACAGCGGGTCGGCCAGGTAGGCGGCGACCACGGCCGGGTTGTGCGAGAGGTACTGCGCATCGAGCCCGTTGCTCACGCGCAGGTTGGGCGCAATGCGCGGCAACGTGGCCAGAAGCAGCTTTTGCACGGCGCCCAGGCCCGCGTCAAGCGCGGGGGAGGACAGCACCAGCGCATCCACCGGCCGCATCTTCAATGACACAAACCGCGAAGCCACCAGCCCCCCCATGCTGTGGCCCAGCAGCACCAGTGGCTGGCCTGCGGGGATGCGGGCGCGGGTGGCGTCCACCAGATCGGCCAGGTCATCGAGCAGCCGCAGGTCCGACGTGAGCCCGCCCCGGGGCCCGGCCGATTCGCCGTGGCCGTACTGGTCGTAGCCGCGCACGGAAAACCCCCAGTCGTTGAGACGGCGCGCCACCGCGTCGTACCGGCCCACATGCTCGCCCAGGCCATGCACCAGCAGCACGGTGCCGCGCTGGGGTTCGCCGTCGGGCAGGGGCCAGTCCTGCACGGCCAGGTTCTCGCCGTCGCTGGCAGTAAAGGTGGTGAGGGTCGAGGGAGCGAGGTCGTCAGAAATCATGAAGGACAGACAAAAGCGGCGGGCAGTGCAAAGCAGCGCAGGAAGGCGCTGGGACGCGGAACACGGACGGGCACAGCCCGCGCATCAGGCGATCGAGGCCCAGAGGTCGTCCCAGTCGGTGGGCTGGAAGTTGCCCTCACGCCGCAGCACCTGCTGGTGCTGGCGGTTGAGCACGTAGTGCGTGGGGCGGCGGGTGATGGCGCCAAAACTGTCCTGGTGACCCGCAGCGTTGCGCCATGCGATGGGGAAGCGTTGCTCGGCAGGCACAGACACTTTGAGCAGTTCGATGTACTGCATGAAGTCGGCGCTCTTTTCGTCCATGTTCACGCCCAGCAGCACAAAGTCGCGCTGGCGGTTGTTGGTATAGAACTCGCGCATCAGCCGCAGCTCGTCGGTGCACAGGGCGCAGCCTGCGGTGAAGAAACTGACCAGGCACACCTTGCCCGCAAAGTCGGTCAGCATGACGGGTTTGCCTTCGCTGCTGGTGCCCGACAGTGTGTGGCGGGGGCCGGGCGCCGCAGCGGGTGCTGGGGCGGCCGGGGATGCACTGGCGGCAGGCGCCTGGGCCTGTGCAAAAGGGTGAACCGCTGCCGCCACGGTGGTGGCGGTGCAAACCTGCAAAAAAGCGCGTTTGTCCATCGTCGTCAGGGCCTGCTTAGAAAAAAGAGGTGAAGGGGCGGTGGGCAAGGCTTTCTGGTTGCCAAGATCTCGATGTCGATGTCGATCAGCCCGCGTCAGCGGGTGCCACCGCCTGCTGCGCCATGGCGGCAATCACATGCGCCACCGAGGCCGTGAGGCGCTTGGCATAAGGCACATGCAAGAACTCGTTGGGGCCGTGCGCGTTGCTCTTGGGGCCCAGCACGCCGCAGACCATCATCTGTGCGGTGGGGAAGCCTTCGCTGAGCATGTTCATGAGCGGGATGGTGCCGCCCTGGCCGATGTAGCCGCAGGGTGCACCAAAGTGCGCCTGCGAAGCCTGGTTGAGTGCCTGCTCGAACCACGGCGTGGTGGCCGGGGCGTTCCAGCCCGTGGCACCGCCGCCGCTCTGGAAGGTGACCTTGGCCTGGTAGGGCGCGTTGTCTTCCAGCAGTGACTTGAGCTGCTGCACAGCGTCTGCCGCATCGACCAGCGGGGGCAGGCGCAGGCTGAGCTTGAAGGCGGTGTAGGGGCGCAGCACATTGCCTGCGTCCTGCAGCGCCGGAAAGCCCTCGGCGCCCGTCACGCTGAGCGTGGGCTCCCAGGTGCGCTTGAGCAGCGCCTGCAGCGGGTCGGTGGTGGTGGGCAGTGCAAACGTGGTGGAGCCGCCGCAGTCGTAATGCGCCCAGGGGAAGCGCTTGTACACCTCTTCACCCAGGATGGCCGCGGTGGCGCGCGCCTGGGCCACGCGGTCAGCGGGCACTTCGCAGTGAAAGCTGGCGGGCAGCAGGCGGCCCGTGGCGCTGTCTTCCAGCCGGTCGAGCACCTGCCGCATGATGCGGAACGACGAAGGCACCAAGCCGGACGCGTCGCCGGAGTGAATGCCTTCGGTCAGGATCTCGACCTTGAGCGTGCCGCTGGCCATGCCGCGCAGGCTGGTGGTGAGCCACAGCTGGTCGTAGTTGCCCGCGCCCGAGTCCAGGCACACCACCAGCGCCACGTTGCCCATGCGGGGTTTGAGCGCATCGATGTAGGGCAACAGGTCGCGCGAGCCGCTTTCCTCGCAGGTCTCGATGAGGCCCACGATGCGCGGGTGGGGCACGTTCTGGCGTTTCAGCTCTTGCACGGCGGCGATGCTGGCGTACACGGCATAACCATCATCGGCGCCGCCACGGCCGTAGAGCTTTCCGTCTTCGTATTTGGGGGTCCAGGGGCCGAGGTCATTGCGCCAGCCGGAGAACTCGGGTTGTTTGTCCAGGTGGCCGTACATCAGCACGGTGTCGGTGGCGCCGGGCTGGGTGGAGTCGATCTCGAAAAACAGCACGGGGGTGCGGCCTGCGATGCGCACAATTTCCAGCTTCAGGCCTTCGACCTTTTGCGCTTCGACCCACGCGGCGGCGTTGCGCACCACGGTGTCCAGCAGGCCCAGTTCGGCCCAGTCGGCCGCAAAGGTGGGGGACTTGGCGGGGATGGCAATGTAGTCGGTGAGCTGGCGAACGATGTCGCTGTCCCACGCCTGGCTCACCCGTTCCAGGGCCAGTGCAGGTTGCAGGACTTGGGGGGGGACACGGGCGTTCATGGCGGCTCTCCTGGAAGCGGTGGAATCAAAACCAGCATTCCAACACAACACCCGCCCGGGCGCCACGAATCAATAGGAAGACGCTGGCTGGGTCTCGGGATTGGCGTCGGCCCCCAGGTGGGCGCTGGGGCGGCGCAGGCCGGTGGCCACCTCCACCCGGTTGCGGCCGTTTTCCTTGGCCTGGTACAGGGCGCGGTCGGCGGCGGCGATCAGCATGTCCCAGCTGTCGCCGGACTCCAGGCGCCCGCCATAGACACCAATGCTCACGGTGACGGCGATTCCGTCGCCCTCCACGCCGTCCACCCGGCAGCGCGACACTTCCACCGCCTTGCACAGCTCGCGCGCCAGTTGCTCGGCGCCCACCAGGCCGGTGTCGGGCAGCACCACCATGAACTCCTCGCCGCCGTAGCGGCCCACCAGGTCCTGTGCGCGCACGCGCTGGCGCAGCACGTTGACCACGCTGCACAGCACCTGGTCGCCCACGGGGTGTCCGTATTGGTCGTTCACATGTTTGAAATGGTCGATGTCCACCATCATCAGCGCGATGGATTCGCGGGTGCGCACGGCGCGCGCCACATCGCGGTCGAGCGCTGCGATCAGCGAGCGGCGGTTGGCCACGCCGGTCAGCGGGTCCAGCGCGGCCATCACGCGGTTGTTCTCGTCGGCCCGGTCGCGCGACATGAAAACAAACCCCATGGAGCTGACCAGCACCACGGAAAACGTGGCCACAAAGGTGAGCGTCTGCAAGCTGCTGCTTTGGAGAATGCCGATCTCTGCGCCCTGCACGCCCATGGCGAGCGCCGAGCGCCCCAGCAGCACCGCGGCCTCCAGCGCCAAGCCCGCGACCAGCAGCCAGTGCCCCCGCCCCACCGTGGCATGGCGGCGCTCCAGCGCGGTGGCCAGCGCCCACACGGCCTGCAACCCGATCACCAGCCCCACAAACCCCACCCGCGCCGGGAAGTTGTCGATGAACACGATGACGGAACCCATGACCAGGGCCGAGGGTGCCAGCAGCAGCAGCCAGCCGATGGTGCGGCCCTGGAACTGGTAGATCGCAACGATCATGCCGGCCAACACGCCGGACAACAACGTGTTGCCCACCACGATAGACAGCACATCCGGCACCTGGCCCCGCAGCATCAGCAGCACATGCCCCACGGCGTTGACCAGCAGGGCCGCGGCCCAGTGCCCCAGCCCATCGCGCCGCCGCCCCCAACCCACCACGGCCATGGAGACCGCCATCATGAGCGAGCTGACAATGATCATTGCCAGCATGGTGGGGACGTGGGCAACCATGAATACAGGGGCGGAGGGTGGTGGAGGTTTCAGCCCAGCATAAACCAAGGCCCCGTTGCCGCAAACCAATGAATGTCCGCCCCGCCAGGGTCTGCGGGGAGCGGGCTGCTACTCCAGTTGCGCAGGCCCCCGGGCGCCGCTGCCCGGCGCTTGCAACGACGGCGCGGCCGACGCGGCCAACTGCAGGTGCCCGCCACTCCCGTCGCCGGGCGACAGCTTGAACACCTGCACCGCCCCGGCCAGGCGCGTGGCCTGTTCGCGCAGGCTTTGTGCGGCAGCGGCAGACTCCTCCACCAGCGCCGCGTTCTGCTGCGTCATCTGGTCCAGCTGGTTGACCGCCGTGTTGACCTGGCCGATGCCGTCGGACTGCTCGCTCGATGCCGCCGTGATCTCGCCAATGATGTCGCCCACACGTTTGACCGAGCCCACGATCTCTTCCATGGTGGTGCCCGCGTTCTGCACCAGGCGCGCGCCCGATTCCACACGCTCCACCGATGCGCCGATGAGCGCCTTGATCTCGCGCGCGGCCTCGGCGCTGCGGCCAGCCAGTGACCGCACCTCGCTGGCCACCACGGCAAAACCCCGGCCTTGTTCCCCTGCGCGGGCGGCTTCCACCGCAGCGTTCAGCGCGAGGATGTTGGTCTGGAAAGCGATCGAATCAATCACGCCAATGATGTCGGCGATCTTGCGCGAGCTTTGGTTGATGTCACCCATGGTGGTCACCACTTGGCCGACCACCTGGCCGCCACGTGCGGCCACTTCGGCGGCGGTGCTGGCCAGCTGGTTGGCCTGGCGTGCGGCGTCGGCCGACTGGCGCACGGTGGAGGTGAGGTGCTCCATGCTCTGCGCGGTCTGGGCCAGGCTGCTGGCCGTGGCTTCGGTGCGGGCCGACAAATCCTGGTTGCCGCTGGCGATCTCGGCACTGGCGGTGGTGATGCTGTCCACCGCCGTGCGCACCTGCTGCAGCATCTGGGTGTAGCGCTGGCGCATGCCTTCGACCTCCTGCACCAGCGCGCCGATCTCGTCGCGCCGCGTGGTGCGGAATTCTTCGGTCAGGTCGCCCTGCGCCACCAGGGTAATGGCCTGGGTCAGGTCCTGCAGCGGGCGGCTCACGCCCCGGCGCAGCATGAGGAAGAGGCCAATCGCCAGCAGCACCACCGCCACGGCCATCAGGCCCCACACGGCCATCGTCACGCGCTGCTGGCTGGCCATGGCTTCGCCGTCGGGCACCTCGGCCACCACCCACCAGCCGCCACCGGTCTTGCGCACCAGGGCCCAAGGGTCTTCAGCGCCTGCGCCCAGAACGGGGGCGGCCTCGCGCACAAAGCCATCGGGCGATGCGGCCAGGGCTTCAAAAAACGGGCGGGCCTCGGGGTAAGCCTCCAGCACCCGCTTGCCGCGGGCGGTGGGGTGGTACACAAACACGGCCTTGTCCAGCGACGTGCCGGGGTTGATCACATACGTGCCGCCATGCTCAAAGAATTTCGTCTGTGCCACCTGCTTTTGCAGCATGGCGTGGAACACGCTGATGTCGTTGCCGATGAACAGCAGCCCAATCACCTTGCCCGATGCATCCTTGGTCGGCAGGTAGTGGCCCATGTAAGGCTTGCCTGCTGCCACCGTTACGCCGGTGTAGGGCTCGCCCTTCGACACCGTGGCAAAGGCTGGGTCGTCTTTGCCCAGCGGCGAGCCTTGCTGGCGCACGCCCTGTTCGTTCTTGACCGACGTGGTCACGCGCACAAAGTCGTCGCCCTTTTTGGCGAACACGGTGGCGATGCCGCCGGTTTCGCTGGCGAACTTGTCGACCGAGCCGTAGTCCTCATTCACCAGCGCGCCATAGCTGCGCAGCTCGCCCGTGGCCTCATCGAGCTGCATGGTGGCTTCGAAGTAGCGCTGAAATCCGCGCATGGTCAGCTGCACCAGCTCGCGGTTGGTGTTGTCGGCCGCATCCAGCGACTGGGCCACGCTCTGCGCCGTGTCGCCCACGCTGGCCACCACCTGCGCCCGCGTGCTGCGCTCGGTCAGCACCGCAATGGCCAGCCCCACCAGCACCAGCACCAGGGCCACCAGCGCGATGGCGGTCAGCGTGACCTGGCGCGCGACGGAACGGTTGTTGGCAAGCGATGCGGCCATGGGGGATGTCTCCTGAAAGTGAATACACAAAGCCGGGTGAGCCGGTCTAAGAAAGGGCTCTCAACGCGTGAGAACGCCCTTATTCACTCTACGGCCAGAGTCTTGTTACATTTATTCACGCATTCCCTTACGCATTCGCGCGTACTGGAACCGGCGACCAAAACGGTCTAGCGGTTGCCCATCCGCCCGGCAATCGCGCGGTCGCGCCACTCCAGCCCTTCCGACGTGCCCGCCGCAGGTTTGTACTCGCAGCCCACCCAGCCGGCGTAGCCCAGCGCATCGATGGTGTCGAACAGAAACGGGTAGTTCAGCTCGCCCCGGTCGGGCTCGTGGCGGCCCGGCACGCCCGCGACCTGGATGTGCGCCACGCGCCCAGTAGGCAGGTAGCGCTGCAGCTTGGTGGCCACGTCGCCCTCCACGATCTGGCAATGGTACAGGTCCATTTGCACCTTGAGGTTGGGGGCCTGCACCGCATCGAGCAGCTCGTGGGCGTGGTCCTGCCGGTTCAGAAAATAA
Source organism: Acidovorax sp. (assembly GCF_046291265.1). GTDB lineage: Bacteria > Pseudomonadota > Gammaproteobacteria > Burkholderiales > Burkholderiaceae_C > Acidovorax. The sequence continues at coordinate 2,524 of NZ_JBKBTV010000071.1, read as the reverse complement.
CGCGGCATGTCGCGCAGGTTGATGGGCTCGATGAGGATGTCGCGCCCGGCACGCGCGGCCTCGGCAGCGGCCCAGCGCAGGTTGCTGACGCACAGGTCCCTCAGCGATTCGCGCTCCACCCCCGGCGGCACCGTGCCCGACAGCACATGGATGCGCGGGCAGCCCAGCACCTCGGCATACCGCAGCGCCTCGTGCACCCCCGCGCGGAACTCCGCCTCGCGCCCCGGCTGCGCCGCCGTGCCGCGCGCCTGCTGCTCCCACGCGCTGGCCATGCTGGCGCGGTCGGTGCCGCTGGGCGGGGCGTTGAACAGCACCAGCTGCAGGCCGTTGTCTGTGAGCCGCGCGGCGATGTCGGCGGGCTCGAAGGCATACGGGAACTGAAACTCCACCGCCGTGAACCGGTCGCGCGCCGCAGCGGCAAAGCGGTCGAGAAACGGCAGCTCGGTGTACATCAGGCTCAGGTTGGCGGCAAACTGGGGCATGGCGGGGCAGGGGCAGAAGGTGGAATCAGAGCGCAGCAGCTTATCGTGCAGCATCGGGGCCAGCGGCCCTTGCCAGGCGACCACCAAGTCCAAACCGCGAGAAATATGGGTCAAATTGGCCTCTAGAGCTTATTCCATAAGCGCTAGCAGCTATTAATTTGATAGTTTCAGTCCTACTCCAACATCAACCTATGCGCATCGGAGAACTCGCCCAACGCACCGGCACCACGCCCAAGGCCATCCGGCTTTACGAATCCCGGGGCCTGTTGGGCACAGTGGCGCGTGCGGGCAGCTACCGCCACTATGGCGAGGCCGATGTGGCGCGCGTGTTGCTGATCCGCCAGGCCCAGGCGCTGGGCTTTCGGCTGTCGGAGCTGGATGGCCTGCCCCACATCGACACCACCGCAGGCTGGGAACGCATGGCGCAGTTGGTGGCCGGGCGGCGGGCCGCCGTGGCGCAGGAGCTGGCGCGCCTGTCAGCGCTGGACACACAGCTGGCCGGGCTGGAGGCCGAGCTGCACACCTGCGACACACTGGCCGTGCCCGTGGTGCCCGAAGCGTGCGCTGCGCCGTCCACATTGGCGGTGGCACTTCCAGCACACAACCCCGCGCAATTTGGTGCAGCTACCGCGGGGGGCGCCGCGAGATTCGCCCCGACTTGACCTGACCGCTTGACTCTGCCCCGTGGGGCAAGGTGACCATGGCGCCATCAACAACAACGTGATGGAGCGTCTGTGGCAGAGCAACACAATATTCTGGTCATCCTGGGCCATCCGGCGGCCGACAGCCTGTGCGCTGGCATGGCCCGCGCGTATGCCGACGGCGCGCAACAAGCTGGGGCCAAGGTGCGGTTTATGGACGTAGGGCAGCTGGCATTCAACCCGCTGTTTCAGGGCTACGGCGCCGCCCAGCCGCTGGAGCCCGACCTGCTGGCCGCGCAGGCCGACATCACCTGGGCCCACCATCTGGTATGGGTCTACCCCATCTGGTGGGGCGCCATGCCCGCGCTGCTCAAGGGTTTTATCGACCGCGTGCTGCTGCCGGGCTACGCCTTCAAATACCGCAAAGGCTCATCGCTGTGGGACAAGCTGCTGGCGGGCCGCTCGGCCGAGCTGCTGGTGACCATGGACTCGCCGCCCTGGTACTTCCGCTGGGTCACACGCATGCCCGGGCACCACCAGATGAAGAAGGCCATCCTGGAGTACTGCGGCATCCGGCCCGTGCGGGTGCACAGTTTCGGCCCCGTACGCACCGCCAGCGCCGAACGGCTGGCGCTGTGGGTGGAGAAGGCGCGGCAACTGGGGTTGCGCCAGGGCGCGCGCGCCGCACCGGGCAAACCGCGCCCGGCGCCCGTCACTTCGTCGCCGTGAAGGCTTGAACGGCAGCTCGGCCCACGGCGGGGTCGTCGGTGAAGAAGCCGTCGATGCCTGCGCGCAGGTAGGCCGTGATCTCGGCCACGCTGTCGCCGCGCACCGTGCCGTCGGTGGCGGGCGCCTTTTTCAGCCCGGCGGGCAAGAAGGCGTTTTCGGGTCGCAGCGTCCAAATGTGCACACCCAGGCCTTCGGCGCGGGCGCGCGCCACCAGCGGGGTGGGTTCGCCCGGCACACCATCCTTGACCGGCACCACCAGCGTCTTGAACGGGCCGATGGCATTGGCGTAGGTGGCCACTTGTTTGAGGCCTTCGGGCGTGATGAGGTCGGCGTAACCGCGCGTGTTGGCCGCGCCCTGCACCACAAAGTCATACGGCCGGCCCGAGGGCGCCACCAGTTGCACCAGGCGCACGCTGCTGAGTTGGCGAATCGCTTGCAGGTTGCTGACCTCGAACGACTGCACGAACACGGGGGCGTCTTTGTGGTTCCAGCCGCTTTTCTCCAGCACGGCGAGCAGCGGCGCCTCCAGCGGCTGGCCGATGGACTGGAAGTAGGTGGGGTGTTTGGTCTCGGGGTAGATGCCGATCACCCGGCCGGTTTTGGCCGTCGCCGCCTTGGCCAGGTCGATCACCGCATGCCGCGTGGGCACCACGAACCGGGCGGTGGTGGCCC
>NZ_JBKBTV010000070.1:0-24591 GCF_046291265.1 Acidovorax sp. | reverse complement strand
CCGGTTATCCGCCCCCGGCAAACTGGCAGTGCTCGCCGGAAAAACGATGTTGTCGCAGTTCGAATACCAGCACGTAAACAAGGCAGCCCGCCCCGCAGGCTCCGCCTTCTGCAACGCCCCCACCCACTCCCCCGCCAAACTCATCTGCCGCCCATTCACCGCGCGACTGAACCGCCCCAACCAAGTCCCGCCGTGCGGCGTGCCCAGCGTCAACACCCGATGCACCCGCCCATCTGCCTGGTGCGCCCGCAACCACGCCCGCACCGCCAGCCCTCCCATGCTGTGGCACAGCAACACCGGCGCCAACCCCGTGGCAGCCGTTACCCGTGCAACCGCCTCCTCGATGGTGTCGGCGTAGTCATCGATAGAACCCATCACCGGCTCCAGATTGACCGCCACATACGCATGGCCAGCGCCCTGCAAGCGCGCAAACCACGGCAGCCACAAACCGCGGTTGCACATGAAGCCGTGCACCAGCACCACACCCCGCTGGCCCGTGGGCTGGGCGGGCAGCCAGTCGGGCAGTGACTGGTGGCGAAACGGCTGGCGCCAGCAAAAGACCATGAGCGCCACCCACACCTCCGCCCACCAGGCGGCCAGCACCTGCGACAAGCGCGCACGCGGCGCGGCGTCCGCGCTATTGGTGATGTGCATCAGCACAAACTCCACGGCCATGACCATCAGATAGAGGCCCAGCGGCAACAGCGCGCCCAGCACCGCGCGCACGGGGGACTGGGGCCATTGCCACACCAGCCAGGCGGCGATGGTTAGCAGGATGAACAGAAGAAGGGCTCGTTGCCAGCGCGCGATCATGTGTAGGGTCGTGTTGGTGGTGGTGCTATGCAGATGTTGTAATTCAGCAAGCCGCATTTTGCGGTCTGGGCCGCCCACCCTGCCCTGCCCGTGACACGCGGTGACCCGCCATAACCCGCCGCCATCAGACTGTGGAGAGAAAACCGCCCCATGGACGCCGCCCAGACCATCCGCGACAGCATTGCCGACGTGACCGCACTGCGGCTGCACCGCACAGGCGACCCCGCACTGGGGGCGGCAGTCGGCACGGTCAAAACCCTGCAGGCGAAGCGCTTTCGGGGCACATATTCAGACCTGATGGGCTCGCCCTCGTTCGGCCCGGCGGCCCGGTTCTTTTTGGAAGAGCTGTACAGCGACACCGACTACACCGACCGCGACCTGCAGTTTGGCCGCATCGCGGGCACGCTGCAGACCATGTTTCCCCAGCCCGCGGTGACCACAGCAGTGGCACTTGCCGTGCTGCATGCCCAGACCGAGGGACTGGACCAGGACATGGGCCGCGCTTGGTTGGCGCATGCCGACGCAGCAACCGACGCCGCCCGCTACACCGCCGCCTGGCGCACCGTGGGCCAGCGCCATGCGCGGCAAGAGCAACTGCAACGCGTGCTGGCCATGGGCACCGACCTGGCGCGCCTGACCCGCACGCCGGGCCTGCGGATGATGCTGCGCATGATGCGCGGCCCGGCGAACGCGGCCGGCATGGGGGCATTGCAGAAGTTTCTGGAGGCTGGGTTCGACACCTTTGGCCAGCTTTCGCGCCAGCGCGGCGGGGTCGAACAGTTCTTGACCACCATCGAGGCGCGCGAGCGGGCGTTGATGGATCAACTATTTGACGCCGAACCTGTCACCTGCGAGACCCAGCTTTCGCGCACCCTAGGACAAGCCCGATAGCCCATTGCGCCCCCGGATTCCACAATCTGTGCCCACGCCGCATCGGCGGCGAACCCCATTCAAGTGAGCACAAGGAAAAAAGCGCATGGAAAAGATCTGGCTCAAGAGCTACCCCCCGGGCGTACCGCACGACGTGCAGCCCGAGCAATACCGCTCGGTGGCTCACCTGCTGGAAGAATCCTTCCGCAAACACGCATCGAGCCCGTTTTCGGTCTGCATGGACCAGTGGATGACCTACGGCGAGCTGGAACGCCGCTCGGCCGCTTTGGGCGCCTATCTGCAAAGCCTGGGGCTGGAACCCGGCGCGCGCGTGGCCATCATGCTGCCCAACATTCCGCAGTTCGGCGTGACCATGGCCGCCGTGCTGCGCGCGGGCTACACCTGTGTCAACGTGAACCCTCTGTACACCGCCCGCGAGCTGGAGCACCAGCTCAAGGACTCGGGCGCCACGGCCATCGTGATCCTGGAGAACTTTGCGCACACGCTGTCACAGGTCATTGACCGCACCGCCATCAAGCAGGTGGTGATGACGTCGATGGGCGACCTGCTGGGCTTCTGGTTTGGCCAGTGGATCACCTTTGCCGTGCGCCACCTGGCCAAGATGGTGCCTGCGTACGACCTGCCGCTGTCGAGCGGTCGCAAGGTTGTCACCTTCAAAAAGGCACTGTCGGTGGGCGAGCACAAGTCGCTGGCGTCTAGCCAAGCCACGCTCGACTCGATTGCCTTTCTGCAATACACCGGCGGCACCACGGGGCTGTCCAAGGGCGCCGTGCTCACCCACCGCAACATCGTGGCCGCCACGCTGCAGGCGGAGGCCTGGTTCACCCCGGCGCTGTCGAAGGTGGGCGACCTGAGCAAGGCCAACAGCATTGCTGCGCTGCCGCTGTACCACATCTTTGCGCTCACGCTGTGCCTGCTGGCCATTCGCCAAGGCTCCAGCATGACGCTGATCCCCAACCCGCGCGACATCCCAAAGTTCATTGCCGAACTGAAAAAGCGCCCCTTCCACATGCTGCCCGCCGTGAACACGCTGTTCAACGCGCTGCTGCAGAACCCGCAGTTCAAGACCCTCGACTTCTCGCACTTGTGCGTGTCGCAAGCGGGTGGCATGGCGGCCAGCGAAGGCACGGCCAAGCAGTGGCAGAAGGTGACCGGCAGCACCATGATCGAAGGCTGGGGCATGAGCGAGACCTGCGCCATCGGCACCAACAACCCGGTGATCAACACCGAGTTCAGCGGCAACATCGGCCTGCCGCTGCCGGGCATCGACATTGCCATCAAGGACGACGAGGGCAAAAGCGTGCCCCAGGGCGAGTCGGGCGAGATCTGCATCCGCGGCCCCAACGTGATGGTGGGCTACTACAACCAGCCCGAAGAGAACGCCAAGGCCTTCACGCCCGACGGCTTCATGCGCACGGGCGACATCGGCATCATGGACGCCGAGGGCTACACCCGCATCATCGACCGCAAGAAGGACATGATTCTGGTGAGCGGCTTCAACGTGTTCCCCAACGAGCTGGAACAGGTCATCAGCCTGTGCCCCGGCGTGGTGGAATGCGCGGCCATCGGCATCCCCGACGAAAAACAGGGCGAGGCGATCAAGGTGTTTGTCATCAAGAACGACCCCACGCTCAGCGAGGAAGACGTGGCCCGCTACTGCCAGGAAAACCTCACGGGCTACAAGCGGCCCAAGTACATCGAGTTCCGCGACGAGCTGCCCAAGAGCAACGTGGGCAAGATTTTGCGGAGAGAACTCCGAAAGGCATAGGACGCTTACCCGGCGGCGGCCCCGCAAAACAGCGCGGCCGCCAGCGTGTTTTGCCACGGGCGTCTTGGCGCTCTTTTTGCTTCCGATGCACCCTCATCCGGGACGCGCAGGGGTGGATTCGAATCGCTGGCCGCGCCTGCATACCAACCACACTCGCGCAGTGGCGGGCGTGACGTTCTGATACAGCTTGGCACATTGGAATGCCAGCGTTAAGCCAAGGTTTGCGGGTTTTGGAGGACTGTGGGCGGTGACGACCTGCGGTACGCTGGGCAGTAGCCCACGGCGCGGCACCTCGCTGAAGGATGCCCGCCACCGACGCCCCGAATTCCTGCCCCCATGCCCACCACAGCGCCCCACGATCTCCTGCCCCCTGAAATCACCGTCCTCGAACGCGGCTGGCTGTCGGCCAACAACATCCTCTTCATCGGCCACCACGACACCGCCATCGTTGACACGGGCTACTGCAGCCATGCCGAGCAGACCGTGGACCTGGTGCGCGACGCCCTTGCAGGCCGCAGACTCGACCGCGTGCTCAACACCCACCTGCACAGCGACCACTGCGGCGGCAACGCGGCGCTGCAAAAGGCCTGGCCCGGCGCGCTCACGGCCATTCCGCCCGGCCAGGCCGACCATGTGCGCCAGTGGGATGCGTACGCGCTGAGCTACACCCCCACAGGCCAGGAATGCCCGCCCTTTCGGGCCGATACGTTGCTGATGCCCGGCTCTTGTGTGCTGCTGGGCGACAAGCCCTGGCAGGTGCATGCCGCGCCGGGGCACGATCCGCATTCGGTGGTGCTGTTCGAGCCCCAGGGCCGCGTGCTGATCTCGGCCGATGCGCTGTGGGAAAACGGTTTTGGTGTCGTGTTTCCCGAGCTAGAAGGCGACGACGCTTTTGCCGACGTCGCAGCCACGCTGGATGTGATCGAGAAGCTGTCGCCCCAGGTCGTTATCCCAGGCCACGGGCCGGTGTTTGCGGATGCACCCCGTGCCATCGACGGCGCCCGCCGCCGCCTGGACGGTTTTGTGCGCAACCCCGGCAAACACGCGCTGTATGCGGCCAAGGTGCTGCTGAAATACAAGCTACTGGAGTGGCAGCAGATCAGCATGGCCGCCCTCACTACCTGGGCCCAGGCCACGCCCTACTTCGGCATGCTGCACCAAACCTATTTCGGCGATCAGCCCGAGGATGCGTGGCTGCAGGGCCTGGCGGATGATTTAGTGCGGTCTGGCGCAGCGCTGCGTCAGAGGGAGATGCTGCACAACGTGTGATTTGGCTTCGCGGTTTCTGGGGCAGCTTTGGGCCCAAAGTCGCCATCCAGATTCGTGCTCCATAGCCGTCATTCAATATGGCCTGAGGCACAAGCTATAGTGGTTAACGCTGCCCTGTGCTGTCTACATTCCGTTTAAATTCATTATCCTTCAGAGCGTGCGATACGAGAGCCGGGAGTCTCTGCCCGAGGGGTGGGAGGAAGGCGTCTTGAGGTACTGCGAGATCTTCGGAATTCACTTTGATGGGCGTGGGCCGGAGGGCGCAGTTTTGGACTCCACGTTTGAGGCATGCAGTTGGTATTGGTCTTTGTTCAATACCGCCAACTTCGTTGGGGTTAACTTTAGGAGGTGTGAGTTTTCTGGCGTCTCGTTCGCCGGCTGTCGTTTCGTCGAGTGCACCTTCGAAGATTGCCAATTCACGGAGGACTCCTTCGGGAAGCCCTGCAGGTTCAAAGAAAACCGCTGGTATCGGTGCCAGTTCGTGAGAACCGACAAACCAGTAGCTCTGATCGCCGAGATCACGTCTCTTGAGCCCTAAAACGGCAATCGCCGCACATCCTATGGGCGCGTTTGCCTGCCGAGTGTCTGCCGCTCATTTCACTTTATGCGCAATTCAATGAATCCCTTCGTCGGAACCTGGGTCGGCCCAGACGAATACACCTCTGAAGTACAGTATTTGGTTCGAGAGGCAGGTGAGCAACTGGAGGTCTGCGCGATAGACCAGAGCGACGGTGAAGTGGGCGATGTAAGCAGCGTGGCGCTTGCAGAAGGCGAGCTTGCATTTGTGGTTTTGTGGCGGTCTACCGGCCGTGTGGCTAGCTGTCGGCTCAAGCTCCTCGTGGAAGGTGAGGCTGAACTTACATTCACGTTCACCGATCATGTGCACCTTGTTAAACGCGGCGCCTAACCCCGCGTTGGAGCAAGCGCCTTTATTGGCCGCGACGGACTCCTATTGGCCGACAGCAGTGATCCTCCAACCAACGGCGCGACTTCGCGTCCGGCTGGGCCTATGATTGTTTGCCAGCGTAGACAGCCATCCGCTCACAACCTACGCTGCAAGTCACTCCTACCGGGTTCTGCCGCTTACCTCAAACGTTGTCCATGACAGAACACAACGAGACACCGCCAACTCGGCCATCGTGGTTGCTGATCGCAGGCATTTGGCTAGGCGGGGCCGCAGGGGTCGGTGGAATAGTTGCAATGATCCTCATCGCAATCGAGAAAGTTCGGGCTGGGCAACCCCTCGAAATGTATCGGACGCATTGGCTTGTGGAGTTCAACTGGATAGGCTTTCTTATCCTTATGGCGGCCATCGCCGTAGCGCTCGCCGTCGGAGTGTTTTTCTGGTGGAAGGAGCGGCGCGAGGTCCACGCGCTTCTTACCAAGTACTCCGGGGACCGACATGGATAACTGGTTGCTCGACGCGGACCTGCGACTTCGAGCTGCCGCTTTGCAGCGTATGTTGCAGTCCGGTCACCGCCTACGTTGAGCGTCCGCTTTCAGCCGCCCCACCGGCCGCTCCTGGCCGCAAGCAGGCAGAGGGTCGTGCCTCCAGCCCCCCGCCACCTGCCCAGCAACCCAAGACCGCCCCATCAATGCTTGAACTGCTTGTCGCAGCCCGTCACGTGGTTCTTGCTGCTGGACATGCACTGGTAGAACGACTTCTTGTTGCCCGACGCGCCCTGGCAGTCTGACACGCTGTATTTGCCCTTGGCTTCGCGGATCTTGGGGGCCGTGCTGTCGAAAGCGGCTTGGGTCATGTAGCCGTCGCGCACATTCTTCTGGCCCACTTCCAGCATCAGGTCGGCCTGGTATTTGATGTTGTCCACAGCGGTGGAGCAGTTGAGCGGCACCTGTTGGCCGTCCACCGTGCCCAGGGACTTTTTGAGCCCCTCGCCAAACTCCTCCACGTCTTTCGAAATCTTCTTGGTGCCGTCGGCGTTGTACTGGGTGGCACCCGCAGACTTGCCCGCCGTGCCGCCCTTGCTGCCTGCACTGCCCGCACTACCCGCACCACCACTGGTGCCGTTGTTGTTCTGCAGCTTCATCGGCTCGGCATCCTGCTTGGCAGGGGGCGGCTGCGACCCGTAATGGGTCTTGCCATTGGCATCGACCCACTTGTAAACCGGCTGCGCGTGGGCGGCAGTACCCAAAAGCAATCCCAAGGCGGCCCAAGCCACCGCACGTCCTATTCTCATGGTCTCCCTCCAAATATTCGATCAAAACAGGCTCTAGCGCTTATCCAATAAGCGCTGATAGCTCTTCTATTTATAGCAAACGACTTCCCGCTGGGCTGGACAAGTCAGGGCAGATCCTTGTTCACCTCCGGCGCCGCCGCATCGCGCGGGCCGATGGTGCCCAGGCGGCTCTTGAGCGACTGGGGCTGGCCGGTCAGCATGGCGGCGTAGTTGGTGGTGTTGGACAGCACCTTCTTCACGTAGTCGCGCGTCTCGGCAAACGGCACGTTTTCGGCCCAGATGGCGGCATCCAGCACCGGGCCGTTGCGCCAGCTGCGCGGGCGGCCGGGGCCAGCGTTGTAGGCGGCGGCGGCCATGGGCATGGAGCCCGCAAAGTCGTCCAGCGCCAGCTTGAGGTACGCCGTGCCGATGGTGATGTTGGTGTCGCGGTCGTTGATCTGGTCGGCGGTGAAGCCGTTCAGACCAATCTTTTTGGCCGTCCAGCGCGCGGTGGCGGGCATGACCTGCATCAGGCCCGAGGCGCCCACGTGGGAGCGCGCGTCCATGATGAAGCGGCTTTCCTGGCGGATCAGGCCGTACACATAGGCAGGGTCCAGGCCAATGCCGTTGGCACGCTCCACGACTGCGTTGCGGAAGGGGGTGGGGAAGCGCTGGCTGGTCTCGATGAATCCCTTGGTGCGTTCGCTGGTGTTGATGCAGCGGTCCCACACCTCGCGCTGGCACGCAAAGTCGGCGGCGGCCAGCAGTTCGCGGTCGGCCATGCCACCGCTCTGGTGCAGGTTGGTGGTGTAGTTCCACTCGCGCACGCCCTCGCTGCGCAGGCCGAGCAGGATGGCGTACAGGCCACGGTTGAGCCCGGGGTTGGCGCGGGCGGCGGCTTTTTCTTCGGTCGTCAGCGGCGCAGGGGCCGGGGGCGTGGTGATGCGCTGGCCCAGTTCCTCCAGCGCCAGCATCTCGTAAAAGCCGCGGGTGCTGGCAATGGCCTCCAGCAACTGGCGGGCCTCGGCGCGGTCGGTATCGCTGGGCTTGCCTGCCAGCAGCGAGCGGGCCTTCCAGTACGCCCAGGTGCTGTCCTGCCGGGCTTCGGCACTCATGGCGTCCACGGCCTTGCCCACGGCCTTCCACTGGCCGGCGCGCAATGCAGCACGCACCTTCCAGCCCAGCAACTCGTCGTTCAGGTCGCTGTCTTTGGTCACATTGGCAAAGTAGCCCGCAGCGCTGCCCGAGAGCTTTTGGGCAGCGGCCTTGCCGATCACGCCCCAGGCCCAGTTGCGCTCTTCGGGCGTCAGGTGCACGCTCCATTTGCTGTCGAGCTGCTGCGCAGCGCCGTCGGGGTCGCCACCCGCCAGCTTGATCAGGGCCAGCAGCACCAGCTCTTGGCGCGCGTTGCCGCGTGCGGTGGCGCGTGACAGCAGGAACTTGGTGGGGGTGTCCAGCACTTCTTTGAGCAGTGGCAGCGAGTCGGGCGAGACGATCTCGACGGCATTGCGCACCACGCGCGGCCGGTTGGCCTCCACCCCCAGGCGCGCCTTGCGCCAGATGTCGAGCGCAGTGAGTTTTTTGTAACCGTAGAGTTCGCCCGCCGCATGGGTGCAGCCGTCGTCGGCGTCGCGGATGGCATACCAGTTGCTGCGCACATCGTCGCCTACCGTGGCAGGGGCTGTGCCTTTGATCTGGTCGATGAGCAAGGCATAGCAACGCACTTCGCGGTCGTCGGACATGCGGTAGCTGGGGTGCTGCTCGGCAAACTGTGCCCAGTTGCGCCGCTGGCCCAGCAGCAGCAGCCAGTCATTGCGCATGCGGTCTTCCTGGTAGCTGCCCACATAGCGCTGCATGAAGGACTGGATTTCTGCGGGCTGGGCCTCGCCGAGGCGGGCTTTCAGCTCCCAATAGGCCGCCCAGGGCTCCAGCGCATGGCCACGTGCGGCGGGCAGCAACTGCGCGAGCTTGTTGCGGTCGCCTTTGCGAAACGCCTGCTGCATCTCCAGCAGGGTATCGTCACCCTTGTTTTGCGCCTGGACAAGGGGCGCTGCGGTGGCCAGCAGGGCGCTGGCGACAAGCGGTGTCAGAATTCGAAACAATTGCATGGGGGAATTATCTGATGGACAAAGCAGCCCTTCGGCGCGCGTTGATAGAAGAACGCCTCAACTTGCCTGATCGCCTACAGCGATCCGACCTGTTACAGCAGGTGATGCGCATCTGGCTGGTGAACCGGCCGGACACCGTGATCGGCGCCTATTGGCCCATCAAGGGCGAGTTTGACCCCCTGCCCGCCCTGCACCGCTGGAAGGAAGACGGCGAGCTGCTGGACGAACCCCAGCGCCGTCGCATCGGCCTGCCAGTGGTCAACAAGGTGCACAAAACGCTGACCTTCCACGCCTGGCACCCCGGCTGCCTCATGGAAGAAGACGCCTACGGCATCCCCAAGCCGAAGGACACCGAGGTCATTGTGCCCACGCTGCTGTTTGTGCCTTGCGTGGGCTACGCGCCGGGCGGCTATCGGCTGGGCTACGGCGGGGGTTTTTATGACCGCACACTGGCCACGCTGCAGCCCAAGCCGTTTACGGTGGGGCTGGGTTTCACCCATGGCTATCTGGATGACTTTGAGCCGGAAGAATTTGACCTGCCGCTCGATGGCATCTTGAACGACAACGGTTTGGTCTGGCCTGTATAGGAAGCCCCCCTGAGTCGCCTGCGGCGCCTTCCCCCGAGGGGGACGCCACCGGTGGACTGGCCGAGCCAGATCCACGGTGGCACTGGTAGGGGGCCGCGCCGGTTTCAAAGCGCGTAGCCACTGGCATCGCCCGCTGGTGCCCCGCAGTCTGCGCGGCTACTGTATTGATGCCCACGCGGCATCAAACAGCGTGCCAATGAGCATTGGCGAAAGACGGGGCCGGGGGTAGCATCCGGGCTTCGTTCCAGCCACACTTTTCATCCATGCTCAAGCTCTACATCGGCAACAAAAACTACTCCTCCTGGTCCATGCGCCCCTGGGTGCTGCTCAAGCAGGCGGGCATCGTGTTTGAAGAAGTGCGTGTGCGCTTCGACAGTTTTGATGCCGATTCGGAATTCAAGCGCGCGATGGGCCCCGTGAGCCCCACCGGCAAGGTGCCCGTGCTGGTGGATGGCGACCTGGTGGTGTGGGACACGCTGGCGATTGCGGAATATGTGGCCGAAACCCACCCCGACAAGAATCTCTGGCCCACGGACGCCAAGGCCCGCGCACGCGCCCGCAGCGTCTGCGCCGAGATGCACAGCGGCTTCATCGCCCTGCGCGGCAACTGCCCCATGAACATCGAGGCGAACCTGGCCGACACTGGCGCGCTGCTGTGGCGCGACCAGGCTGGCGTGCGCGCCGATGTGAACCGCCTGGTGGAGATGTGGAGCGCCCTGTTGCAAGAGCACGGCGGGCCGATGCTGTTTGGCGAGTTCACCGTGGCCGACGCCTACTTTGCGCCTGTGTGCATGCGCCTACACAGCTATGCGCTGCCCCTGCCGCCGCACATCAGCGCGTATGTGGATCGCGTACGCGAGCTGCCGGGGGTAAAAGCATGGATCGACGACGCGCTGGCCGAGAAAGATTTTCTGGACTTTGAAGAGCCCTACCGCCTGCGTCACACCGAAGGCTGAACCGCACCATGGCCGTCACCATCTATCTGCGCTACGTGCTCAACACCCGCAAGCTCAAGGAGTTTGAGCACTACGGAAAACTGTGGATCCCGCTGGTCGAAAAGTTCGGCGGCAAACACCACGGCTACTTCATGCCCAGTGAGGGCGCCAACAACATTGCGCTGGCGCTGTTCACGTTTGAGAGCCTCGCGGCCTACGAGGTGTACCGCGAACAGTCGATGCAGGATGCGGAATGCCAGGCGGCGTTTCGGTATGCCGCAGAAACCGAGTGCATCGTGAGTTATGAGCGGAGTTTTTTCAGGCCGGTGTTTGGCTGAACAAGCACTGCGCAGGGAGCCCCGCTACCGAAACTGCTTGCGCAAAAACGGCTTGTGCCGCGCGATATGCGCCAACTGTGCGGGGGCAACAGTGCCGCCCAGGTCTTCCTCTTCCGCATTGAGCACCTGGTTGGCATAGGCCAACGCACGGGCCACCACCTCTTCGTCGCTCACGCCCTGCTGCGCGGCCAGGTCCAGCGCCACGCGTTTCATGGCGCGCTGCGACAGCATCCACATGGCGCCAAAGGCATCCCACGCGGCCATCGCCTCCTTGAACTTGTCGCGGTCGGCCAGGATTTCGCTGAGGGGCTTGGCCAGGATCTCCTGCAGGTCGTCCACCTTGGCCTTGAGGGCTTCGAACTGCGCCTCGCGCTGCAGGGCTTCGGCGGCGGCATTGGCCGCTGCGTCGGGCGCCGTGGGCACGGGCACGCTGCCGTCGGGGTTGAGCTGGGCAATGGTGAGGTCGGAAAGGTCAGACGATGGGGACATGGTGAGCTGGAATATACGGCCGAGGGCCCGGCCTAAACTACGCCGATGCAAATCTACATGGTGGGCGGCGCCGTCCGCGACAAGCTGTTGGGCCGACCGGTGAATGACCACGACTGGGTGGTGGTGGGCGCCACGCCCGAGCAGATGCTGAAGCTGGGCTACCTGCCCGTGGGCCGCGACTTCCCGGTGTTTTTGCACCCCGACACCCGCGAGGAATACGCACTGGCGCGCACTGAGCGCAAGAGCGGGCGGGGCTACCGGGGTTTTGTGGTGGAAAGCTCGCCCGATGTGACGCTGGAAGAAGACCTGTCGCGCCGCGACCTCACTATCAATGCAATAGCTACTAGCGCTTATGGAATAAGCGCTGGAGGCATATTTGACCCATATTTTGGTGCCAGAGACATCGAATCGCGGGTGCTGCGCCATGTGACGGACGCGTTTCGCGAAGACCCGGTGCGCATCCTGCGCGTGGCGCGGTTTGCGGCGCGGTTCACCGACTTCACCGTGGCCCCCGAGACGATGCAGCTGATGCGCGAGATGGTGGAACACGGCGAGGTGGACCATCTGGTGGCCGAGCGTGTGTGGCAGGAGCTGGCGCGCGGGCTGATGGAAGAAAAGCCCTCGCGCATGTTTGAGGTGCTGCGCGAGTGTGGCGCGCTGCAGGTGCTGCTGCCCGAGGTGGCGCGGCTGTGGGGCGTGCCCCAGCGGGCCGAGTACCACCCCGAGGTGGACACGGGTGTGCACCTGATGATGGTGCTGGACATGTCGGCCCGGCTGAACGCGCCACTCACCGTGCGGTTTGCCTGCCTGGCCCACGACCTGGGCAAGGGCACCACGCCCGCCGATGTGCTGCCGCGCCACATCGGCCATGAGGAGCGCAGCGCCGAACTGCTGAAAGATGTGGCCGAGCGCCTGCGTGTGCCGGTGGACTGCCGCGAGACCGCCGATGTGGTGGCGCGCGAGCACGGCCACATCCACCGCAGCAGCGAGCTGTCGGCCGCCGCGCTGGTGCGCCTGCTGGAGCGCTGCGACGCAATCCGCAAGCCCGAGCGTTTTGCCGACATTCTGCTGGCCTGCGAATGCGACGCACGCGGGCGGCTGGGCTTTGAAGAATCGGCCTACCCACAACGCCCGCGCTTGGCTGCCGTGCTGGCGGCGGTGCAGTCGGTGGTCACGCGCGACATTGCGGCACACGCCGCGGCCAAGGGTGTGAGCGGCCCGCAGGTGGGCACGCTGATTCATCAGGCTCGGGTAGCGGCGGTGGCGCAATGGCTCGCCCAGGGTGAGGCCCCCTGACCAGGCCGTGCGCCACGGGCGAAACGCTCCCTACAATCCGCCTCCGTCCGCATTCCACACCAGAGTGCGAGTTGCATCACCCGCCCCACGCGCACCCCATCTGCCACGCCCCATGAACGCTGTGCACATCCGCCTTGCCACCCCGGCCGACACCGACGCCATTGCCCCGCTGTTCGATGCATACCGGCAGTTCTACGAGCAGGCGCCCGACCTGCCTAGCGCCCACGCGTTCATTGCCCAGCGGCTGGAGCGTGCGGAGTCGGTGGTCTTGCTGGCGCTGGATGCGTCGGGGTCGGCCATCGGGTTTTGCCAGCTCTACCCAACGTTCTGCTCCGTGGAGGCCGCGCCCATCTACACGCTGTATGACCTGTTCGTGGAGCCTGGCGCGCGCAAAACGGGCGCCGGGCGCAGCCTGATGATGGCGGCCGAGGCCACGGCCCGCGCGCACGGCAAAGCGCGCATGGACCTGACGACCGCACACAGCAACACGGCCGCGCAGTCGCTCTATGAATCCTTGGGGTGGGTGCAGGACACGGTGTTCCGCGCCTACACCCGGCGGATTGCGAGCTGAAGGGCTCCAGCCGCGCAAGCCGGGTGGAATACCTCTTGGCGATGTTCCCGGTCTTGGCGGCTACCAGCGAAGAAAACGCGGCCCCAGCACTGCGCCCAGCGCCGTTGGGATGGCCATGCCTGCCAGGTACCACACCGCCAGAAACGGCGTGGCCATCTCGGGGCAGTGCAAGGCGTACACCAATGCGCCCAGCGCGCCAGCCAGCAAGCCCGCACCCGCACCGGCCCACGCCAGACGGGTGGGCGCGGCGCCCTTGAGCGCCCAGAAACCCGCGACAAAGGCCGGCACCGACAACAACGCGATGTTGAAAGGGCACGTGCGCCACGTGCTGCCCAGGATGAGAGGCATGCGCTCTACCGAGGGCACTTGCGACAGCGCCACCAGCGCAATGGCCCACAACACCAGCGGCGGCACAGCCAGCAGCAGGGCTGCGCGCCCCACCTGCATGCCCGGGCGGGCCATGCGGCGCAGCAGCGTCAGCCCGGCAGCGGCCAAAGCGGCCGCAAACACCAGCTTGCCCCAGAACATCGGCAGCGCCATGGTGGCCAGCAGATCGGTGCGCAGACCAAACAGCGCCAGCATCAACACCCCTGCGCCCGCAATGCCCGCCAGCGTGGCCACGGCAAAACGCTGCTCGATGGCCGTGTTTTTTACCGGCCGGTCATCGGTGGCCAGCAGGTGGATCAATTCATCGGTTCTCATGCCATTCCCCTGATCTTGGCGGCCAGGGCCTTGAGCCCCCGGTGCACGCCGATTTTGACGGCCGACTCCGACAGCCCCGTGAGGCGCGCCGTCTCGACCACCGACAAACCTTCCAACTTCACATACTCAATCGGCAGACGCTGCTTGTCCGGCAACGTGCGCAGCAGTTGCCCCAGGTCGCGCCGGGCCTCGGCCGCCTCGCTGTCGCTGCTGGCGAACAATTCGTCCGCATCGTCCAACGGGTCGTTGCGCCCTTCTTTCACGGCGTGCGAGCGCAGCCAGTCAATGAGCTTGTAGCGCGCAATGGCGTGGGCCCAGGCGGTGACCGGCATCTCGGGCCGGTAGGTGTGGCGCTGGTTGTGCACTGCGAGCAGGGTTTCCTGCACCAGGTCCTCCACCTCGTCGGGCCGCTGCGCCAGTCGGCGGCGTAAAAAGGCGCGCAAGTGCGCACTCAGCTCCTTCAGAAAGCGCTGGTAGGCCGCCGCGTCGGCGTCCAGCCCTTGCAGCAGCAAACCGCGCAGTCGCTCTTCAACAATCTCCATGGTGTCTCCCTGGAGTGAATTCGGTGGCGCAAGCCAAAGGGTTACAGGCAGCGCAAAAAAATCTTTGCAATGCCGCCGCGATTTTTCTGCGCCAGGCTGTAACCAGCGCGCCGCATTGCGCGAATTACAACGCAGATCGGGTCGTTTGAATCAGCCACAGCGTGGCACCCCCGGTCGGTTTCAACCTGTCTTTTTACTGGAGAACTTCGACATGACCCCACGTACCCTCAGCATTGGCGCCCTTGCACTGGCCGCCCTCGCCTCTGGCGCCGCCATTGCCCAGACCCAGCCCGCAGAAGCGGCCAAGCCTGCCATGGAAAAGTGCTACGGCGTTTCGATGGCTGGCAAGAACGACTGCGCTGCCGGCCCCGGCACCACCTGTGCGGGTTCGTCCAAAGTGGACTACCAGGGCAATGCCTGGAAGTTTGTGCCCGCTGGCACCTGCGCATCGATTAAGACGCCCAAGGGCATGGGTTCGCTGATGCCCGTCAAGGCCTGAGCCTGCCGCCTGACTGCCACCATGGGACCGCACCCCACCACCATCGCCATCACCGCAGGCCTGGGGCTCAAGCCCCAGCACTACGAGGACGCCTTGCACTGCACGGCGCCGGGTCTGTGGTGGGAGGTGCACCCTGAAAACTATCTGGCCGATGGGGGCCCACGTCTGGCTTGGCTGGAGGCCATTCGGGGCCAGCACCCGGTGTCCTTGCATGGTGTTTCCTTGTCCCTCGCCGCCGATGCGCAGCCGGACGAAGCGCATCTGGCCCGTCTGGCTGCGTTGGCGCGCCGGATCGAGCCTGTGCTGGTGTCTGAACACTTGGCATGGTCTACCTGGCGCGGGCCGTACCGGCCCGACCAGCTGCCTTTTCCCCGCACCCACGCGGCGCTAACCCGCATTGCCAACAACATTGCCCGCACCCAGGACGCCCTGCAGCGGCTCATTGCCATCGAGAACCCCACGCACTACCTGCACATCGACGGCCACGACTGGGCCGAAACAGATTTTCTGGCGGAGCTGGTGCGCCGCACCGGCTGCGCCCTGCTGCTGGACGTGAACAACGTCTACATCAGTGCCAACAACCTGGCCACCTGTGCACAGGCGTACGTGGATGCCTTTCCGCTGCACGCCGTGGCCGAGATCCACCTGGCCGGCCACCATGCGGACCCACTGCATGGCAACGCCTTGCTCATCGACAGCCACGACGACGCCATCGCACCCGCCGTGTGGGCCCTGTATGAGCGCGTGATCGAGCGGACCGGCCCCGTACCCACTCTGATCGAGCGCGATGACAACCTGCCTTGCTTTGACGAACTGCTGAGTGAGCGTAACCATGCACACCGCTTGGTGACCGCAGCCCAGCCTGTAGAGGCCCCATGCAGCTGACCACGTTTCAAGAGGGGTTCTCGGCCGCCTTGCTGGCCGATATGCCCCCAGACGAGGCGCCCGCCCCATGGCTCAGGGCGTTGCAGGCCCAACCCGGTTTTTCGGTCTACCGCAACACCGTGCTCAAGGCCTGCATCGACGCCCTGCAGGCCAACTACCCGGCGGTGTGGAAACTGGTGGGCGAAGACTGGTTTCGCGCGGCGGCAGCCGTCTATGCTCGCAAGCAGCCGCCCAGTGACGGGCGATTGATGGACTACGGCGCGGGGTTTTCGGACTTTCTGCAGACCTTCGAGCCCGCCGCAGAACTGCCCTACCTGCCTGCCGTGGCTCGGCTGGACCGCTGCTGGACCGAATGCCACCTGGCCGCCGATACCCCGGCTCTGCCCCCCGACTGGCTGGCGCACCAGGCACCCGGAACCCTGGGCCACCAGCACCTGCAGCCCCACCCGGCAGCCCGCTGGGCCTGGTGCGATCAACACCCCGCATTCACGCTTTGGGCGCTGCAGCGCGACGGCCAAACCACCAAAGCACAAGTGCCGTGGATTGGCGATGGTGGTCTGCTGACCCGCCCCCACGCCGCCGTGGTGTGGCATCCACTGCCGTGGGCGGGCGTGGTGTTCCTGAACGCCTGCGCCACCGGTGCATCGCTGGAACAGGCCGCGACCGAGGCGCTCACCGCAGACCCGACCACCGATTTTTCCGCCTTGATCGGCCTGCTGCTGAACGCTGGCGCCCTGGCCCCGCTACAACCATCCCCCCAGGCTGAGGAGGCCGCATGAACCACACCACCCACCACCCCACCGCCCCCGCCAGCGGCCCACGCGCGATGCAGGCCCGCCTGGCCGACATCGTCACGCTGTGCACGCCGCACAGCCTGCTGGCGCTGGTCAACCGGATTGCGATCGCGGGCATTTTCTGGCTGTCGGCCCGCACCAAGGTGGAGGGATGGTTCACGGTATCCGACAGCGCCTACGCCTTGTTCCGCGAGGAGTACAAGCTACCCCTGCTGCCCCCCGAGCTGGCCGCACAGATGGCGACCGTGGCAGAGCATGTATTTCCCATCCTGCTGGTGCTGGGCCTGTTCACGCGCTTGTCGGCTCTGGCGCTGTTGGGCATGACGCTGGTGATCCAGGTCTTTGTCTACCCCGATGCATGGCCCACGCACCTGTCTTGGGCAGGGCTGATGCTCTATCTGGCCGGGCGCGGTGCGGGCAACGTGTCACTGGACCGGGCACTGGGCATCCGTTGAAAGCGCGCCACGGCGCTTGCCTCAGCCCGCCTCAGCCCGCTGCAGTACGCACCCAACGCACGATGTCCGCCGCACCCAGGGCGCCCGAGATGCGGGCCACCTCGCGGCCCTGCTGAAAAAGAATCATCGTGGGAATGCTGCGGATGGCATAACGCGCCGCAATGGCCTGCTGAGCCTCGGTATTGAGCTTAGCCACGCGCACATGCGGCTCCAGTTCGCGGGCGGCTTGCGCAAACGCAGGCGCCATTTGCAGGCAAGGCCCGCACCAAGGCGCCCAAAAGTCCACCAGCACCGGAATCTGACTGCGCCCCACATGGCGGTCGAAGGAGTTGCCATCCAGCTCCAGCGGCGCGCCTGCAAAAAGAGGTTGGTGGCACTTTCCACAATCCGGCGCGTTGCCCAGGTCGGCCGCTTGCACGCGGTTGGTGGTGTGGCAATGGGGGCAAACAATGTGGGGAGCTTCGGTCATGGGTACGGACGAAAGTGGATGGAGTGCACTCGGTACGGCTGAGAGAGTGCTTCTCTCACAATGCGGCCAAAACCGAGTGTTTCAAGGCGCATCCGCCGTGGCTCCAGACCACCCAAATTCAAAGCGCCCGGCGTCCATCGGACACTTTTTCTCCGAACAAAAAAACACAAAAACGCGCGCGAATACCAGAGTTGAAACACCCTTCCGCTGAATCCCGCCTTGCGCAATCTGCTATGGTTTTACCTATGCAGCTGCTCCCCTTACTGACAACTGCCCACGCGCTTTTCCTCGATTTCGACGGCACTCTGACAGAGATGGCGCCGCGCCCCGAGGCGGTGCGTGTCGCGTCTGGGCTGGTGCCCACGCTGAGTGCACTGCACACCCAACTGGGGGGTGCACTGGCCATCGTGACGGGTCGGCGCGAGGCGGACATTGATATCTTTCTGGCGCCCCTGCGATTGCCGCTGGCCAGCGAACACGGCGCCCAATATCGCCTCACAGACACGTCTTACCCGTCGATTGCACAGCCAGACCTGGAACCGGTTTTGCGCGCTGCGCATGAACTGGTGACGCAAAATCCTGGTTTGTTGGTAGAGCCCAAACGGGCCAGCGTCGCCTTGCACTACCGCCTGGCACCCCACCTTGAAGACCTGTGCTACCACACCCTGGCGCGCGCCATGCAGGGCGTTGATGGGGTCGAATTGCTGCGCGGCAAATGCGTTTTTGAAGTCAAGCCAAGAGGCGCCAACAAAGGCCAGGCGATCACCGACTTCA
Source organism: Acidovorax sp. (assembly GCF_046291265.1). Taxonomy (GTDB): domain Bacteria; phylum Pseudomonadota; class Gammaproteobacteria; order Burkholderiales; family Burkholderiaceae_C; genus Acidovorax. The sequence continues at coordinate 6,229 of NZ_JBKBTV010000070.1, read as the reverse complement.
TGACCCAATCGCCTTTTGCAGGCCGCATTCCCGTGTTTGTGGGCGACGATGTCACCGACGAGGCAGGTTTTGCCGCCGTGCAGGCACTGGGCGGCTGGGGCATCAAGGTGGGTGAAGGCCCGACCCTGGCACAACACCGCTGCATGACCCCCGCTGCGCTGCGAGGCTGGTTGTCGGCCGCACGCACCCACTGAAACCACCCCCATCAAGAACGTCCACCATGAACACTGCAGCCTCTGAACCCCAGGCGGGTTCCCTGAACCTGGGCATGATCGGCAACTGCGCCATCAGCGCACTGATCGACAACCACGCACGCATGGTGTGGTGCTGCCTGCCCCGTTTTGACGGCGATCCGGTGTTCAACGCCCTGCTGCAGCCGGGCGATGGCGGCAGCCACTTCAGCATCGAGCTGGAAGACTTTGCATCGGCCCACCAGTGGTACGAACCCAATACCGCCATCTTGCGCACCCAGCTTTTTGACAAGGCTGGGCATGGCGTAGAGATCACCGACTTTGCCCCGCGTTTTTACAGCCGATCGCGCTACTTTCGCCCAAGCACACTGGTGCGCCGGGTGCGGCCCATCCAGGGTGCGCCGCGCATCCGTGTGTCGATCAAGGTGCTGTACGACTGGGGCCAGTCCGAGCCCCAGATCACCCGGGGCAGCAACCACATTCGCTACGTGGGCGAGCACATGACGCTGCGGCTGTCGACCGATGCGCCGGTGTCCCACGTGCTGTCGGGCCAAGCCTTTGTGCTGACGCGGGAACACAACTTTTTGTTGGGCGCCGATGAAACCCTGACCGACGGCATCGCAGACACAGCGCGGCTGTTCGAGCAAGAAACCACTGCCTATTGGCGCAGTTGGACGCGTGCACTGGCGGTGCCGCTGGAATGGCAGGACGCAGTGATCCGCGCGGCCATCACGCTCAAGCTGTCGCTGTACGAGGAAACCGGTGCCATCGTGGCCGCCATGACCACCAGCATCCCAGAGTCGGCACACAGCGGGCGCAACTGGGACTATCGCTACTGCTGGTTGCGTGATGCGTTTTTTGTAGTGCGCGCGCTCAACAGCATTTCTGAAGTCGGCACCATGGAGGACTACCTGCGCTGGCTGAGCAATGTGGTGGTGGAAGGCGGTGACGGCCACATCCAGCCGCTGTACGGCATTGGCCTGGAGCGCGAACTGCCCGAGGTCATGATGCCGCAGCTGGCGGGCTACCGCGGCATGGGGCCGGTGCGGGTGGGCAACCAGGCTGCCGAGCATTTTCAGCACGACGTGTACGGCAACATTGTGCTGGGCGCAGCCCAGGCGTTCCACGACCACCGGTTGCTTCACCGCGCGGGGCTGGGCGAATTCACCCGGCTGGAACAAGTGGGCGAGAACGCGGTGCGCGTTTATGGCCAGCCAGACGCTGGCATGTGGGAGTTGCGCACACGCGCCCGGGTGCACACCTCGTCGGCCCTCATGAGCTGGGCCGCCTGTGACCGCCTCGCCAAGATTGCGACGACCCTGCAATTGCCCGATCGCGCCAGCTACTGGCACGCCCACGCCGAGCGCATGCGCGATGAAATTCTGGACAAGTCGTGGAGCACCGAGCGCCAGGCCTTTGCCGAGAGCTTTGGCGGGCGCGAGCTGGATGCCAGCGTGCTGCTGATGGCGGAAGTGGGCCTGATCGACCCCAAAGATCCCCGCTTTGTCAGCACCGTCGATGCCATGGAAAAGAGCCTGTGCGACGGGCCTTACATGCGTCGGTACGAGGCTGCGGACGATTTCGGCAAACCCGAGACGGCCTTCAACATCTGCACGTTCTGGCGCATTGATGCGCTGGCCCGCATTGGTCGCAAGGCCGAGGCACGCGCCATCTTTGAGGCCATGCTGGCCGCCCGCAACCCGCTGGGGCTGCTCTCGGAAGACACCCATCCCGAGACGCGCGAGATGTGGGGTAACTTCCCACAGACCTATTCCATGGTGGGCGTGATCAACGCAGCCGTGCGCCTTTCGGCAGCCTGGGACACCGTGATTTGAGGCTGCGTCCGACAACCGCCTGCTCAACTTTGCAAGGATGATCAAAGGATGAGCAGACTCGTTGTTATCTCCAACCGCCTCGCAGACCCCCGCAAACCGGCCGCAGGCGGCTTGGCTGTTGCGCTGGGAGAAGCCCTCAACCAGACCGGCGGCCTGTGGTTCGGCTGGAGCGGCACCGTGGTCGAGGACGGCACGCCCGGCGAGAGCGAGCTGCACACGCGCCAGGCAGGCCCTGTGACGCTGGCCACCGTGGACCTGTGCAGCGAGGACCACCGCAGCTACTACCAGGGCTACAGCAACAGCGTGTTGTGGCCCGTATTCCATTACCGGCTGGACCTGGCGGACTTCGATGCCAGCTACATCGCGGGCTATCGGCGTGTGAACCAGATGTTTGCGCGCAAGTTGCTGCCCCTTCTGCGCGACGACGACACCATCTGGGTGCACGACTACCACCTGATTCCGCTGGCCGCAGAGCTGAGGGCGATGGGCTGCAAGCAGCGCATCGGGTTCTTCCTGCACATCCCTGTGCCACCGCCCCTCATCATGGCTGCCATCCCGCAGCACGAGTGGTTGATGCGCTCGCTGCTTGCCTACGACCTGGTGGGTCTGCAGAGCGAGGCCGATGTGTCGCACTTCAAACGCTACGTGCGCAACGAGGGCAGCGCGGAAGAGCTGGACGACACCCGCGTGCGCGCTTTTGGTGCCACGGTGGTCGTGAAGTCCTTCCCCATTGGCATTGACGTGGACGAGTTCACCCGGCTCACACATGCCAGCGATGCGATGGAAACCTTCGAAAGCATGCGCGCTGAATACTCGCGCCGCAGATTGTTGATGGGCATCGACCGGCTCGACTATTCCAAGGGCATTCCGCAACGCGTGCGCGCGTTTCGCGAACTGCTGGACCGTTACCCGGAAAACCGCGACAGCGCCACGCTGATCATGATTGCGTCACCCACGCGAGACGATGTGCACGCCTACTCAGACCTGCGCCAGGAACTGGAAGGGCTGTGTGGCTCCGTCAACGGCGACTACGGCGAACTCGACTGGATGCCCGTGCGCTACATCCACCGCATGGTGGCCCGCAAACGCGTGCCAGGTCTGTGCCGTGCCGCTGCGGTGGGTTTGGTCACGCCACTGCGTGACGGCATGAACCTGGTTGCCAAGGAATACGTGGTGGCGCAAGATCCGGAAGACCCCGGTGTGTTGGTGCTGTCACGGTTTGCCGGTGCCGCCGAGCAGCTGAAAGAAGCGCTGCTGGTCAACCCCTACGACACCCAGGGCATGGCGGACAGCATTCAACAAGCGCTGCAGATGCCTTTGGCGGAGCGGCAAGCGCGCCACCAAAAACTCATGGCCCGCATCTGCGAGCACGACGTGCACTGGTGGCGCAAGTCGTTTTTGAGCGCATTGCAAACCGCTAGCGAGTGACGGAAATGACGGCTGATCAGGCGCCGCGTTGCGGCAACCCTCAAATCCACTTCACCAACAGCCCGACCACAAAACTCAACAGCAGCGTGGAGGCGAGCGGCACATCCCAATCGCGCCCCAGCCAGCGAAACCGAAAGTCCCCCGGCAGCCGCCCGAAGCCTATGCGCCGCAGCATGGGCGACAGCCAGCTGATGAACATCAGGGCCAGAAAGATGACAAGGAACCAGCGGATCATGGTGTGCCGAGTGTAGGCGCGTGGGCGCACAATGCGCCGGACCACCGGTTGCCGGTCTATGGGCGCGACAACCGGCACGGCGCTTGCTTCACATCGACGACGGCGATTTCAAGGCGGCAACACACCCCATGGCAGGCAGCGACCACATCACACTCGGCGGCGAGCGCTGGCACTTTGAGGGCCTGCGGGAACTGCTGGCCAAGGCATCGCCTCTGCGCTCGGGCGACGCGCTGGCGGGTGTAGCGGCCACGTCGTCGGTGGAGCGCATGGTAGCGCGCCTGTGCCTGGCCGACGTGCCATTGCGCCGGTTTTTGAACGAAGCGCTCATCCCGTACGAAAGCGACGAGGTCACCCGCCTCATCATCGACAAGCACGACACCACCGCATTTGCGCCCATCGCCCATCTCACAGTGGGCGACTTTCGCAACTGGCTACTGGCCCACGAAACCGACAGCACCACCCTGGCTGCCGTGGCGACCGGCATCACCCCCGAAATGGCGGCGGCCGTGAGCAAGCTCATGCGCAACCAGGACTTGATCGCCGTGGCGCGCAAGTGCCGCGTAGTCACGCGGTTTCGCAACACCATCGGCCTGCCCGGCCACTTGGCCGTGCGTCTGCAGCCCAACCACCCCACCGACGACCTGCGCGGCATCGCGGCCTCGATGATCGATGGGCTGCTGTACGGCGCGGGCGATGCGGTGATCGGTGTGAACCCCGCCACCGACAGCATCGCCGCCCTGACGGGGCTGGTGCACATGCTGGGCGATGTGATCGACCGGTTGCAGATCCCCACGCAGTCGTGTGTGCTTACGCATGTGACCAACACGATCCAGATGGTGGAGCAAGGCGCGCCGGTGGACCTGGTGTTCCAGTCCATCGCGGGCACCGAGGCCGCCAACGCAAGTTTTGGTATTTCACTCGCGCTGCTGAAGGAAGCGCGTGAGGCGGCACTTTCACTGCGGCGTGGAACCCTGGGCGACAACGTGATGTATTTCGAGACCGGCCAGGGCAGCGCCCTGTCGGCCAACGCACACCATGGCGTGGACCAGCAGACCTGCGAAGCGCGGGCGTATGGCGTGGCCCGCGCGTTCTCGCCGTTGCTGACCAACACGGTGGTCGGCTTTATCGGGCCCGAGTATTTGTACGACGGCAAACAGATCATCCGCGCGGGACTGGAAGACCATTTCTGCGGCAAGTTGCTGGGCGTGCCGCTGGGCTGCGATGTCTGCTACACCAACCATGCCGAGGCCGACTCGGACGACATGGACACGCTGATGACGCTGCTGGGCACGGCGGGGCTGACCTTCATCATGGGCGTGCCGGGGGCCGACGACATCATGCTCAACTACCAGAGCACCTCGTTCCACGACGCGCTGTACCTGCGCGAGGTGCTGGGCCTGCAGTGCGCGCCCGAGTTCGGCGCGTGGCTGCAAAGTATGCGCATCACCGACGCGGACGGGCGTCTACTGCCCGCCACGGCGCAGCACCCGGCGTTGGCGCAGATGCGGCAACTGAGGCTCGGCTCATGACGTCCGACAAAGCGCAACACGGCATCCCTCCTGACCCGTGGGACGACCTGCGCGCCCACACGCAGGCGCGCCTGGCCCTGGGGCGCGCGGGTGCGGCACTGCCATCGGCCGAGCTGCTGCGTTTTGGTTTGGCCCATGCGCAGGCGCGCGATGCTGTGCACATCCCGCTGGACGCCGAAGCGCTCGCCACCCAACTGCAGGCCCTGGGCAACACCACGCGGCAAGTCCACAGTGCGGCCCCCGACCGCGCCACTTACCTGCTGCGCCCCGATCTCGGTCGCCGCCTGAGCGACGCCGATGCACTGGCGCTGCGCGCCCGGGACGATCAGCCCAACGACGGCAGCCCCGTGGACCTGCTGCTGGTGGTGGCCGATGGCCTGTCCTCCCTGGCCGTTTCGCGGCAGGCACCGCCGCTCATCGGCGCGATTCGCCAACAGGCGCCCGCAGGCTGGACGCTGGGCCCGGTCGTGATTGCCCAGCAGGCCCGCGTGGCGCTGGGCGACGAGGTGGGGGCGCTGCTGGGGGCACGCCTGGTGGCGGTGCTGATCGGCGAACGCCCGGGCCTCAGTTCGCCCGACAGCCTGGGCATCTACCTGACCTGGCACCCCCAGGTGGGGCGTCACGATGCGCAGCGCAACTGCATCTCGAACGTGCGGCCCGAGGGCCTGCCCCCGGCCGCCGCCGCCGCGCGGCTGTGGTGGCTGTGTCAGGAGGCCCGACAGCTGGGGTTGACGGGTGTGGGGCTGAAGGACCGCAGCGATGGGGTGGCGCTGGCAGCCAGGGACGCTGCCGCAGCGCAGCACCGCGTTGAAAGCAAAGCCAGCACGCCTCCCGGCCCCTCCGCGTGATTTCCCACCGACCTCAGCCACCGCGCTGAAACTCCCTCCCCCCTCGCGGGGGAGGGTTGGGGAGAGCAACTGTGTTTGAAGTCAAGCATTTTTCAAGCACCCGCGGTCTGTGGATAACCAGCCTGCCAAGGCTTGCCCGAGCGGATCACCGCATTGATGATCG
>NZ_JBKBTV010000006.1:0-124845 GCF_046291265.1 Acidovorax sp. | reverse complement strand
AGAGGGAGTGAAAACCATCCGAGATAGAGAAATAATCAGTCAAATTGGCCTCTAGCGCTTATCCAATAAGCGCTACCAGCTATCAAAACCGTAGTGAATACCGCCATGCCCCAAGACCGCTTCGAAGCCACCTACCTGATCGAAACCCCGCTGGACCCGGCCCACGTGGCCGAAGTGCTGGCGGGCGAACAATCGTGTGGCACCTTCACCCGGGTGGAGGGCGAGACCGATGCGCTGCGCGAACGCGCCCGCGCCACGGTCGAGTCGGTGGAGCTGCTGGACGTGGCGCCCGCGCCGTCGCTGCCCAACGGCTGGATGCAGCGGCGCGGCATGTTTGACACACCGCAGACCTGGCAGCGCGCCCGGCTGCGCGTGAGCTTTCCGTGCGACAACATCGGCCCCAACCTGCCGACACTGGCCGCCACGGTGTCGGGCAATCTGTACGACCTGGGCGAGGTCACCGGGCTGCGGCTGGAATCGATGAAACTGCCGCGCGCCTACCGCGAACAGTTTGATATGCCCCGCCACGGCATCACCGGTACCCGAGCGCTGACGGGCGTGCAGAGCCGCCCGCTGATCGGCACCATCATCAAACCCAACGTGGGCCTGTCGGCTGAGGAGACGGGTGATTTGGCCGGACGCCTCTGCGCCGCCGGGGTGGATTTCATCAAGGACGACGAGGTCTGCGCCAACCCGGTGCACGCGCCGCTGGTCGACCGCGTCAAAGCCGTGATGCGCCGTGTGCGCGCCCACCAGGACAAGACCGGCAAGCTGGTGATGGTGGCCTTCAACATCACCGACGAGACCGACGCCATGCGCCGCCACGCCGACCTGATTGCGGCCGAGGGTGGCAGCTGCGTGATGGTCAGCCTGAACTGGTGCGGCTACTCGGCCGTGCAAACCCTGCGCCGCCACAGCCCGCTGGCGCTACACGGCCACCGCAACGGCTACGGCGCGCTGTCGCGCCACCCGCTGCTGGGCTTTTCTTTCAACGCCTGGCAGACGCTGTGGCGCCTGGCGGGCGTGGACCACATGCACGTGCACGGCCTGCAAGGCAAGTTCTCGCAGACCGATGAAGAAGTCATCGAGTCGGCCCACGACACCCTGGCCCCGCTGTGCGAAGGCCTGGACGACCGCGTGCTGCCCGCGTTCTCTAACGGCCAGTGGGCCGGCACCGTGCCCGCAACGTGGGACAGCATTCACACCACCGACCTGCTGTTCATGTCCGGCGGCGGCATCCTGGCCCACCCCGATGGCGCCGCCGCAGGCGTGGCCAGCCTGCAGCAGGCCTGGGACGCAGTGCAGAAGGGCGAAACCCTGGCCGAGCGTGCGGCACACGCCCCCGAGCTGCGCCGGGCCATCGAGTTCTTCGGCAAGAAGTAAGTAACCCATGACATTTACCGCCCCCCGGTACGGCTGGTACGGCGACGACTTCACCGGCGCCACCGACACGCTGGCCGTGTTGGCCCAGGCGGGCCTGCGCTCGATGCTGTTCATGGGCGTACCCAGCGCCGATGCCCTGGCAGCGGCCGGGCCGCTGGACGCGGTGGGCATTGCCGGCGCCGCGCGCGCCATGCCGCCAGAGGCCATGCGGGCCGAGATGTCCGCTGTAGGCCGCTTCTTTGAAAAATTGGCACCGCCGGTGCTGCACTACAAGGTGTGCTCCACGTTCGACAGCGCTCCGCATGTCGGCAACATTGCTTGCGGCATTCGGACCCTGCACCCGTTTGTGGACAACCGCTGGGTGCCCATCGTGGGCGGGCAACCCAGCCTGGGGCGTTATTGCGCGTTCAGCAACCTGTTCGCGGCCGCAGGCACCGGCGGCGCAGTGCACCGCATCGACCGCCACCCGACCATGCGCCAGCACCCGGTCACGCCCATGGGCGAAGCCGATCTTCGGCTTCATCTGGCGCGCCAGGGGCTGGATGGCATCACCGCCCTGCACTACCCGCTGTACGACACCAACGCCAACCCCAGTACCGATGCGTTGGACGCTGCACTGCAGGATCTGCTGGACAACGATGGCGCATCCCAAACCATCGCGCCCACCTTGCTGGACCTGACCACGCCGGATCAGCTGGTCATCGTGGGCCGCTTGCTGTGGCTGCAGGCACAGAGGGCCCGGCTGCTGGCCGTGGGTTCCAGTGCGGTGGCCCAGGCCCTGGTGGCCCACTGGGCGAAATCCACACACCCGACAGCGCCCCCGTTGACGCGGGCCGATGGCCCGGTCTTCGCGTGGGCGGGAAGCCTGTCGCCCCTGACCGCAGCCCAGGTGCAAGCCGCCACGGCTTACCAGCACATCCCCGTGGACGCTCAGCGGCTTGGCAATGACGCAGCGTATGCGCAGACCGTGCTGGACGCCATCTGCACCGGCCTGCAACAAGGCCAGCATGTGCTGGCCTACACCGGTCCCACCGACGGCACGACCGCCCACATCACTTCCGCCGAGCAGGTGGCCCAGGCCAGCGCCAAGCTGGTGGCCCGCGTGGTGCAAGCCCAAGCGGAGCACGGCACGCCGCTGCGGCGTATTGGTGTCGCCGGCGGCGACACCTCCAGCCACGTCGTGCAGGCCCTGCAACTGTGGGGGCTGTCGTACCAAACGATGCTCTGCCCCGGCGTTACCCTGAGCCGCGCGCATAGCCAGGACCGTGCTCGTGACGGGCTGGAGCTGATGCTCAAAGGTGGGCAGATGGGCGGGACAGATCTTTTTGCCAGGTTGCTGGGAGAGGGCTGAAGCCGCAAGGCCGACCGCGGCGCTATACGGTCGCCTCCCAGCGCGAGAGCTTGCGATTGGGCGGGGTTTGCGTGACTCACGCCTGCGCCGCCCTCCATCGCCCTCCATCGCCCTCCATCGCCTCAAGTCCAATATTGCAGGGGGATGCGGCAGGCCAGCAGCTGCGAGGCCACGGCCCGGTCGTCGGGGTCGGTCACCATGGTCACGAGCCAGTCGTTGCCCTCGCGCTGCACCGCAATCCCCTCGACCTTGGGCGCGCCGTAAAGGTGCGCAAGGCGGCGCACGTTTCCGTCCGCAGTCACAACCCCCAGGGCAGACGCAACACAGGCCCCGTCTGCCACACTGTCACGAGTGTCCTCAGCCACCGCGCTGAACATCCAATCGCCGCCCTCCAGCGGCACGCCATCGGTCAGGCTCAGCGCCACACCGTCGACGGAGCCCAGGTCGAGCACCTGCAGGTTTTTGATCTCCGGCGGTTGCGCCTGCAGCCCCGCCAGCCAAGGCGCAATACCGCTCCAGTCGTACCGGATGCAGGCGCTGCGCGCGTCGCTTTGGTTGCCGCGGTGCAGCAGGTGCAAATGGCCATCGGCCACCCAGGCACCCTCGATATTCAGATCGGCGAAGCGCTTGCGCAGCGGCGCATACAAGCGGGACAGCGACACGATGGCCGTGCGTCCGCTGAGACGACCCGGGCCGGCCAACCCCAGCAGCACAGCGGTCTCCCTGTTGGTAGTGGAGCCTGAACCCAAGGCCAGCAGCGCCCCCGCCGGACAGCCAGGCAAGGCCGGCAAGCGGGCCAGGGTTTCAAAGTCGGGTTTCGCCTTTTTGCGCGGCGCTGCCTCTGGGGGCAAATCGCCTTCCAGCAACCGGACCAGGTCCCCAGGGCCAGGCGCCGCGCCGGCTGCAACGGTGTCTTCGAACACGCCCAGGTGCAGCTCATCGTCTGCCACGACATACAGCGTTGGGCCGGAGCGCACCAGACCACTGGCCGCACTGAGGTGCTGCCGCCCCTGCGGGTGCTGGGCGGGGTCTATGTGCAAGTGGCCAATGCACTGGGGATGAAAACTGGATGAGACCGAGGGCATAGGAAGACCGGCACAGTACCCGCAATGATGGGGAAGGAGGCGGCGTGGCGCGTTATGAACTTGGCAGTATCCACTGCCTAGTCTGCCGCCCCAACGCCCACGGGCGCCAAACGGTCTTGAGAGCTTGCCCGCATCGCGCACAGCGGCCGGTGCTGCGGTACGACTACTTGGTCTTTCCGCTGGATTGTAAGAAACCGGGCATGGCAGGAGTAGAGGGTCTAAGCAAAATTGACCGCCAGGCCATGTGCAATGGCGGTTGTACGCTATTGATTGAGTAGCACACTAATAAACATAGACGGCACCCGAGCTGGTCGCGCCATTGTTGGCCTGGTCGCCACCGATGCCCGTGGCGCTGCTGTCTTCCGCCAGCGCGCCCACCGCCAGCGCGCTGCCGTCGGCCGATAGCGCCACGCTGGAGCCGAACATGTCGGTAGCGGCGGTGTTGCTGGCTTTGAGGTAGGCCCGCTGGCTCCAGGTGGCGCCCGACCGTGTGAACAAGTACGCCGCGCCGGATTGGAGCGTGCTGTTGTCCGACTGGGCGCCGCCAATGCCGGCGGCGTTGCTGCTTTCGCCCACGGCCCCCACCGCCAGCGTATTGCCGTCGGACGACAGCGAGACGGAGGTGCCGAACAGGTCACCCGCCTGCGAATTGCTGGATTTGATGTATTCCTGCTGGGTCCACACGGCTGCGCTGCGGGCGAAGACGTAGACCGCGCCCGAAGCGTTGGCGGAAGTATTGTTCTGGGCGCCGCCAATACCCACGGCATTGCTGCCTTCACCGTTGGCACCCACCGCCAGCGTGCTGCCGTCGAAAGACAAGACGAGCGAGACGCCGAACGCCTGGCCCTGCCAGGCGTTGCTGGCCTTGATGTAGGCCTGTTGGCTCCAGACGGTGCCGGTGCGCGTGAACAGGTAGACAGCACCGGCGTCCATTCTCGAATTGCTGGCTTGGTCGCCGCCGATGCCGGTGGCGTTGCTGTCTTCGTTAAGCGCACTGACCGCCAGCGTGTTCCCATCGCCGGACAGCGCGACGGAATGCCCGAAGTTGTCGTTCGCCTCCGTGTTGCTGGCCTTGACGTAGGCCTGATGGCTCCACAGCGTGCCCACACGGGTGAAGACGTGGGCTGCGCCCGCGCCGGGGGTAAAGCTTCCTGGCAAGACGGGGTTGACCCCGGTAATCCCCCTGGGATCATTGATGGCGCCTGCCGCCAGGGTGTTGCCGTCGGCAGACAGTGTGACGGACCAGCCAAGGTAGGAGCTGTAGCCTGCGTTGCCGGACTTGAGGTAGGCCTGCTGGCCCCAGGTCGTTCCGCTGCGCGTGAAGACGTAGACGGCGCCGGCGTCTGTGTTCGGCGAACCAACATTCCCCTCACCGACGTTGACAACGTTGGACAAGCCGTCTTCCAGATAGGCCCCGACCGCCAGGGTGTTGCCGTCTGAAGACAGGGCGATGGCGTAGCCGAACTGATCGTTCGCAAAAGTGCTCACGGCGGGCTTGACGTACGCCTGCTGACTCCAGACCGTACCGTTGCGCGTGAAGACATAGACCGCGCCCGCGCCGGCAAATGAGTTGTCGGCCTGGCTGCCGTCGATCCCGGTGGCATTGCTGGACTCGCCGGGCGCCCCCACCGCGAGCGTGCTGCCGTCGGCGGACAGGGCCACGGCGTTGCCAAACAGGTCATTCGCCCCGGTGTTGGAAGCCTTGAAGTAGCCGATGGCCTGGGTCAGGTTGGGCGTCAATGCCGCGGTCAAAGCGCTGCAGCCGCTGGTATTGCAGGCCTGCACGCGGTACTGGGCATTGAGCCGGGTGTGCAACAGGCCGCTGACGGTATGGGCATAGGCCGCAGCGCTGAGCGTGCCGCCGATCTGGCTGCTGGCCAGGGGCCCGGCACCGTCCGGGTCCTCAAACAGCTTGTAGCTGACGGCACCGCCGCCTGCGGGCGCGGTCACCGTGTCCCAACTGAGGCTAAAAATCTTGATGCCGTAGGCCATGGCCAGGTTGGCCGGAACGCCGGGCACGGGCACAGGCACCGGTGGCGGCACGACCACGATGGCCGTGCAATTGACCGCGATGTCGCGTACATCCGCCAGGGCCGTGCCCGCACCATTGACCATGCTGCAGCTCTGGCCGGCGCTTTGGTCAAAGACGCTGACGGTATAACCCGCACCGTGCAGCACGGGCTGGGCAAAGGCAAACGCACCATTGCCAGAGACCGTGGTGCTGTCGCCGTTGGCGCTGTTGCGCAGAACCACCACGCCAGCATTGCCGCTGACGCTGCCACCCAGTGTGTAGGCGCTGTTGGCGCAAGAGACGCTGATGGCAGCGCCAACACTTTGGCCGACCACGCCCTGGCCATTGGCCACCGTGCAGGCCTGGCCTGTCGGGGGTGTCTTGACTGTGACCGTATACGTGCCGGTGATGCCCTGCGGGAACTGGAAGCTGCCGTCGGCGTGGACCACGGCCTCCTGCGTGCTGCCGTTGGCGCTGAGTTGCAACACCAGGGTCTTGCCGGCCCCCAGGCCGGTGACTCTGCCGGTGACGGGTTTGGCCTCGGGGGCAGCAATCGTGTCCTGGCAAGTCACGCTGATGGTGTTGACATCTGCAGATGCCGTGCCAGTGCCGTTGGCCACAGTGCAGGTCTGGGCCAGTGGCTGCACCAACACCCGCAGGTTGTACGCGGTGCCCGCGGGCAGTCGCAAGGCATAGGCGCCGTTGGCGCTCAGGGCCGCGCTTTGAACGGTGGCACCTGCCGCATCCACATGGGCCAGCGTGACGTTCTTGCCTGCGCCCAGTCCGGCCAGCAAGCCGCCGACGTTGTAGGTGGTGGTCGCTGGGGGCGTGGTTGGGTTGTCGTCGCCGCCGCTGCCACCACCGCAGGCACTCAGCAGCGCCAAAGAAACGCACAGCGTGACGATACGAAGCGGACGGAGCCAGCGAAACAGACACGGGGTGCAAGGGTGGTGGATGGCTGGCATGTGCAGGTCTTCATCGATTGAAAAGTTCTGCCGGATGCTACGGACCCGTCGCGTTTTCGTCTGTCCTCAGAACGGATGACAAAGTCGGCCATGTTGCACGTGTGCCCATAATCGCAACACGCCATGAACGCCCCCCCACCCTCTTTTCCCACAACCTGGCCCCAGCAGCTGCGGGTCGGTGTGGTCGAGGACGATCCGCAAAGCCGCGAAACCTTGCTGGAGGTGGTCCGCGCTGAACCCGACCTCTCTCTTGTGCTGGTGGCCAGCAGCCGATGCGAGGCGCTGGCGCTGTTGCCCTTGCATGCCATGGACGTGCTGGTGTGTGACCTGGGGCTGCCCGATGGCAGCGGTCTGGATGTGATTCGCGCGACCCGGGCACAATGGCCCGCATGCAGCATCCTGGTCAGCACCCTCTTTGGCGACGACGCACATGTATTGCGCTCAATCGAGGCCGGGGCCATGGGTTACCTGCTCAAGGACGGCGCTTTCGACGAGATGGCACAGGAGATTCGCAACATACACGCTGGGGGCAGCCCGATCAGCCCCATGGTGGCGCGCAAGATCCTGGCGCGTGCAGCCAGCGTGCCACTGCCGACCGAGCCAGCGCTCCACTCGCCCAACGCGACCGGTGCCACCGTGGCGCTTTCGGCACGTGAGCAGCAGGTACTTAAGCTGGTGAGCAAGGGTTTCAGCACCGACGAGGTAGCGCAGGCACTGGGTGTCTCGCGCACCACCGTGCGCACGTTCGTGCGGCGGATTTATGCCAAGCTGGAAGTGAACAACCGCGCCGAGGCCATCCATGAAGCGCACCGCAAGGGCTTGTTGGCGAACTAGCCTGTTCGGCTGGGTGCTGCTGGCCGTGGCGCAGACTGCGGCCGCGCAAGAGCCCGCGACCCATCTCACGCAGGCCTTTTTCTACATTGAAGCTGACGCCGGTTGGGACGCACCGGTGCGCGTACCTGCCGCGGTGGAGCACCAAGTCGATGCCGCCGCCGTGGCGCTACCCCATGTGCGGCCGCGTGCATTGGCGTCCAGCAGCGACACGCAGGCCGCGCCGCCCGAGGTGGCCTGGTACCGGTTGACGGTGCCGCCCGGCGCAAGCACCCCACAGGCGCTGCACGATGCGCTCTTTCTATACCTGCCGCGCTGGCAGACCATCGGCACGGTGGCGGTCTATGCGGATAGTCAACTGGCCTGGCGCACCGGTGGCAACCGGGTCTGGAATTCGTTCAACCGGCCCCTGTGGGTGCCGCTGGCCCAAGACCCCAGAGAGCAGGTGCCCACCGTGGTGTGGATCCGCATGGCGAGCCAGCAGGGTGTGGGCGGTGCGCTGTCCAGCGCCTGGATCGGAACCGGTGACGCGCTCCTGTGGCGCTGGCGCCTGCGCAGCTGGTTGCAGACCGACCTGGTCTCGCTCACGACGGGTGCGTACTCCGTCATTGGGCTTTTCGCGCTGGCGGTCTGGTGTGTGCGGCGGCGTGAACCCCTCTATGCCCTGTTCTTCCTCGCATCGGTGGCGCATGCCATGCGGGCGGCGCACTATGTGATGGGTGAGCCGCCGCCTATGCTGCCGGACGCCTGGTTCGGCTGGATGACAGTCAACGCCGTGTCGTGGACGCAGATGTGTGTGTTTGCCTTCGCCTTCCGGGTGCATGGCAAACGCATGCCGCGGCTGGCGTTGGCCATCGTGACCCTGGTCTTGCTGGGCACGCTGGTGACACTGCCCTTGCCAGCGCTCACGCCACACCTGTCCACCATGCTGCCGGCCGTGTACATCGCCGCCGGACTGATGACAGTGGTGATCGCCGGCTCAGGCCTGTGGGCATCGTGGAAGCGCCGGTCGCGCGAGGGCCTGGCCCTGTTTGCTTTCTTCTCGCTCAATGTGCCGGTGGGCGTGCACGATCTGGCGTTGCAGAACTACCGCATCGACATCGAGCGCATTTACCTGGGCCCTTACACCGCGATCGGGCTGTTTGTGATCTTCCTGGTGATCGTCTGGCGCCGCTACATGGGCGCGATCCGTGGGATGGAAACGCTCAACACCAGCCTGGAGGCGCGCTTGACGGCGCGCGAACGCGAGCTCACCGACAGCCACGAACAACTGCGCCAGCTGGAGCGCCAGCAGACGCTGGCCGCGGAACGCCAACGCATGATGCAGGACATGCACGATGGCATTGGCTCGTCGCTGACCAGTGCGCTGCGCATGGTCGAGCGCGGCCAGGCCAGCAGCGCCGACACGGCACTGGTGCTCAAGGACTGCATTGACGACCTGAAGCTGGCGCTGGATTCTCTGGACCCGGCCGATGCGGACCTGCTGGCGCTGCTGGCGGCGGTGCGGTTTCGCCTCACACCGCGGCTCAAAGCGGCTGGCATCACCTTGACCTGGAGCGTGCAGGATGTGCCGGCTTTGCCCTGGCTGGATGCGCAGAACGCACTGCATGTGCTGCGCATCGTGCAGGAGGTGCTAACCAACATCCTGAAGCACAGCCACGCCACGGAGATCGATCTGGCAACGTCGCTCGAAGGCGAGGAAGTGCTGGTGCGTTTGCGTGACGACGGCGCCGCGTTTACGCCCGCCGCGTCGCTGCCGCAGTCGCAGGTTGGCAAGGGGCTTGCCCATGTGCGCAACCGCACCCTAGCCCTGGGTGCACGGTGCCAGTGGGAAACCTGGGAAGGCGGTGGCGGGTTTTGTTTGTGGTTGCCGCTACAGCGGTCGCTGCCGGCCTCTGACCCAACCCATCAAGAAAACAGGCTGCAAGCTCCCGTCGGACAAACCCAAAGCGCTACCGAAGGCATGGCACTTGGCGGGTGACGGCGAATTGGCGCTGTCAGCCACAGTAATTCACGCCGGGCCACACAGCATCCGTGTACAGCCGATTGCGACCCGACAACACGCGCAACGCACACCCAACAGCCGACAGAAAAAAGCCTGAACCGTTGCCAGTTCGGGCTTGTGTGTTCTGAACTTCAGCGCTGGTTACTTGCGTGCCGGGGGAACGTCCGTGCAGGACCCATGCGCAATCTCCGCCGCCATGCCGATGCTTTCGCCCAGCGTGGGGTGCGGGTGGATGGTCTTGCCGATGTCCACGGCGTCGGCGCCCATCTCGATGGCCAGCGCGATCTCGCCAATCATGTCGCCGGCATGCGTGCCCACCATGCCGCCGCCCAGGATCTTGCCGTGGCCATGCGCCTCGGGTGAGTCGTCGAACAGCAGCTTGGTGACGCCTTCGTCGCGGCCGTTGGCGATGGCACGGCCGGAGGCCGTCCAGGGGAACAGGCCCTTCTTGACCTTGATGCCTTGCGCCTTGGCCTGGTCTTCGGTCAGGCCGACCCATGCCACTTCGGGGTCGGTGTAGGCGACGCTCGGGATCACGCGGGCGTTGAAGGCGGCGGCGGCCAGCTCCTTGTTGCCCTGCAATTCACCGGCAATCACTTCTGCCGCCACGTGCGCTTCATGCACCGCCTTGTGCGCCAGCATGGGCTGGCCCACGATGTCGCCGATGGCGAAGATGTGCGACACGTTGGTGCGCATCTGGATGTCAACGTTGATGAAGCCACGGTCGGTGACGGCGACGCCAGCTTTTTCGGCGGCGATCTTCTTGCCATTGGGCGTACGGCCCACGGCCTGCAAGACCAAGTCGTACACCTGGGGTGCGGGAGCGGTAACGCCCTCTTCCGCTGCGGCGAACGTGACCTTGATGCCTTCAGGTGTGGCATCGGCGCCGACGGTCTTCGTCTTCAACATGATGTTGTCGAAACGCTTGGCATTCATCTTCTGCCAGATCTTGACGAGGTCGCGGTCGGCGCCCTGCATCAAGCCATCCATCATCTCAACCACATCGAGGCGCGCGCCCAGCGTGCTGTACACCGTGCCCATTTCGAGGCCGATGATGCCGCCGCCCAGGATGAGCATGCGCTTGGGGACTTCCTTGAGCGCCAGGGCACCGGTGGAGTCGACCACGCGTGGATCGTCGGGCATGAACGGCAAGCGCACGGCCTGGCTGCCGGCGGCGATGATGGCGTTCTTGAAGGCGATGACCTTCTTGGTGCCTGTCTTCTCCTGCGCGGTGCCGGTGGTTTCTTCCACTTCGAGGTGGTTGGCACCGACGAAGGCACCGTAGCCGCGCACGGTGGTCACCTTGCGCATCTTGGCCATGGCGGCCAGGCCACCGGTCAACTTGCCGATGACTTTTTCCTTGTGGCCGCGCAGCTTGTCGATGTTGAGCGCGGGCGCTCCGTAGTCCACGCCCAGGTCGGCCATGTGGCTGACTTCGTCCATGACGGCGGCCACGTGCAGCAGCGCCTTGGACGGGATGCAGCCCACGTTCAGGCACACGCCGCCCAGGGTGGCGTAGCGTTCGACGATGACGACCTTGAGACCCAGGTCGGCCGCGCGAAAGGCGGCGCTGTAGCCGCCAGGGCCGCCGCCGAGCACGAGCACGTCGCAGTCCAGATCGGCAGTACCTGCAAAGCTTGACGCTACTAAATTGATAGCTGCTTGCGCTTGTGGCGTAAGCGCTGGTGGCTGTTTTGACTCAGAAACTGCAGGTGCGGCAGCCGATGCAGGCGCTGGTACAGCGGTGGGTGCCGCCGCTGCAGCGCCCTCCACTTCCAGCGTCAGCACCACCGAGCCTTCGGCGATGTTGTCGCCAAGCTTCACTTTCAGCTCTTTGACCACGCCAGCGTGGCTGGAGGGGATCTCCATGGAGGCCTTGTCGGACTCCACGGTGACCAGGCTTTGTTCGGCCTTGATGGTGTCGCCGGGTTTGACCAGCACTTCGATGATGGCCACTTCGGCGAAGTCGCCGATGTCGGGCACCTTGATGTCGATGATTGCCATGTGTTTTGCCCTTCCGTTACATCACGATGCGGCGGAAGTCCGCCAGCAGCGAGGCAAAGTACACGTTGAAGCGTGCGGCAGAGGCGCCGTCGATCACGCGGTGGTCCCAGCTGAGCGACAGGGGCAGCATGAGGCGGGGCGCGAACTGCTTGCCGTCCCACTTGGGTTCGATGCTGCTCTTGCACACGCCCATGATGGCGACTTCGGGGGCGTTGATGATGGGCGTGAAATAACGCCCGCCAATGCCGCCCAGCGAGCTGATGGAGAAGCAGCCGCCGGTCATGTCGGCCGGGCCCAGCTTGCCGTCACGCGCCTTCTTGGCCAAATCGCCCATCTCTTGCGAGATCTGAACGATGCCCTTCTGGTCGGCATCGCGGATGACGGGCACAACGAGGCCGTTGGGTGTGTCGGCCGCAAAGCCGATGTGGAAGTATTGCTTGAGCACCAACTGGTCGCCGTCGAGCGAGCTGTTGAACTCGGGGAACTTCTTGAGCGCGGCCACGGCGGCCTTGATCATGAAGGCGAGCATGGTGACCTTGACGCCACCCTTCTCGTTCTCTTTGTTGAACTGCACGCGGAAGGCTTCGAGGTCGGTGATGTCCGCGTCGTCGTGGTTGGTGACGTGCGGGATGACGACCCAGTTGCGGTGCAGGTTGGCACCGCTGATCTTCTTGATGCGCGAGAGGTCCTTGCGCTCGACGGGGCCGAACTTGGTGAAGTCGACCTTGGGCCAGGGCAGCAGGTCGAGGCCCACGCCAGAGCCGCTGGACGCTGCAGGTGCCTTGGCGGCCTGCGCCTTGGTTTGCGCGGCGCCCGCCATCACCTGCTTGGTGAAGCTCTGCACGTCGTCTTGCGTGATGCGGCCCTTGGGGCCACTGCCCTTGACTTCGTCGATGGGCACACCCAGCTCGCGGGCGAACTTGCGCACCGAGGGTGATGCGTGCGGCAAGCCCGCCGTGGGCGTGCCCGGCTGGTGGGCGGGCACGGAGGCCGAGGCGGTGGCCGGTGCAGCAGCTGCAGCAGCGGGTGCTGGGGTGGCTGCGGGCGCTGGCGCAGCGGCTGCCGGAGCCGCAGGGGTGGGTGCCGGTGCCGCTGCCGGAGCCGCAGCAGCGCTGCCTTCCAGCATGGCCACCAAGTCGCCGATGTTGACGGTGTCGCCGATCTTGACTTTCAGTTCCTTGACCACACCAGCGGCGGGCGACGGGATCTCCATGGAGGCCTTGTCAGATTCGACGGTGAAGAGCGACTGTTCGAGCTTGATGGTGTCGCCGACCTTGACCAGCAGCTCAATGACGGCAACGTCCTTGAAGTCGCCAATGTCGGGTACACGCACTTCTACCGGGCCTGCAGCTGCAGGGGCTGCGGCCGGAGCTGGCACGGCTGCAGCCGCCGGGGCGGGTGCAGCCGCCACAGGCGCTGGTGCAGGCCCAGCGGCGGGAGCAGCAGCGCCCGAGTCAGCGGCTTCCACCACCGCAATCACCGAGCCTTGCTTGACCTTGTCGCCAATGGCGATCTTGAGTTCCTTCACCACGCCTGCGTGGCTGGACGGAATCTCCATCGATGCCTTGTCCGATTCGACGGTGATGAGCGACTGCTCGGCCTTCACGGTGTCGCCCACCTTGACCAGCAGCTCGATCACGCCCACTTCGTCGAAATCCCCGATGTCCGGGACTTGAATGTTGACCAATGCCATTGTTGTCTCCGTTCGGTTCACGCGTACAGCGGGTTGATCTTGTCAGCCTGGATGTTGTACTTGGCAATCGCCTCGGCCACCTTGGTGGCGGGCAGCACGCCGTCTTCGCTCAGCGCCTTGAGGGCCGCCACCACGATGTAGTGGCGGTTGATCTCGAAGTGTTCGCGCAGCTTGCTGCGGAAGTCGCTGCGGCCAAAGCCGTCGGTGCCAAGCACCTTGTAGGTGCGGCCCTTGGGGATGAAGGGGCGGATCTGCTCGGCATAGGCCTTCATGTAGTCGGTGGACGCGACCACCGGGCCTTGTGATGCAGACAGTTGCTGCGTGACAAACGACACCTTCGCTTCTTCGGTCGGGTGCAGCAGGCTCCAGCGCTCGGCGTTCTGGCCGTCGCGGGTCAGTTCGTTGAAGCTTGGGCAGCTCCACACCGAAGCGGCTACGCCCCAGTCCTTTTCAAGCAGCTCTTGTGCAAAGAACGATTCGCGCAGGATGGTGCCGCTGCCCAGCAATTGCACGGTGGGCGCATCCTTGGGCAGTGCGGGCGCTTGTTTGCACAGGTACATGCCCTTGATGATCTGCTCTTCGGTGCCGGGCTGCAGGCCAGGCATGGGGTAGTTTTCGTTCAGCAGCGTCAGGTAGTAGAAGACGTTTTCCTGGCGCTCGACCATGCGCTTCATGCCGTCGTGCATGATCACCGCGACTTCGTGGGCGAAGGTGGGGTCGTAGCTGACGCAGTTGGGGATGGTGTTGGCCAGGATGTGGCTGTGACCGTCTTCGTGCTGCAGGCCTTCGCCGTTGAGCGTGGTGCGGCCCGAGGTGCCTCCCAGCAAGAATCCACGAGCCTGCATGTCGCCCGCCGCCCAAGCCAGGTCGCCAATGCGCTGGAAACCGAACATCGAGTAATACACGTAGAACGGGATCATGATCCGGTTGTTGGTGCTGTACGACGTGGCCGCCGCGATCCAGCTGCTCATGCCACCGGCTTCGTTGATGCCCTCTTGCAGGATCTGGCCCGCCTTGTCCTCCTTGTAGTACATGACCTGGTCTTTATCGACCGGGGTGTACTGCTGGCCTGCGGGGTTGTAGATGCCGATCTGGCGGAACAGGCCTTCCATGCCGAAAGTGCGGGCCTCGTCCACCAAGATGGGGACCACGCGCGGGCCCAGGGCCTGGTCGCGCAGCAGCTGCGTGAGAAAGCGCACATAGGCTTGCGTGGTCGAGATTTCGCGGCCTTCGGGCGTGGGCTCGGTGATGGCCTTGAAGGTCTCCAGCGCGGGCACGGTGAAGCTCTCTTCAGCCTTGACGCGGCGCTTGGGCAGGTAGCCGCCGAGGGCTTTGCGGCGCTCGTGCAGGTACTTCATTTCAGGCGTGTCGTCGGCCGGCTTGTAGAACGGCAGCTCGGCGAGTTGGCTGTCCGGGATCGGGATGTTGAAACGGTCGCGGAAGGCCTTGATGTCTTCGTCGCTGAGCTTCTTGGTCTGGTGGACGGTGTTCTTGGCCTCGCCAATCTTGCCCATGCCAAAACCCTTGACGGTCTTGATCAGCAGGACGGAAGGCTGGCCGCCGTGGTTCTGCGCGGCATGGAACGCGGCATAAACCTTTTGCGAATCATGGCCGCCACGCTGCAGGTTCCAGATCTCGTCGTCGGTCATGTGCTCTACCATCTTCAGGGTGCGCGGGTCGCGGCCGAAGAAGTTCTTGCGCACATAGGCACCGTCATTGGCCTTCATGGCCTGGTAGTCACCATCATTGGTGTCCATCATGAGCTTGCGCAGCGCGCCGTCGTGGTCCTTGGCCAGGAGCGCGTCCCAGCCCTTGCCCCAGATCAGCTTGATGACGTTCCAGCCAGAGCCGCGGAACTCGCCTTCCAGCTCCTGGATGATCTTGCCGTTGCCGCGCACGGGGCCGTCCAGGCGCTGCAGGTTGCAGTTGATGACGAAGACCAAGTTGTCGAGCTTTTCGCGCGCGGCCAAGCCAATGGCGCCCAGGGATTCGACTTCGTCCATCTCACCGTCGCCGCAGAACACCCAGACCTTGCGGTTTTCGGTGTTGGCGATGCCACGGGCGTGCAGGTACTTGAGGAAACGCGCCTGGTAGATGGCCATCAGCGGGCCCAGGCCCATCGACACGGTGGGGAACTGCCAGAACTCGGGCATGAGCTTGGGGTGCGGGTAGCTCGACAAGCCCTTGCCGTCCACTTCCTGGCGGAAGTTGAGCAATTGGTCTTCTGTCAGGCGGCCTTCGAGGTAGGCGCGGGCATAAATGCCGGGCGACACGTGGCCCTGGATGTACAGCAGGTCACCGCCATGGTTTTCGCTCTCGGCATGCCAGAAGTGGTTGAAGCCCGCGCCAAACATGCTGGCCAACGAGGCAAAAGAGCCGATGTGACCGCCCAAGTCACCGCCTTCGGGCGGGTGGTGGCGGTTGGCCTTGACGACCATCGCCATGGCGTTCCAGCGCATGTAGGCGCGCAGGCGTTGTTCGATTTCGAGGTTGCCGGGGCTGCGTGCCTCCTGGCCGGGCTCGATGGTGTTGACGTAGCCGGTGTTGGCGGAGAACGGCATGTCCACGCTGTTCTGGCGTGCGTGCTCCAGCAATTGTTCCAACAGGAAATGGGCGCGCTCAGCACCCTCTTTGTCGATGACTGCGCTCAGCGCATCCATCCACTCTCGGGTTTCCTGCTGGTCGGTGTCGGTAGCGGGCGCGTTGCCGTTTCCGGCCTGAGGGTCGGGCTGAGCTGACATGCTTTGTCTCCTGTAGGTGTGGCAGCAATTTAGTACGTTGGCTCTAGTTTCGCATATTTTTCTTTAATTTCAAATGGTGCCTATGCATTTCATATTGCAAGAAATTGCTGCAAATGCACATAAACCAAAAGGCGAAATTCCGAACAGCGCTCCCCTACACTCTCGGGATGGATTCGCTCCCCCCCGCATCGCCCGCCAGCACGCTGATCGTGGCAGCCCCTATTCGCTGGTGGCGTAAGTGGTGGCGCGGCTTGTCGCCCACTCGGCAAGACCGTTTTGCGGCTCTGGCGCCGCTGGCTGCGGTGCTGATGTTTCTGGCCGCCATCGTGGCGGCGTTCTGGTATTTGCGCGCCGAAGAGGCAGAGCGCGAACAAGAAGCCCTACGCCGCGACGTGGAATACGCCCAGCAACGTGTGCGGCTTCGGCTGCTGGAACGGCAAGAACAGCTCATGCGCATTGCGCGTGACCTCTCCAATCAGGAGCTGGAACGCGCAGACTTTGTGAGCCGCGCCGAAACGCTGATCAGCCAGTATCCAGAGCTGCAAGCGATTACCTGGATCGACGAGCGTCGCCGCATCCGCGCCAGCCACGCAGCGCCCACCCTGGCCAGCAGCGAGCTGCGCATTGCGGGCGAAGTCCTCAAGCCCGGCGACACCGCCGACACCTTTGGCCTGGCGCGCGACCTGCAGCAGCCGGTGTACGCACAGCCCACCGCCACTTCGGGTGATTCCGCCCCTTTGTTGCAATTGCAGGTGCCGCTGAACAACCAAGGCAAGTTCAGCGGCGTGGTACTGGGCGAATACTCCATCGACAGCCTGCTGCGCTACGGCACGCCGACTGAAGTGCTGGCGCGCTACGCGGTCACTTTGCTGGATGGCAAAAACCAGGTGCTGGCCGGCACGCCCCTGGGGCCCCGCAATACCGCCACGCAATTGCTGCCGTGGAACCCGCGCGCCAACGAATACGAAGTGCCGGTGTCGCCCGTGGGCAATGGCCTGGTGCTGAAGGCGCAGGCCTACCGCACCTCGCTCGGCGTGGTGGGCAGTGGCCTTTTCTGGCTGGTGGGCACCTTGAGCGCCATGACCGCCTGGATGCTGATTGCCACCTGGCGCCACACGCGCCGCCGCATGCAGGCCCAACAAGCGCTGGTGGCCGAAACCAACTTTCGCCGCGCCATGGAAAACTCCATCCTCACTGGCATGCGCGCGCTGGACATGGAAGGCCGCATCACCTATGTGAATGCCGCGTTCTGCCAGATGACGGGCTGGAGCGATGGTGAGCTGGTGGGTTTGAAGGCGCCCTTCCCCTATTGGCCCGATTCCGACCATGAAGCGCTGCACGCCAAGCTGCGCGACGAGTTGAGCGGCAAAACCATTGCGGGCGGCTTTCAGGTTCGGGTTCGGCGCAAAAGCGGGACGCTGTTTGACGCGCGTCTCTATGTATCGCCCCTGATCGACGCGCACGGCCAGCAAACGGGCTGGATGACCTCGATGACCGACATCACCGAGCCCAACCGCATCCGCGAGCAGCTATCGGCGTCGCACGAGCGTTTCACTATCGTGCTGGAGTCGCTGGACGCCTCGGTGTCCGTGGCGCCCCTGGGCAGCGAAGAGCTGCTGTTTGCCAACAAGTTGTACCGCCAGTGGTTCGGATCACAAACCGGCGGCCACCTGCAACTGGTGGCGCAGGCGGGGGTGGTGCCGATTGCTGGCACCGACCATACCGGCATGGACGATGAAGACGGCCTGATGGGCCTGCCCACAGACCCGCTGACCAGCGCGCGCACCGAAAACGCCGAAATCTATTTACCCGACCTGGGCAAGTGGCTGGAAGTGCGATCACGCTACCTGAACTGGGTGGACGGACGACTGGCCCAGATGGTGATCGCCACCGACATCACCCCGCGCCGCCAGGCCGAAGAACTGGCCTCGCGCCAGGCAGAACGAGCCCAGTCTGTCAGCCGCCTGATCACCATGGGCGAGATGGCGTCGAGCGTGGCGCACGAGCTGAACCAGCCGCTGACCGCCATTAACAATTACTGCAGCGGCATGGTGTCCCGCATCCAGAGCGGGCAACTGACCGAAGAAGCGCTGCTGACGGCCCTGCAAAAAACGGCGCACCAAGCGCAGCGCGCGGGACAGATCATCCAGCGCATCCGCGCCTTCGTGAAGAAAAGCGAGCCCAACCGCACGCTGGCAGATGTGCCATCGATGGTGAACGAGGCGGTCGAACTGGCCGACATCGAACTGCGCCGCCATAACGTGCGCCTGACCCATTACGTGGCGGCACGCCTGCCCCCCGTGATGGCGGACACCATTCTGATCGAGCAGGTGTTGGTGAATCTGATGAAAAACGGGGCGGAAGCCATTCAGCACGCCAACCGCCCCGCTGCGGGCCGGAGCGTGGAGCTGCGTGTGGTGCCCAAACACATCGAAGACCGCGAAGTCGTGGAGTTCTCGGTGCAGGACACTGGCAAGGGCCTGGCGCCCGAGGTGCTTGAACGCTTGTTCGAAGCGTTTTTCTCGACCAAGGAAGAAGGCATGGGCATGGGCCTGAACCTGTGCCGCAGCATCGTCGAGTCGCACCTGGGCCGAATGCAGGCGGAGAACCTCTACAATGGATCAGAGGTCACAGGCTGCAGGTTCTCCTTCTGGCTGCCGCTCGCCAAGCCTGCTGATGCCACTACAAATTCTGTAGCAAACGAAAAAAACCCAAGGACAATTGCATGAGCTTGATTCCGAAAAAAGGCACTGTTTACGTCGTAGACGACGACGAGGCAGTCCGCGATTCCCTGCAGTGGCTACTGGAAGGCAAGGACTACCGGGTACGTTGCTTTGATTCGGCCGAGACGTTTTTGTCGCGTTACGACCCCCGCGAAGTGGCTTGTCTGATCGTGGACATCCGCATGGGCGGCATGACCGGGCTGGAGCTGCAGGACCGCCTGATCGAACGCAAGTCTCCCTTGCCCATCGTGTTCATCACGGGCCACGGCGATGTGCCCATGGCCGTGAACACCATGAAAAAAGGCGCGCTTGATTTCATTCAGAAACCGTTTGACGAGGAAGAACTGGTCGGGCTGGTCGAGCGCATGCTGGACCATGCCCGCGAGGCTTTTGCAGGCTTTCAGCAAGCCGCCAGCCGCGATGCGCTGCTGTCCAAGCTCACGAGCCGCGAAGCGCAGGTGCTTGAACGCATCGTGGCAGGCCGCCTGAACAAGCAGATTGCCGACGATCTTGGGATCAGCATCAAAACGGTCGAGGCGCACCGCGCCAACATCATGGAAAAGCTGAACGCCAACACCGTGGCCGACCTGCTGAAGATCGCCCTAGGCCAGAACGCCCCCAAGGCTTAATGCTCATTTTTTGATAGCTACTAGCGCTTATCAGTAAAGCGCTAGAGGCCAATTTGACCAATATTTTCTGATATGACCGCCCAACTGATTGATGGCAACGCCCTCTCCCGCCAACTGCGCAGCGAGATCGCGCAACGCGCTGCCGCACTCACGGCCCGTGGCCACCAGCCTGGTTTGGCCGTGATCCTGGTGGGCGAAGACCCTGCCTCGGCGGTGTATGTGCGCAACAAGGTCAAGGCCTGCGAAGACAGCGGCGTGCGGTCCATTTTTGAGAAGTACGACGCCGATCTGAGCGAGGACGCGTTGCTGGCGCGCATTGCCGCGCTCAACGTCGACGCCAGCGTGCACGGCATCCTGGTGCAGATGCCTTTGCCCAAACACATCGACCCGCACAAGGTGATCGAAGCCATCGCTACCGCCAAGGACGTGGACGGGTATTCGGTGTTGTCTGCGGGTGAACTGATGGCAGGGCTGGACGGCTTTCGGCCCTGCACGCCTTACGGCAGCATGAAGCTGATCGAATCCACCGGTCAATCCATCAAGGGCAAGCATGCCGTGGTCATTGGCCGCAGCAACACCGTGGGCAAACCCATGGCCCTGCTGCTGCTGCAGGCCAACGCCACCGTCACCGTCACCCATAGCGGCACACCCGACCTCGGGTACCACACCCGCCAAGCGGACATCGTCGTGGCCGCAGTGGGCCGCGCCAACACACTGACCGCCGACATGGTCAAACCGGGCGCTATCGTCATTGACGTGGGCATCAACCGCAAGGCGGACGGCAAGCTGTGTGGCGACGTGGACTTTGACGGCGTCAAGGAAGTCGCGGGCTGGATCACCCCCGTGCCTGGCGGGGTTGGCCCCATGACCATTACCATGCTGCTGGTGAACACCATCGAAGCCGCCGAGCGTGCCGCCGGGCGCTGAAAACATCTCGTCGATGTCGGCTGCTTTGCAACTTGAACCCGCGCCAGTTGGCGCCATCTAAATTCGCATGAGCAACGCCCTTCTCGACTTCTCCGACCTCCCCCACTTCGACCGCATCACGCCGCCAGACGTAGCTCCGGCCATCGATGTCCTGCTGGAGCGCGCCAACGCGGCGCTGGAGACCGTCACCGCGCCCGACTTTCCGGCCCGCTGGGAAGCCATCGCCAAGGTGCTGGACGTGGCCACGGAACAATTGGGTACCGCCTGGGGCGCCATCAGTCATCTCAATAGCGTGGCGGACACGCCCGAGCTGCGTGCCGCCTACAACGCCGCCTTGCCCCGTGTCACAGAGTTCTGGACACGCCTGGGCGCAGATGAACGCCTGTATGCCAAGTACAAGGCCATTGACTCTGCCTCGCTGTCGGCAGAGCAACGCCAGGCCCATCTGAATGCCGTGCGTAACTTTGTGCTCAGCGGTGCAGAACTGACCGGCACCGCGAAAGAGCGCTTCGCCCAAATCCAGGAGCGCCAGGCCGAGCTGAGCCAAAAATTCAGCGAAAACGCGCTGGATGCGACCGACGCCTACGCCTACTACGCAACCCAAGACGAGCTTGCTGGCGTGCCTGCTGATGTCCAGCAGACCGCACTGGCCGCCGCGCACGCCGAAGGCAAGGCGGGCTATAAGCTCACGCTCAAGATGCCGTGTTATTTGCCGGTGATGCAGTTCGCAACCCGCAGCGATCTGCGCGAAAAACTGTACCGCGCCTACGTGACCCGCGCATCGGACCAAGCCGAAGGCGATGCGCGCAAGTTCGACAACTCAGCGTTGATCGGCGAAATTCTGGCGCTGCGCCGTGAAGAAGCCCAATTGCTCGGTTACGCGAACTTTGGCGAAGTATCGGTCGTGCCCAAGATGGCGAAATCGCCCGCCGAAGTCACGGGTTTCCTGCGTGACTTGGCCCGCCGCGCCAAGCCCTATGCCGAAAAAGACGTGGCCGATTTGCGCAAATTTGCCGCAGAGCACCTGTCCCTCACCGAACCCCAGGCGTGGGACTGGCCTTTTATCTCCGAGAAGCTCAAGGAAGCGCGTTACGCCTTCAG
Source organism: Acidovorax sp. (assembly GCF_046291265.1). Classification (GTDB taxonomy): domain Bacteria; phylum Pseudomonadota; class Gammaproteobacteria; order Burkholderiales; family Burkholderiaceae_C; genus Acidovorax. The sequence goes on along the minus strand of NZ_JBKBTV010000006.1, from coordinate 103,396 downwards.
TGAGCAGGAGGTGAAGAAATACTTCACAGCACCCAAGGTGCTGGCCGGGCTGTTCAAGATCATTGAAACGCTGTTTGAGGTGTCCATCCGCCGCGACACCGCGCCCGTGTGGAATGCCGCGGTGGAGTTTTACCGCATCGAGCGCCAGGGCCAATTGGTGGGCCAGTTTTACCTGGACCAGCCCGCACGCACGGGCAAGCGCGGCGGCGCCTGGATGGACGATGTGCGCGCGCGCTGGCAGCGCCCTGACACCGGCATTCTGCAAACCCCGGTGGCCCATTTGGTCTGCAACTTCGCCGAAGGCGTGGACGGCAATCCGCCTTTGCTGACACACGACGATGTGATCACCCTCTTCCACGAATTTGGCCATGGCCTGCACCACATGCTGACGCAGGTGAACGAGCGCGATGTGTCTGGCATCAGCGGCGTGGAGTGGGATGCGGTCGAACTGCCTAGCCAGTTCATGGAGAATTTTTGCTGGGAATGGGATGTGCTCAAGCACATGACTGCCCATGTCGAAACCGGTGCGCCACTGCCCCGCGAACTCTTCGACAAGATGATCGCAGCCAAGAATTTCCAGAGTGGCATGCAGACTTTGCGCCAGATCGAGTTTTCGCTGTTCGACATGCTTTTGCACACCGATCACGACCCCGCCCAAGACTTCATGCCGTTGCTCAACCAAGTGCGCAGTGAAGTGTCGGTGCTTTCGCCGCCCGCGTTCAGCCGCACGGCCCATACCTTCAGCCACATTTTTGCAGGCGGGTATGCAGCAGGGTATTACAGCTATAAATGGGCGGAAGTGTTGAGCGCGGACGCCTATGCGGCTTTTGAAGAAACCGCAGGCAGCGATGGCCTCCCCAGTACCGAGACAGGTCGGCGCTACCGCGAAGCCATCTTGGAAGCGGGAGGCAGCCGCCCCGCCATGGAGTCTTTCAAAGCGTTTCGCGGACGTGAACCCAGCCTGGACGCGCTGTTGCGCCACCAGGGCATGGCTGAAGAAGTGTCAAGCGTTTAAAGAATCACCGGCGGTGAGACTGCGCGTTGCGCAGTGCCCGACAACACCGTACTTTGTACTGAAGTGAGGAGATTGATCATGCAAAAACCACTGGTTGCGCCCCTGCTGGCATCGTTGTTGATGGCACTGGTCAGCGTCAATGCGCAGGCGCAAAGCGTGTATCGCATCGTAGGTCCTGACGGCAAGGTCACGTTTTCGGACCGGCCTCCAGCGGACGCCAGTGCGCAGCCCGCCCGCACGGTCAACACAGGGCCCGCTGCGGCCAACGCGGCACTGCCGTTGGAGCTTCGGCAAGTCACCACCCGCTTTCCGGTCACGCTCTACACAGGAAGCGACTGCGCGCCCTGCAGCAGCGCCCGCAACCTGCTGACTTCGCGTGGGGTTCCGTTTACCGAGCGCACAGTGTCCACCAATGAAGACATCGCCGCACTGCAGCGCCTGAGCGGCAATTCCAGCCTGCCCTTCGGCACCATTGGCGGGCAGCAATTGGCAGGCTTCTCTGATACGGAATGGACGCAGTACCTTGATGCGGCCGGCTACCCTAAACAATCCCTGTTGCCTGCGACCTACCGCCCGCCAGCCCCTGCCCCGTTGGTCGCTGTGAAGGCAGTAGAGCCGGCACCAGCTGCATCAGCGCCCTCAGCCTCCCAAAGACAGCGTCCACCGGCACCTGTCAACGAAGGCCCTACCCCGAGCAACCCAGCAGGGATTCGTTTCTGATAATTCTTTGAAATCAACGGTTCACGTCTTGCTTTTTTGCCGACGCGCATTCGACAAATTTTGATCAAAGGGGCCTGAAATGGCCCTTTTGCGTTGGCGGCGTTTAGTACGTCAACGTTTTCACACCCTGCGCGGTACCCAGCAAGCACACTGATGCCTTCTGGTGCGCAAACACGCCAACGGTCACTACACCCGGCCACTGATTGACCTCAGATTCAAATCCGAGAGGGTCCGCGATCGACAGACCTCTCACATCCAGAATATGCTGGCCGTTGTCGGTCACCAGCGGCGCACCGTCCTTCAAGCGGACCGTCGCTTTGGCGCCCAAGGCTTCAAAACGGCGCGTAATATGGTGAGTCGCCATAGGGATTACTTCGACGGGCAAGGGAAACTGACCCAGGGCTTGGACGAGCTTGGACTCATCGGCAATACACACAAAGCTGCGGGCCAACGCAGCCACGATTTTTTCACGCGTCAGTGCGGCGCCGCCGCCCTTGACCATGTTGCCGCTTCCATCGATTTCGTCCGCACCATCGATGTAGACGGCCAAGGACTCGACTTCGTTGGCATCAAAGACTGCAATGCCCAACGCTTTGAGGCGTTCGGTGCTGGCAACGGAGCTGGAAACAGCGCCCTTGATCTGGTCTTTCATGCCCGCAAGGGCATCGATGAATTTATTGACCGTGGAGCCTGTGCCCACGCCCACAATTTCGCCGGGCACCACATATTGGAGTGCGGCTTGGCCGACCAGGGTCTTTAGTTCGTCTTGTGTCAGGGTGGAAGTGGTTGTCATGGGAGAAAATCAGGGGTAATCATCGAATTATCCCTCCATGTCCCTCATCCCCTACGCCCTCACCCGCCCCTTTCTTTTTGGCATGGATGCCGAAGCCGCCCACGAACTCACCATGGACATGCTGGCGCGCGGGCAGCGCACCCCGCTGCAGTGGGCCTGGTGCAATGAGACGGTGGACGACCCCATTGAACTGGCTGGGCTGACGTTTCCCAACCGTGTGGGCATGGCTGCAGGTCTGGACAAAAACGCGCGCTGCATTGATGCGCTGGGCGCCATGGGCTTTGGGTTCGTGGAGGTCGGCACAGTCACCCCCAAAGGGCAACCCGGCAACCCGAAGCCACGCATGTTCCGCTTGCCCGAAGCGCGGGCGCTGATCAATCGCCTGGGCTTCAATAACGAAGGACTGGAGGCATTTCTGCACAATGTGCAGCAAGCCCGCTTCAGATCGCTGCCCCGCAAACACCCCATGTTGCTGGGCCTGAACATCGGCAAGAACGCGACAACCCCCATCGAGAACGCCACCAGCGACTACCTGACTTGTCTTGACGGCGTCTATCCCCATGCGGACTACGTCACCATCAACATCAGCTCACCCAATACCAAGAACCTGCGTGCGCTTCAAAGCGACGCGGCACTGGATTCTTTGTTGGGCGCCATCGCTCAGCGGCGTGAAACCCTGGCCGTGCAGCATGCGCGGCGTGTGCCTGTGTTTGTGAAAATTGCACCCGATCTGGATGAAACGCAGGTATCAGTGATAGCCGCCACACTACAACGGCATGGCATGGACGGAGTCATTGCCACCAACACCACGATCAGCCGAGTTGCAGTGCAGGGAATGCGCTACGCAGAAGAAACCGGTGGGCTCAGCGGTGCACCGGTGCTGGAGGCCAGCAATCAGGTGATTCGACAACTGCGTGCGGCGTTAGGCAGCCGTTTTCCCATCATCGGCGTTGGCGGAATCATGAGCGCGGACGACGCAGTGAGCAAGATCCGCGCGGGAGCTGATGTAGTGCAGATCTATACGGGCCTTATTTACGAGGGCCCCGCACTGGTTGCGAAGGCAGCCAAGGCCATCAAAGTTCTCGCCTGAACAAAGAGGCAAGCGCTTGCGCAACGTAAAACGGAGCCACCTTTAACAGGTGGCTCCGTTTTTTTGAACCAAGAGGTTGCCAGGTTTCCGGTACCTCAAAGACAAAAGCCAGCACGACCTTGGTCAACGGCGAAGTCGCATCAGCATCGGCAACAAAACACCGCCCCAACGTATCAACCTGCGAGGCCCTGCCAATAAGGCAACACCTGCCATCGCTGCTACAGCAATCGGGTGTTCCCTCGCAAATCCCGCAGCGCGCAGCGCAAAGGACTCATCAATGGCACCGATGCCAGGATTTCGTTCGGACAGAGCCAACGACTGAGCACGTGCAGCGCGCCTCGCACGCAAACGTTCGCGTTGCAGGGCAATGCGCTCTACAACCCGTTGCTGCTCGGGCGTGGCTGGGCTCACGATTGGCTTCGAAACAGATGCATTTGAAGGATTTGAAGAGTGGCTCATAGCCGCTCCTTGATATCGCGCCAGTCCTGAGCCAGTTCTTGCCGGGTGAGCGCAAAACCATTGCTGGCACGCTGCGCCACAGATATCAACGACACCAACGCTACGCCCCATCCCAGCGTCCATACACCGGCTACCACCCAAGCCACCAAGGTGCGATTGGGTGTGTCCCAAAAATGGACCAACACAGCCAACGACAGCATGATCAACGCCACGACAGTCAACCCAGCTACCACGATGGTGAGCACGAGCAATTGTTGAAGCCGCTGCTTTTGGTCTCCCCATTCAAGGCGGACCAAGTCCATCCGATCCTCTGCCGCGATGGCGCCTTCAATCACGTTGGCGCGCCAGCGGGCGACCAAGGCATCCAGCCCCAACAATGAGAGCCAATTCATTCAACCCCTCCTTCTCGTGTTTTCACGTGGAAGGCGCTGCGTCGATCAGCGGCGCGCAAGCAGAAAACCGACCAACGCTCCTATAGCCAGCGCTGCACCTGCAACGCGCCATGGCTCGTCGTGGGCGTAACGATCGGCGGCGATGGCTGCGTCTTTGGCTTGTCGGGCCGCGTCCTGGGCTGCACGCACTGCGGACTCGCGCGCATTGTGCATGCCATCATCCAACCGCTGACGCAGCAGCCTGATTTCAGGAACTGCGTCCAAATCCTTGTTGGCCAAAAGCCCACGCAGATCGGATACGAGTTTTTCCAGTTCGCCCTGGGTGGTGGTGTCAGAAGCAGTCATACAAGCCTTTCTGTAAATCAAACAAAAGTAATGGTGTTTGCCCGCTGGGGCGAGGTTCAGTTCATCTTAGCCACCCGACCAAAATCCCTTCGTAGGACGGGGACGCAAGAGGTTACCGATTGAAAGTGCGTTGCCTTAGATCAAACAAGCGCAGCCACATGCTCCGCAATGGCCAGGGCACTTGTCAAGCCCGGAGACTCGATGCCAAACAGATTCACCAGCCCTGGAACACCATGGACTGCTGGCCCCTGAATGACAAAGTCAGTAGCCGGTGCGCCAGCGCCATGGATTTTGGGTCGGATACCGGCATACCCCGGCATCAGCGCTCCATCGCGAAGTGATGGCCAGTATTTGCGTACCTCGGCGTAGAAAGCTTCGCCACGAGCAGGATCCACCAGCAAGTCGTCCGCCGAATCCACCCATTGCACATCCGGCCCAAACTTGGCCTGCCCGCCCAGGTCGAGTGTCAGGTGTACGCCAAGCCCCGCGGCTTCGGGCACCGGGTAGATCAGGCGGCTAAACGGCGCTTTGCCCGCCAGAGTGAAATAGCTGCCCTTGGCAAAGTGGGTAGCAGGGACATACACCGGAGCGAGCCCAGCAAAACGCGCTGCCAGACCCTGCGCATACAGCCCGGCGGCGTTAACCACCGTGCGGGCTTGCAGCTGGGTTCCGTCCATTGCTTCCAAATTAATAGCATTTAGCCCAATACTAGCAAGCGCCAGAGGCGAATTTAATGCTACAAGTCCGCCTGCATGCTCCAGGTCTCCTTGCAATGCAAGCATCAGTGAATGACTATCGATGATGCCCGTGCTGGGCGAATGCAAGGCACCCACACATTCGAGCGCGGGCTCCATCGCCAGTGCCTGCTCGCGGCTCAGCCATTGCAGATCCTGCACTCCGTTGGCCTGTGCACCCGCCTCGATGGATTTCAGTCTGGCCAGCTGGTTTGGCGACGTCGCCACCAGCAACTTACCGCAGCGCCGGTGCGGCACGCCGCGTTCTGCGCAATAGGCGTACAGCATCTCTTTGCCTTGCACGCACAGCCGGGCCTTGAGCGAGCCGGTGGGGTAGTACAGCCCGGCGTGGATGACTTCGCTGTTGCGCGAGCTGGTGCCGGTGCCGATGGCATCGGCCGCCTCCAGCACCATGACCTCGCGCCCCTGCAAGGCCAGCGCACGGGCCACGGCCAGGCCCACCACGCCGGCACCCACCACCACGCAGTCGACGGTATCGCTCATCGCACCGCCGCGTGATCGAAGCCGTCGAGCACGTTCACGGCATTGTTGCCCAGCTCCGCCGCCGCGTAGCCGCCTTCCAGCACGAACACCGTGGGCAGCCCCAGGGCCGCCAGTCGCTCGCCCAGGCGCGTGAAGTCCGAGGTTTTGAGTGCGAATTGGGAAATCGGGTCGTCCTCGAACGCATCGAGCCCGAGCGAAACCACCAGCGTGTCCGCCTGGTACTGCGCGATGCGCACGCAGGCCTGCTCCAGCGCGGCGAACCATTCATCGGCAGTGGTGCCCGCGGGCAGCGGCAGGTTGAGGTTGAAACCTGCGCCCTCGCCTTCGCCGGTCTCGTCGGCATGGCCCAGGTAGAACGGGTATTCGGTACGTGGATCTCCATGCAGGCTGATGAACAACACGTCGGCGCGGTCGTAGAAGATGCTCTGCGTGCCATTGCCGTGGTGGTAGTCCACGTCCAGCAGCGCTACGCGCCCGGACCCGTGGTTGCGCAGCCACTGGGCCGCCACGGCGGCGTTGTTGATGAAGCAGTAGCCGCCCATGAAGTCGGGGCCGGCATGGTGGCCCGGCGGGCGGGTGCAGCAGAACGCGGCACGCGCACCTTGCGCCACGCGGGCTGCGGCGCTGGCGGCCGCGTCGGCCCCGGCTTTGGCGGCCTCCCAGGTGCCCTCGGACATGGGTGTGCCGTTGTCCATGGAGTAGAGGCCGAGTTTGGCAACGAAGTTATCGGGCTCCAGGTCGCTGCGCAGGCTGCGCACTGGCCAGACCGACGGGAAGGGTTGCACCGTGGCATTGGCGGGGTCCAGCGCCAGCCACTGCTGCCATGCGCTTTGCAGGAAGGCCAGGTAACGCGGCGCATGGATCTGCGCCAGCACGGGCGTGCTGTCCACATCGGGCACCAGCAGGCCATGACCACGTTCGCGCAATGCGTCTTCGACGTACCGGGCGCGGACGGGTTTCTCGAAACAGGGCACGCGTTCGCCACGGTAGAACTCATGGACGGGCGCGTGCCGTTGATGCAACGGGTTGTGGAATGCAATCATGCGAGCGCGGATAAAAGGGGGAGTTGCGAGGCTGTCGATGCACGAGAGAGCTTCAGACTTTGAGTCCACTGTGCAGACTCTGCAAAGCGCATTACTTTAGCGCGTCCAGCCATTTCACCCAGGGCTTGAAGCTCCGGCCAGAAACGAAAAAACCCTTGCAGACCAGAGTCTGCAAGGGTTTCAAATTGGTGGGAGATGCAAGTTTCGAACTTGCGACCCCTGCAGTGTGAATGCAGTGCTCTACCCCTGAGCTAATCTCCCGCAGCGCCATCCTTCGTGCGAAGGACTTTGCCATGGCCTGTCTGCGAGCGTGGTGGGAGATGCAAGTTTCGAACTTGCGACCCCTGCAGTGTGAATGCAGTGCTCTACCCCTGAGCTAATCTCCCGTGCCGCTTGACAGCCTTCGATTATGGCACAGCTTTTTAAGCCGCCTGAGCAGGCCGCCAAACTGTTTTACCGCCACTCGCCTTGTCGATCTGCGCCAGTACATCGGCATGCGCCGCATGCTCCTGTTCGCTTGCCCATAAAACCGGCAACGTCAAACCCCGCAAATCCATCGCCGCCACTTTCAGTCTACCCGTAGTGTCTTGCTCATCGTCGGAGATCAGCAATGGATCTTGCCCACGCGTAAGGTTGATATACACGTCGGCCAACAACTCGGCATCGAGCAAAGCGCCATGCAAGGTACGGCCAGAGTTGTCTACGCCCAAACGATCGCACAAGGCATCGAGCGAATTGCGCTTGCCCGGGTACATCTCCTTCGCCATCGCCAGCGTGTCGGTCACGCTTTCCACAAAGGTACGGAAGGCAGGACGCCGGATCAGCTCCAGTTCCTTATTCAAGAAGCCCACGTCGAACGCCGCGTTGTGGATGATGATCTCGGCCCCTTGCAGGTACTGCAGGATCTCGTCGGCCACCTCGGCAAACTTCGGTTTATCCTTCAAAAACTCATTGCTGATGCCGTGCACCTTCAATGCGTCTTCATGGCTGTCCCGCCCGGGGTTGAAATACAGATGCAGGTTGTTGCCGGTGAGCTTGCGGTTGAGCAGCTCCACGCAGCCCAGCTCAATGATGCGATCTCCACCTTCAGCCGAAAGGCCGGTGGTTTCGGTGTCGAGAACGATCTGGCGGGTCATACGTGCCCCCAAGCTCGGCACTTCGTGTCCACGCTACCCACCAAGGGGGCGCGAGCTTGCTTGGGACGGCCCGGCGCTGCGCTCATCTAGTGGTTCTCCTTGGCGTGGTTGATCGTGTACTTGGGGATTTCCACGGTCACATCAGTTTGCGCCAGGATGGCCTGGCAGGACAGGCGGGACTGCGGCTCCAAGCCCCAGGCACGGTCCAGCAGGTCTTCTTCCTCTTCTTCAGCCTCGTTGAGCGAGCTCAACCCCTGGCGCACGATGACGTGGCAGGTGGTGCAGGCGCAGCTCATGTCGCAGGCATGCTCGATATTGATCTTGTTGTCCAGCAGCGCTTCGCAAATCGACGTGCCCGCAGGCGCCGTGATTTCAGTGCCCGCGGGGCAGTATTCAGGGTGAGGAAGGATCTTGATGACGGGCATGGAGCAGGTTCTTTTATTGCGGGTGTATTGCTTGGCGCTACGGCGATCGGGGCGTTCAGAGGTTCTGGACGTTCTTGCCTGCCAGCGCCTGCTGGATGCCGCGGTTCATGCGTTGTGCAGCAAACGCCTCGGTGCCCTTGGCCAGGGCGTCGGTGGCCGCCTCGATGATGGCGGCATCGTCGGCATCGCGCTGGAGTCGCAATGCGACCATCAGCGCATCGATGCCCTCGCGTTCGTGCGGACTGAGCACATCGCCATCAGCGTCCAGCGCGCTCTGGGTGGCGATCAGCATGCGGTCGGCATCCACGCGCGCCTCGACCACAGCTCGAGCTTTCATATCCTGAGCAGCCGTGGCGAAACCATCTTGCAGCATGCGCGCAATTTGGTCGTCAGACAGGCCGTAGGACGGCTTCACATCAATGCGCGCTTCCACGCCACTGCCCTGCTCACGGGCGCTCACGCTCAGCAAGCCATCGGCATCCACGGTGAAGGTGACGCGGATGCGTGCTGCCCCTGCGGCCATGGGGGGGATGCCACGCAACTCAAAACGCGCGAGACTGCGACAGTCCTGCACCAGATCGCGTTCGCCCTGTACTACATGGATCGCCAGCGCGGTCTGGCCGTCTTTATAGGTGGTGAAATCCTGTGCCTTGGCCGTAGGGATGGTCTCGTTGCGCGCCACAATGCGCTCCACCAGCCCGCCCATGGTTTCGATACCCAGCGACAGCGGAATCACATCCAGCAGCAACAAGTCGCCCGAGGTGTTGTTGCCTGCCAGCTGATTGGCCTGGATTGCGGCGCCCAGCGCCACCACCTCATCAGGGTTGAGGTTGGTCAGCGGCTCTTTGTCAAAAAACTTAGCCACGGCGTTCTGTACCTGTGGCATGCGGGTGGAGCCCCCCACCATCACCACGCCCTGGACCTCGTCGCGGGCCAAGTGGGCGTCGCGCAACGCACGGCGCACGGCAGCCATGGAGCGTGCCGTCAGGTCGGCCGTGATCGCCTCGAAGTCCGACCGTTTAACATCAAATTGGGCCTTAGCGCTTGATAGTAAAGCGCTGAATGCTACCAAATTAGTAGCAGTCAAAGCCTCCTTACAAACGCGAGCTGCCATGCGCACGGCGGCTTTGTCGGAGGCAGTGACCGCTTGGAGCCCCAGCTGCTGCAGTACCCAGTCGGCCAGTGCCGCATCGTAGTCGTCGCCGCCCAACGCCGAGTCGCCGCCCGTCGCAATGACTTCAAAAACCCCCTGCGTGAGGCGCAGGATGGAGATGTCGAAAGTACCGCCCCCCAGGTCATAGACCGCGTAAACGCCTTCACTGGCGTTGTCCAAGCCATAGGCAATGGCTGCCGCCGTGGGCTCGTTGATCAGGCGCAACAGATGGATGCCCGCGAGCTTGGCTGCATCCTTGGTGGCCTGACGCTGGGCGTCGTCGAAGTAGGCGGGCACGGTGATGACCGCGCCATACAGATCGGCGTTGAAAGTGTCTTCGGCGCGGTAACGCAGCGTTGCCAAAATTTCAGCACTGACTTCCACCGGCGACTTGTTGCCATCCACGGTCGCCAGGCTCACCATGCCTTCTACGGATGCATCGGCGCCAGAAACAAAGTCATAGGGGAGCCGGTCCGCTCCGGCCACATCTTTGAGACCCCGCCCCATGAAGCGTTTGACCGAAGCGATGGTGTTGCTCGCATCCTGCGCTTGCGACGCCACAGCGTCGTATCCGATTTGCCGACCGCCTTTTTCAAGGTAGCGCACTACCGAAGGCAGAAGCACCCTGCCCTGCGCGTCTGGCAGGCATTCGGACACACCATTGCGCACTGCGGCGACCAGAGAGTGGGTAGTGCCCAGGTCAATGCCCACCGCAATGCGCCGCTGGTGCGGGTCGGGGGATTGGCCGGGTTCGGAAATCTGCAAAAGCGCCATGAAATTTCGGGTCTCAACGTGGTGGGGCCCGCCATCACAACGACTCGGCCCTCAAGGGAATAGCAAAACCGCTCTATTGTCCCAGTTGCTCTCTGCGACGTTCAATATCGTCGGCAAAACGCGCAATGAACATGAGGGCTCTGACCTCACGGGCGGCGCCAGCGTAGTCCCGCTGCTGGTCAATCAATTGTTCGCATTGCTCCAGTGCGGCGCGGCGGGCTTGCGCGACACCATCGTCCAACGCATCAAGCTCGCTCTCTGCACGCGCATCCTCCAGCGCCTCGCGCCACTCCATCTGTTGCATGAGGAAAGCCGCTGGCATGGCCGTGTTGTCCTCAGCGCGGATGGGAGCGCCGTGCAACTCGCACAGGTACGCAGCGCGACGCATCGGGTCCTTCAACCGCTGGTAGGCCTCGTTGATGCGCACCGACCATTGCATGGCCACGCGCTGCGCCGCCGCGCCTTGCGCCGCAAACTTGTCAGGATGTGCTTCGCGCTGCAACTCCTTCCAGCGTGCATCGATAGCACTGCGTTCCTGCACAAAACGGCGAGCAAGGCCAAACAATTCGAAGTCGTCAGATTGCAGGTTCATGCGCTGGGGTGACTAATTGAAAGCAAAAAAATCCAAGAAAAAACCGCCAGCACGCAGCGCGATGGCGGTTTGTCGGCACGAAGGCAGCTAGCGCTCAGACGCGGAAACTCTCCCCACAACCGCAGCGGTCACGCTCGTTCGGATTGTTGAACTTGAAGCCTTCGTTAAGGCCTTCACGCACAAAGTCCAGCTCGGTGCCATCGATATAGGCCAGGCTTTTGGGATCAATCAACACCTTGACCCCATGGTTTTCAAACACGATGTCTTCCGGTGCGCTGTCGTCCACATACTCCAGCTTGTAGGCAAGCCCTGAGCAGCCAGTCGTTTTAACTCCCAGGCGCACGCCCAGGCCCTTGCCCCGACGAGACAGGTAGCGGTTGACGTGCCGCGCAGCGGCTTCTGTCAGCGTAATGGCCATATCACTCAGGCAACAGCGGCAGCGGTTGCAGTAGCTGCGTGTTTGGTCTTGTAGTCGAGCACAGCGGCCTTGATGGCGTCTTCGGCCAGGATGGAGCAGTGGATCTTGACGGGCGGCAGGGCCAGCTCTTCAGCGATCTCGCTGTTCTTGAGGGCCGCGGCTTCGTCCAGCGTCTTGCCTTTGACCCATTCGGTCACGAGCGACGACGAGGCGATGGCCGAGCCGCAGCCGTAGGTCTTGAAACGCGCGTCTTCGATCACGCCGGTTTCTGGGTTCACCTTGATCTGAAGCTTCATCACGTCGCCGCAAGCCGGTGCACCCACCATGCCGGTGCCCACCGAATCATCACCCTTGTCGAACGAACCCACGTTGCGGGGGTTTTCGTAATGGTCAACCACTTTTTCTGAGTAAGCCATGATGTGTACCTCTTCAATTCTTCCAAAATCTTCTGGGATTCAGTGCGCCGACCACTGAATGGTGCTGATGTCGATGCCGTCTTGGTACATCTCCCACAGCGGGCTGAGTTCACGCAGGCGGGCCACGTTCTCGCGGATGGTGGAGATGGCGTAGTCGATCTCTTCTTCGGTCGTGAAACGGCCGATGGTCATGCGCAGGCTGCTGTGCGCCAGCTCGTCACTGCGACCCAGGGCGCGCAGCACATAGCTGGGCTCCAGGCTGGCCGAGGTGCAGGCTGAACCCGACGACACCGCCAAACCCTTGATGCCCATGATGAGCGATTCGCCTTCAACGAAATTGAAGCTCATGTTCAGGTTCTGCGGCACGCGGCGTTCCATGCTGCCGTTGATGTAGACCTGCTCGATGTCCTTCAAGCCATCCAGCAAGCGTTGCTGCAGGGCCTGCGCTTTTTCGTTGCTCTCGGCCATTTCTTCCTTGGCAATGCGGAAGGCTTCACCCATGCCCACGATCTGGTGCGTGGGCAAGGTACCGGAACGCATGCCACGCTCGTGGCCACCACCGTGCATCTGGGCTTCTAGGCGTACGCGCGGCTTGCGGCGCACATACAAAGCGCCCACGCCCTTGGGGCCGTAGGTCTTGTGTGCAGTCATGCTCATCAGGTCGATAGGCAGAACATTCATGTCGATGTCGACCCGGCCCGTAGCCTGGGCTGCATCGACATGAAGCAGGATGCCCTTTTCACGGCACAGCGCGCCGATGGCGGGAATGTCCTGGATGACGCCGATTTCGTTGTTCACGAACAGAATGCTGATGAGCACAGTGTCTGGACGAATGGCTGCCTTCAAGGCCTCCATATTGACCAGACCATCTTCCTGTACGTCAAGATAGGTGGCTTCGAAACCCTGGCGCTCCAGTTCACGCACCGTATCCAACACAGCCTTGTGCTCGGTCTTGAGCGTGATGAGGTGCTTTCCCTTGCCCTTGTAGAAATGTGCAGCACCCTTCAGAGCCAGATTGATGGACTCGGTAGCACCACTGGTCCAGACGATTTCACGCGGATCAGCATGAATCAAGTCAGCCACTTGCACACGTGCTTTCTCGACCGCTTCTTCCGCCTCCCAGCCCCAGGCATGGCTGCGCGACGCCGGGTTGCCGAAGTGTTCACGCAACCAAGGAATCATGGCATCCACAACGCGGGGGTCCACCGGCGTTGTGGCGCCATAGTCGAGATAAATGGGGAAGTGCGGGGTCATGTCCATGGCTGGCTCAGAGGTAGTTGCTGGCTGGCAAACTGAGTAAACAAAAGTGGATTCGAAAAACTTCGTCAGGGCAACGCCGACCCCAAGGCCAGCGACAAGCCCCAAATATCAGGATTTGGCGAAAACGTTGCCGAGCGCGAACACAGAGTTCGGCGCATTCACGCGAATCGGTTTGACCACGGGCGTCGTGGAAATGGCGCGTCGTACCACCGGCTTGTCTTCGATCTGCACGCCCTTGGCAATCTGCTCGTCCACCAGCTTTTGCAAGGTGACGGAATCCAGAAACTCCACCATGCGCTGATTGAGCGATGCCCACAGCTCATGGGTCATGCAACGGCCCGCTTCGCCCAGGCAATTTTCTTTGCCGCCGCACTGCGTGGCATCGATGGGCTCATCCACCGAGACGATGATGTCAGCCACCGTGATGTCAGCCGCCTTGCGGGCCAACGTATAACCGCCGCCTGGGCCTCGGGTAGATTCCACGAGTTCGTGGCGACGCAGTTTGCCGAAGAGCTGCTCCAGATACGACAGAGAAATCTGTTGGCGCTGGCTGATGGCCGCCAAAGTGACAGGACCGTTGTTCTGGCGCAAGGCCAGATCAATCATCGCGGTGACCGCAAAACGGCCTTTGGTTGTGAGACGCATCGCAAGCTCCTTGTGCTAAGGCTTGTTCGTTGTAGAAACCGCCTCCGCTGGCTGTTGGCCGCCGAGGCACCGTCTCCGCCCCTTACTCCGCACAGGTGTCTGACACGGAGCCCTTCATCGCTGGGCTGTTTTCTTGAGTATTTTGTGCGAGTATAGCACAAATCCCTATCGATTCTGTCGGGTTATATAACCAACTGGTTTTAAATTGACTTGATAGTTATTTCCAATTGTTCGCTCACCCCTTACAAGGCCACAGAATCTTTGCCGTGTGCACCAAACGCCTGGTCCTTGAGCCGCGTAAGCTGATCCCGCACCCGGGCTGCCTGCTCGAACTCCAGATTGCGGGCATGTTCCAGCATGAGCTTTTCCAGTCGTTTGATCTCGCGCGCCACGTCTTTTTCGGACATGTCCTCCACCTTGGCGCGCTGCATAGCTTCCTGCTCCAGTCGTTCCGCGTCTTTTCCAGCCTTCTCGCTGTAAACGCCGTCAATCAGGTCTCTTACCCGCTTGACAATGCTGCGCGGCGTAATTCCGTGTTCCTCGTTGTGTGCGATCTGCTTGATGCGCCTGCGTTCCGTTTCGCCCATGGCTTTTTTCATGGACTCAGTAATGCGGTCCGCGTACAAAATGGCACGGCCATTCAGATTTCGCGCTGCGCGGCCAATAGTCTGGATCAGACTGCGCTCCGCGCGCAAGAAACCTTCCTTGTCCGCATCCAGAATGGCCACCAACGACACCTCGGGGATATCAAGCCCTTCGCGCAGCAGGTTGATCCCCACCAACACATCAAACGCCCCGAGCCGCAAGTCGCGGATGATTTCCACGCGCTCCACCGTGTCTACGTCACTGTGCAGGTAACGCACCTTCACGCCGTTGTCCGTCAGGTAGTCGGTCAACTGCTCGGCCATGCGCTTGGTTAGCGTGGTAATGAGTACACGTTCGCGCTTTTCTGCGCGAATGCGTATTTCTTGAAGCACATCATCCACTTGATGGGTGGCAGGCCGCACCTCCACTTCAGGGTCTACCAGCCCGGTAGGCCGAACGACCTGGTCCACCACCTGGCCTGAATGGGTCTTTTCGTAATCGGCCGGAGTGGCAGAGACGAAGATCACCTGCCGCATCCGCTGCTCAAACTCCTCAAACTTGAGCGGCCGGTTGTCGAGTGCCGATGGCAGTCGAAACCCATATTCCACCAGCGTGGTCTTGCGCGACCGGTCGCCGCTATACATGGCGTTCAACTGCCCGATCATCTGGTGGCTCTCGTCCAGGAACATCAGCGCGTTCTTGGGCATGTAGTCGGTCAGCGTGCTCGGCGGGTCGCCGGGCGCGGCACCCGAGAGGTGGCGCGTGTAGTTCTCAATGCCCTTGCAGTGCCCTACTTCGCTGAGCATTTCCAGGTCAAACCGCGTACGCTGCTCCAGCCTTTGTGCTTCCACCAGCTTGCCATCGGCCAGCAATTGCTTGAGCCGATCAGACAACTCCAGCTTGATGGTTTCCACCGCAGCGAGCACCTTGTCGCGCGGGGTGACGTAGTGGCTGCTGGGGTAGACGGTGAAGCGCGGGATCTTCTGCTTGACACGGCCCGTGAGCGGGTCGAACAGCTGCAGGCTCTCGATCTCATCGTCGAACAGCTCGATGCGCATGGCCAGCTCGGAATGCTCGGCCGGAAACACATCAATCGTGTCGCCCCGCACACGGAACTTGCCGCGCGAGAAGTCGGCCTCGTTGCGCTGGTACTGCATGCGGATCAGCTGGGCGATCACATCGCGCTGGCCCAGCTTGTCGCCGGTGCGCAGCGTCATCACCATGCGGTGGTAGCTTTCGGGCTCACCGATGCCGTAGATGGCCGACACGGTGGCCACGATGACCACATCGGTGCGCTCCATCAGGCTCTTGGTGCACGACAGCCGCATCTGCTCGATGTGTTCATTGATCGCACTGTCCTTTTCGATGAACAGGTCGCGCTGTGGCACGTACGCCTCAGGCTGGTAGTAGTCGTAGTAGCTCACGAAATACTCCACGGCGTTCTTGGGGAAGAACTCGCGGAACTCGCTGTACAACTGCGCGGCCAGCGTCTTGTTGGGCGCGAAGATGATGGCCGGGCGCCCCATGCGGGCGATCACGTTGGCCATCGTAAAGGTCTTGCCCGAGCCCGTCACACCCAGCAGCGTCTGAAAGGTTTCCCCGTCGTTCAGGCCCTCCACCAGCTTGTTGATGGCCTCAGGCTGGTCGCCTGCCGGGGGGTACGGCTGGAACAGTTCAAAGGGGGAATTGGGGAAATGGACGAACTCGCCGTCTTGCTTTTCCGTTATGACTTCTGTGAGATCCGGCATGGGGGCGGTCAACGAGTGGGGTGGGCGGGCCGTTAAAATCGGCGCAACCCGGCACAGTACACCACGCCCGGATTCTTCGCTACTGACAACCTTTCAAGGATTTTCATGTCTCTGTTCACCGCCGTCGAAATGGCCCCCCGCGACCCCATCCTGGGCCTCAACGAGCAATTCAACGCCGACACCAACCCCCACAAGGTCAATCTGGGCGTCGGCGTTTATTTCGACGACAACGGCAAGCTGCCCCTGCTGCAATGTGTGCAGGCCGCTGAAAAGACCATGATGTCCACCCCCACGGCCCGTGGCTACCTGCCTATCGACGGCATCGTGGCGTACGACAACGCCGTGAAGGCTTTGGTGTTCGGCGCGGACAGCGAACCTGTCACATCTGGACGCGTGGCTACGGTGCAAGCGGTGGGAGGTACGGGCGGCCTCAAGATCGGCGCTGACTTTCTCAAGAAACTCAGCCCCAACGCCAAGGTGCTGATCTCCGACCCCAGCTGGGAAAACCACCGCGCGCTGTTCACCAATGCCGGCTTCGAAGTCGATACCTACGCTTACTACGACGCAGAAAAACGCGGCGTGAACTTCGACGGCTTCCTGGCCAGCCTCAACGCGGCCGCCGCCGGCACCATCGTTGTGCTGCACGCCTGCTGCCACAACCCCACCGGCTATGACATCACCGCCGCCCAGTGGGACCAGGTGATCGCCGCCGTCAAGGCCAAGAACCTCACCCCCTTCCTGGACATGGCTTACCAGGGCTTTGGCCACGGCATCGCCGAAGACGGCGCTGTGATCGGCAAGTTCGTGGCCGCTGGCCTGAACTTCTTTGTGTCCACGTCTTTCAGCAAGAGCTTCAGCCTGTACGGCGAGCGCGTGGGTGGCCTCTCGGTGTTGTGCGCCGACAAGGAAGAAGCCGGCCGCGTGCTGAGCCAGCTCAAGATCGTCATCCGCACCAACTACTCCAACCCACCCATCCACGGTGGCGCGGTGGTGGCCGCCGTGCTGAACAACCCCGAGCTGCGCGCGATGTGGGAACAAGAACTGGCCGAAATGCGTGTGCGCATCAAGGCCATGCGCCAGAAGCTGGTCGACGGCCTGAAGGCCGCTGGTGTGAAGCAGGACATGAGCTTCATCACCACCCAGATCGGTATGTTTAGCTACTCGGGCCTGACCAAGGACCAGATGGTGCGCCTTCGCAACGAGTTCGGTGTGTACGGCACCGACACCGGCCGCATGTGCGTGGCTGCGCTCAACAGCAAGAACATCGACTACGTCTGCCAGTCGATTGCCAAGGTGGTCTGAGCCTCCCGGCTTCCTCAGTCAAAAAACCGCCTCTGGGCGGTTTTTTATGGTCTTTTTGGCCTCTAGCGCTTATCCATCAAGCGCTAGCAGCTATGAATTTTGATGCACTACCCCCACAGCACCGACCGCATTGAGATCGATGCCGACTGGTAACCCGTGTTGAAGAAACGCGGCATCTCGCTGGGTAACACAGCCCCGGCCGCGTACAGCAGCGGCAGATAGTGCTCGTGCGTGGGGTGCGCTTGTTTGGCCACCGCGCCCAGTTTCTGAAAGTCCTGCAGGGCGCCGAGCTGGCCCTTCTTGATCTGCTCCTGCACCACCGTGTCGAATTCGGTGGCCCAGTCGTAAGCCTCGTTGGCAGGCGTGCCACGGCGGGTCAGCCGCAGGTTGTGCACCACGTTGCCGCTGCCCACGATCAGCACGCCGCGCTCGCGCAGCACCTTCAATTGCTGGCCCAGCGCGTAATGCTCGGCCGGGGCGCGGCTGTAGTCCATGCTCAGCTGCATCACGGGGATCTGCGCCTTGGGAAACATGGGCTTGAGCACCGACCAGGTGCCGTGGTCCAGACCCCACTCGCCTTCGTCTACGCCCAATGCACCTCCTGTCGCTGGCGACTTCAGTTCCCCCGCCAGGCTGCGCGCTACCTGCGGCGCGCCGGGCGCGGGGTATTGCTGGTCGAACAGCTCCTGCGGGAAGCCGCCAAAGTCATGGATGGTCTTGGGGTTGGCCATGCCGGTCACCTGCCAGCCGCCGCGTGTGAGCCAATGGGCCGACACACACAGGATGAGCTGCGGCTGCACCGTGCGCGCCGACAGTTCGGTGCCCAGGGCCTGCCAGCTGCGGCGCCAGGCGTTGTCCTCGATGGCGTTCATGGGGCTGCCGTGGCCCATAAACAGCACCGGCATGCGCGGCGAGGGCTTCAATGCCTGAAGCGCGGGCAATGTGGCGGCGCTGCTCAACGACGATGTCATGAAAGCTCCCGGAAAAGTAGCGAGGCCTGCCAAGGCGGAGAGGGAAGTTCTGCGTTGCATGGGTGACGGGAGAGCGTAACAAATTATGTATAACGCGGGAGTGAGCCCGCGCGACCCCTTGAAGTTCCAACGCTACGCCCGTTCAATCAAAACTACAGCCCAGAGACACCCCCCGCCCATGACAACCGCCCTGCCCCAGCCCCTGCGCAACGTCCGCGTCTTGAGCCTCGCGCTCAATTTGCCCGGCCCCGCCGCCCTGATGCGCTGCGCGCGCATGGGGGCCGAATGCACCAAGCTTGAACCCCCACCACCGGCCGGGTACCCCAGCGCCGATCCCATGGGCATCTACAGCCCGGCCGCCTATGCCACGCTTCACCACGGCGTGCGCGTGCTGCACGCCCACCTCAAAACGGCAGAAGGCCAGGCCACGCTGCACGAGGAACTGGCCCGCACCGATGTGCTGATCACCTCGTTTCGCCCCTCGGCGCTCACCAAGCTGGGCCTGGGCTGGGAGGCGCTGCAAGCAAATTACCCGCGCCTGTCGCTGGTGCGCATCGTGGGCGCGGCGGCCGAGCGTGCCGAAGAGCCCGGGCACGACCTCACCTACCTGGCCGACGCCGGGCTGGTGACCGGCACCGACATGCCCCCTACGCTGTACGCCGACATGGGCGGCGCGCTGATGGCGAGCGAGGCCGTGCTGCAGGCGCTGCTGGAACGCGCCCACACCGGCAGCGGCGTGTGCATCGAAGTCGCCCTGGCCGACGCCGCCGCCTGGCTGGCCCAGCCGCGCGACTGGGGCCTGACCACACCTGAGGGCGACGTGGGCGGCAATCATGCGGGCTACCGCATCTACCCCTGCGCCGACGGCCGCGTGGCGGTGGCCGCGCTGGAACCCCACTTTGCCGCCAGCCTGTGCGCCGCTGCAGGCCTGCCCGCCACGGGCGACCCAGAGGTGCTGCGCGCCCCCGCCACGCACGCGGCCGTGGCAGCATTCCTGCGCACGCAGACGCGCGCACAGCTAGATGCGCTGGCGGTGGCGCAGGACATTCCGCTGCACACCCTGGCCTGAAAACCCTTCTTTTTTACCGATGCAGAAACAAGGCATCGTCATCCGCTGGGACGCCACTCGCGCCTTCGGCTTCATCCGCAGCCCGGACTCCTCCGCCGATGTGTTCTTTCATGTGCGGGACTACCAAGGTTCTGCTGCGCCCCGCGAGGGCCTGGCGGTGGTTTACGAGGAGATCCATGTAGGCGGAAAAGGACCTCGGGCCATGGCGGTTCAGCCTGCAGCCCAGCCAGGGACCGCATCCCACGCGCGCCCATCGGCCAAATCAACCCCTCACAGGGCGCGACACGAACCATCAGCGCAGCGGGCACCCAAGCCACAAGCGAAACGCAGTCGGCGCCCTGCAGAGCCCAGCGGCCCGCCCACCCCTGCAGGCCCGGCGCTGGCACTGATGCTGGGTTGGCTAGCGCTGCTGGCCTGGGGCCTCTGGGCTGGACGGATCCCATGGTGGGTGCTGGGCGCGGCTGTGGGCGTCAACCTCCTGACCTTTCTGATCTACGCCATCGACAAAAGCGCTGCGCAAAACGGCCAATGGCGCACCAAGGAAAGCCACCTGCACCTGCTGAGCCTGGCAGGCGGCTGGCCGGGCGCGTGGTTTGCCCAGCAATGGCTGCGGCACAAATCCCGCAAGGTGGAGTTTCGCGCGGTGTATTGGGTCACCGTGGTGCTGCACTGCGCGGTGCTCGGGGCCTGGGTGGGCGGATGGCTTCCATAGCAGCGCTTTCAAGGAGATATCAATTTGATAGCTGCTAGCGCTTGATGGATAAGCGCTAGAGGCCATTTTGACTCATATTTTTTGTAGATACCTCGCGCGGCAAAGGGCTCTGACGCGCAGATTGCCCGCTGGCCTACACCACGCGCCGGGGCCTCAGGTTTCAATCGAAAAGGTCTAAAACACCTCGGGAGAAGCCCATGAAACCCCTCGTTCTTGATTCCTCCATGACCAACATGGGCGGCACTTTCTACCCCACTGGCCATGTGTTCGCGCTCTTTCCTGACGAAGACTGTGTGCGCCAGGCAGCCACCGCGCTGCAAGCTGCGGGCCACCAGGGCGACACGGCATACGCCAGCCCCGAAGTGATCCTGCAAGAGATCGTCCACACCCTGGGTACGGCAGATGCGCCACTGCCTTCCGTGGGCGCCGAAGGCGACATGGTGCGTCGCATTGCAGACTTGGCAGGCAAGGGCCACCACGGCCTGCTGATCGCCATGGCCGACAAGGACCACACCGACACCTTGGTAGACGCCATCGCCCCGGAGGGCGCAGTCACCGCCTTTTACTACCGCACCTTCATCATCGAAGACCTGATCTCACAACCTGCGGACGACGGCCCGCAGTCGGTGGTGGTGGGTACCCACGCAGCAGAAGGCTGATCCCCAACCCTCAGCCCTCCACGCGCGGAGGGCGCGTCGGCTGAGCCGGCCGAGCTGGTTGGGGCTGCACGGTCCAGCAGATCCATCCAGGGCGCACCGCCCAGTGTTTGCGCCCGGTGAACGGCGCCACGCCAAAAGCCGAGAAGTTGTCCAGCGCACACGCATCCATGCCCGCATCTGCGGGCGTGGCCGTAGTCCATTGCGCGATACTGGCTCAACACGACCAAACTTTGCATGCGTTGGTGAATTGATCGCTATATAGTCAGCCAAAAGCACCGCACTGCAGCAACCGGCGGCGATTCCCGGGCACGCGGTGCGGCTAGGCACAAGCGAGGGAGCCATCCATGGATGTTTTGCAACCGGTCGGGCGAAGCCCTGTGCCATTGACATTGCGGGTGACCTGGCCGTTCATCACGATGGTGCTGCTGCTGGCGGCCTGTGCCACGGCCAGCCTGCATGTCTTGTCTACCGTGCGCGCTTTTGTCGCAGGCGAGAGCTTGTGGACCAAAGGGCAGAAGGACGCCATCTATTTCCTCAACGAGTACGCCACCAATGGTTCACCCCAAGCCTTTGAGGGGTTCACCCGTGCCATGGAAATCCCGTTGGGCGACCGGGCAGCCCGGCTGGCCCTGGAGGCAGACCAAGTGCAGACCGAGGTGGCGCGCGAAGGCTTTCTGCGCGGCGGCAACCACCCCGATGACATTGACGGCCTGATCTGGCTGCTTCGCTACTTCCACCACTTCGATCTGGTGAAAAAGCCCGTGGACCAATGGCTGGTGGGCGACGAATACATCCTTGCGCTGCGCGAGCTTTCGCACGAAATCCACCAGCGGACCAGTGCAGGCACCGCGGACGCCTCCACGCGCGAGCGATGGCAGAACACCATCCGGCAGATCAATGCAGGCGTTACCCCGGCGGCCCGCAGCTTCAGCGAGGCACTGGGCGAAAGCTCGCGCCACATCGTGCTGCTGCTGATGTGGGCCAATGTGGGCATGGCGCTGGCGCTGATCCTGCTGACGCTGTGGCACACCCGCACGCTGCTGGCCCAACGCCAGAGCGTCGAACTGGCCCTGGAGGTCGAGCGAGAGCGCGCGCGCACCACACTGGCCGCCATTGGCGACGCCGTGGTGACGACCGACAACCATGGCGAGGTCACCTACATGAACCCCGCTGCCGAGGCCCTGCTGGCCCGCCCCGCCGCGCAGGCGGCCGGTCAACCACTGGCGCAGCTGCTGGTCTTTGAGGGCGAGGCGCCGCCCCTGTCCGCCGACACCCTGGTTCAGGCCCTCTTGCACGGCAACGGCGCCGCAAAGGGCAACATCCACCGCACCCTGGTGCGCCCAGACCAGACCATTGTCCCGGTCAGGCTGGTGGGTGCACCCATCCGGCACCGGGGCGTGCAGACCGGGGCGGTGCTGGCACTGCATGACGTCACGCGCGAGCAGCACTATGTGGAGCAGCTCTCGTGGCAGGCCAGCCACGACGCGCTGACGGGCCTGGTGAACCGGCGCGAGTTCGAGCACCGGCTCGAAGCCCTGATCAGCCAACCACGCCAGCTCGGCCGCGAGGGCTCTTTGCTCTACGTGGACATGGACCAGTTCAAGCTCATCAACGACACCTGCGGCCACCAGGCCGGTGACGAGATGCTGCGCGAGGTCTGCCGCATGCTGCAAAGCCATCTGCGCGAGGGAGACACGCTGGCGCGGCTGGGCGGGGACGAGTTCGGCATCCTGCTCAAGGACTGCCCTGCAGGGCCCTCGGCCCGCATCGCAGAGCAATTGCGCCAGGCTGGGCAGGAACTGCGTCTGGAATGGGAGGGCCGACAGCTCACTACAGGCCTCAGCATCGGCATGGTGCAGCTCATTCCCGCACTCACTTCCATCCAGGAAGCCATGCGCGTGGCCGACATGGCCTGCTACCGCGCCAAGGAAGGTGGGCGCAACCGGGTGTTCATCTACCAGCCCGAAGACATCGAGATGACCCGGCGCGAAGGCGATATGGACTGGGTGCGGCGCCTGCGCCTGGCGCTGGAGCACAACCGCTTTCAGCTGCATGCGCAGGCCATTCGCGCGCTGCAAGGCACCGACGAAGAAGGCCTGCACATGGAGGTGTTGCTGCGCCTGCGGGAGGAGGAAGGGGGCCAGCTCGTGGCGCCAGGCAGCTTCATTCCGGCCGCCGAGCACTACGGGATGATGCCGTCCATCGACCGATGGGTGATCCGCCACACGCTGCAGGCGCTGGCGCAGCACCAGCGCACCCCTGGCGCCCTGCCGCTGCACACCTGCGCCATCAACCTGTCGGGCACCAGCCTGGGCGACGACAGCCTGCTCAAGTTCATCCGCAGCGCGCTCACCGAATCCGGGTTGGACCCTGCGCTGCTGTGCTTTGAGATCACGGAAACCAGCGCCATCTCCCACCTGCCCAACGCGGTGCGGCTGATGAAAGAGCTGCAGCAACTGGGCTGTCGCTTCGCGCTCGACGACTTCGGCGCGGGCATGTCGTCCTTCACCTACCTCAAGCACCTGCCAGTGAACTACCTCAAGATCGATGGCGCCTTCGTCAAGGACATCTTGCTAGACCCCACCAACCATGCCATGGTGGAAATGATCCACCGCATTGGCCATGTGATGGGCAAGCAGACAATTGCCGAGTTTGCCGAGTCCGAAGCCATCGTGGACGCGTTGCGGATCATCGGTGTGAATTACGCCCAAGGCTATGCGGTGGCAAAGCCCGTGCCACTCTCGGAATGCCTGGCCGGGGGCTACACGACCGCCTGACCACCGCCCGGGCTTGGCGCACGCCTGAGTCCGGCCACCCCGCCAATGCCGTTGGCGCGGCATCCCAGCCCGCCGTTTCAGCCTGCAGATGCAATGGGCAAATGGACGCCCTGCCCGCCGCCACGCAGGCAGCGGACTATCGCGCTTTCTTGAACGGTTTGCCGCCAGTCGCCGGCTTGGCCGCGCCCCCGGTCACGCGCGGTGGCAGGCCCGTGTGTTGTGTCAGGATGCGGCCCTTGGTGGGCTGCTGCACCGTGCGCGACGCAGGCGCCACGGCGGACTTGGCCCCGGTCGGGGTCGAATTCTTGCGCCGCGCGCTCTGGTAGCCGCCATCGGTCAATGGCTGAAATGTCGGTATCAGGTGGTGCTTGCCGTTGCCGATCAGGTCCGCCCGGCCCATGGCCTTGAGCGCGTCGCGCAGCAGCGGCCAGTTGTTGGGGTCGTGGTAACGCAGAAAGGCCTTGTGCAATCGGCGGCGTTTGTCGCCGCGCACGATGTCCACTGCCTCGCTGTCGCGCGTGATCTTGCGCAGCGGGTTCTTGTTGCTGTGGTACATGGCGGTGGCCGTGGCCATGGGGCTCGGGTAGAAGGTCTGTACCTGGTCGGCGCGGAAACCGTTCTTCTTGAGCCAGATGGCGAGGTTCATCATGTCCTCGTCGCTGGTGCCTGGGTGTGCAGCGATGAAGTACGGGATCAGGAATTGCTTCTTGCCCGCTTCTTCGCTGAACTTTTCGAACATCTGCTTGAACTTGTCATAGCTGCCGATGCCCGGCTTCATCATCTTGGTCAGCGGCCCCTGCTCGGTGTGCTCGGGCGCGATCTTCAGATACCCGCCCACGTGGTGCTGCACCAGCTCTTTCACGTATTCGGGGCTCTTCACGGCCAGGTCGTAGCGCAGGCCCGATCCGATCAGGATCTTCTTGATGCCCTTCAAAGCGCGGCCACGGCGGTAGATCTTGATCAGCGGATCGTGGTTGGTGCCTAGGTTGGAGCAGATGCCGGGGTACACGCAGCTCGGTTTGCGGCAGGCGGCCTCGATCTCGGGGCTCTTGCAGCCCAGGCGGTACATGTTGGCGGTGGGGCCACCCAGGTCGCTGATGGTGCCGGTGAAGCCTTTGACCTTGTCGCGGATGTCTTCGATCTCCTGAATGATCGAGTCCTCGGAGCGGCTCTGGATGATGCGGCCCTCGTGCTCGGTGATCGAGCAGAAGGTGCAGCCACCAAAGCAGCCGCGCATGATGTTCACGCTGAAGCGGATCATCTCCCATGCGGGGATCTTGGTGCTGTGGTCGTGGCTGCCGTTCTCGTCGGCGTAGCTCGGGTGGGGGCCGCGGGCGTAGTGCAGGTCGAACACATAGTCCATCTCGGCCGTGGTCAGCGGGATGGGCGGCGGGTTGATCCACACATCACGCGCCGTCACACCTTCGCCATGCGCCTGCACCAGCGCACGGGCGTTGCCGGGGTTGGTTTCCAGGTGCAGCACGCGGTTGGCGTGGGCGTAGAGCACCGAGTCGGCACGCACCTGCTCGTAGCTGGGCAGGCGGATCACGCTCTTGTCGCGCGGCGGCACTTTGAGCTTGGCCTTGAGCGCCGGATTGGCCACAAACAGCATGGGCTGGATGGCGGGGTTCGGCTCGGCAGATTTTGGGTCTTTTTGGCCTCCAGCGCTTATTCCACCTGCGCTAGCAGCTACGGAATCAGGAGCAACGCTCCCAGTGCCATCTTCCTTGCTACAGGTGCTGCCTTGGGCGGCAGCCTGCTCGCTGGTCGTCATGTAGGGGTTGACGTGCGCCTCGACACGGCCGGGCTCGTCCACGCTGGTGGAGTCGATCTCGAACCATCCCTTGCCGCTTTCGTCATCAGGACGGCGCACAAAGGCCGTGCCGCGCACGTCGGTGATCTGCTCGACGGGTTCGCGCGCCGCGATGCGGTGAGCTACCTCGACCAAGGCGCGCTCGGCGTTGCCGTACAGCAGCAGATCGCACTTGGCGTCCACCACGATCGAGCGGCGCACCTTGTCGCTCCAGTAGTCGTAGTGGGCAATGCGGCGCAGGCTGCCTTCGATGCCGCCCAGGATGATGGGCACATCCTTGAACGCTTCGCGGCAGCGCTGGCTGTAGACGATGGCCGCGCGGTCAGGGCGCTTGCCGCCAATGTCGCCGGGGGTGTAGGCGTCGTCGCTGCGGATCTTCCGGTCGGCGGTGTACCGGTTGATCATCGAATCCATGTTGCCCGCCGTCACACCCCAGAACAGGTTGGGTTTGCCGAGCGCCTTGAAGGGCTCGGCGCTTTGCCAGTCGGGCTGGGCAATGATGCCCACGCGAAAGCCTTGGGCTTCGAGCGTGCGGCCGATCACGGCCATGCCGAAGCTGGGGTGATCTACATACGCATCACCCGTCACCAGGATGATGTCGCAGCTGTCCCAGCCCAGTTTCTCCATCTCGGCGCGGCTCATCGGCAAAAACGGGGCCGTGCCAAAGCGCTTGGCCCAGTACGGGCGGTAGCTGGTCAATGGCTTTGCGGCGCGCGCAAAAAAGGAGACGTCAACGGGGGCGTTCATGCAGAGGAGTTTCGCGGCCGGACCTTGTGCGTCAAGGGCCTCGTGGGGCGCGGCTGTGGTGGTTAACCCGCGATTTTACGGCCGTAGGGTCATTTTGTCGCTGTTCGGCGCTTGCCCCTGACTTTGCCAGGGCATGACCTGCAACAGACATATAATTGCTTTTGTCAATTAATTAGATGACAAAGGCAATCATGAACATCCCCACAGCATCCGCAACCGTGCCCGCCAGTGCCGTCAAAGCCGTGCGGCGCTTCAACCGCTTCATGACCCGCAAGGTGGGTGTGCTGGACCCGTACCTGGGCAGCAACCTATCGCTGACGGACGTGCGCGTGCTGTACGAACTGGCCCACCGCGAGGCCCCTGTGGCCAGCGAACTGGCCCGGGACCTGGGCCTGGACGGGGGGTATCTGAGCCGTGTGCTTCGCCGGTTTGAAACTTCGGGCTGGATGGAGCGCAGCGCCAGTCCCCAAGACGCGCGGCAGAACGTGCTGACCTTGACGCCCGCCGGGCGCGAGGCGTTTGAACCCCTGCAACAACGCTCGCGTGATGAGGCAGCCGCCCTGCTGGCCCCCCTGCCCCCCGCCCGTCAGCAGGAGCTGGTGGCCGCCATGGAACGCATTGAGGCCTTGCTGGAGCCTGCCAGCGCCACGCCCACCGCAACCCGCATGGCCGTGCTGCGCGACCCGGTTCCCGGCGATATCGGCTGGGTGGTGCAGCAGCACGGCGAGATTTACTGGCGCGAATACGGCTGGGACAGCAGCTTTGAAGCCCTGGTGGCGGACATTGCCGCGCAGTTCGTGCGCAAGTTTCAGCCCGCGTGGGAGCGCTGCTGGGTGGCCGAACTGGACGGTGAACGCGTAGGCGCCGTGTTTGTGGTGCGCAAATCGGCCACCACGGCCCAGTTGCGCATGCTGATCCTGTCGCCCAAGGCGCGCGGCCTGGGCCTGGGCGCGCGGCTGACGGACGAGTGCATCGCGTTTGCGCGTGCCAAGGGCTACAAAAAAATGGTGTTATGGACCAACAGCTGCCTGACGGCGGCGCGGGGTATTTATGCCAAACGGGGGTTCAAGCTGGCCAAGTCCGAACCCTATGAGGGTTTTGGCCAGCAGTTGGTGGGGGAAACGTGGGAGTTGAGGCTGTAGTCCCCAGGGCCTGCGCAGCAAAATCGCTCGCAGTGCAGATGCGCTGGCACTGGACACCGCCGAGCTCGCTGCAGCACACACTGCAAAGTGCGAGTGGTGGGGATACCGGGTGGTGGGTGAATGTGACCGGCGGCCACTGGCCAACAGCACCCGCATGCAGATGTCACGTAGCCATTGTGGATGGCCCATAAAAAATGGCCCCGCAGGACCATTTTTTGTATGGAGGCGCGACGCCTCACCGTTGCATGGTGATCCACACGACTACCACTCCCCCACTTCCCGCACACGCTGAGCCAAGTCAAACGGTTCTTCTTCTACCGCCGCTGCATCCACCACCGGTGCCGCAGTTGCCAAGGTCGCCACGACCGGTGCCCGTTGCGGCAAAAATCGGCCAAACACATGGCTGGCAAGCGTTTCGTGCAAGGGAGCGGAGAACGGGGTGGCAAACATGGCAGTTCCTTTTCTGATGGCCTGAGTGCTTTTAAATGAGTAGCAACAGCGTAGGCCACAGCAACAAGCGTCCAGTGTAGGAACGGATGTCTTTTGCAGGTGTGACAGAACGCACAAACAACATCGTTTTGTCATCAAGGGCGTGCTCGTACCGATAAACGGTAGGAGGAGCGTCGTAAATCTGCCTCGCGCCGCCCCCGTAAACTCCTCCCCCCATGCCCCACACCCTGGCTGCGCCCGCGCACAGCGAAATCATCATCAAGAAAAGCCGCTTCATCGGCTGTGTGCAACCCATCGCCGACCGGGCCAGCGCGCAGGCGACCGTCGATGCGCTGTGGAAGCAGCACCCAAGCGCTGCCCACATATGCTGGGCCTTGTTGGCAGGGGGCCAATCGGCAGCCGTGGACGATGGCGAACCGGGTGGCACTGCGGGGCGCCCCATGCTGGACGTGCTGCGCCACCAGGACCTGGAGGGTGTTCTGGCCACGGTGGTGCGCTACTTTGGCGGCGTCAAACTGGGCGCTGGTGGCTTGGTGCGCGCCTACACCGACACCATTGCCCAGGCTCTTCTGACCGCGCCCAAAGTGACGCTGCAGCGCATGAAAACGCTGCAGTGCCATGTGCCCTACGCGCTGGAAGGCCTGCTGCGCCGCGAGATCGAAGCAGCCAACGCAGAACTGGTGGACGTGCAACACGGCACGCTGGTGGTCGTGCAACTGCGCCTGCCCGAGACGCTGGCAACCGCCTTTGTTCAACACATCAACGACAGCGGCCAGGGGCGCGTGGGCTGGACTGACCCGGAAAATCATCGGGAATGAAGGCTGATCACCACCCTGCCCCGCATTCCTACAAATGCCTGTGCGCCTACAAGCGCTTTGCGGCTTGGCCCGCACACTGGCGGCTCACCTGATATGGGTGGGATACGAGGAGACGCCCCATGAGCCAACCGCTCGACACCATCATCATCGGCGCTGGCACCGCAGGGCTGGCAGCTTTGCGCGAGGTTCGCAAGCGCACGGACCGATACCTCATCGTGAACGATGGCCCCTGGGGCACCACTTGCGCACGGGTGGGCTGCATGCCCTCCAAAACACTGATCGAGGCGGCCAATGCATTTCATCGCCGCCACGCGTTCGAAGAATTCGGCCTGCGCGGCGCTGACCAGTTGACGGTAGACATTCCCGCCGTGTTGCAGCGCGTGCGCGCCCTGCGTAACGACTTTGTGGCGGGCGCCATCAAGGCCACGGACGACCTCGGCAGCGCACGCATGGCAGGCCGCGCCACCTTGCTGGGCCCCCGCACCGTCGACATTGACGGTACCCCCTACACCACCAAAAGCATCATCATCGCAACCGGCTCACGCCCCAGCGTGCCAGAGGAGTGGCTGGCGTTTGGCGATCGCATGCTGACCACCGACACGCTGTTTGAGCAACCCACCCTAGGGCCCCGCATCGCCGTCATCGGCATGGGCCCCATTGGCGTGGAGCTGTCGCAAGCGCTGGCGCGCCTGGGTCTGCAGGTGGCGGCGTTCACCACGGGCGACACCCTGGCGGGCCTGAGTGACCCTACCCTCAATGCCGAACTGACCGCACTGCTCAAAAAAGAAATGGTGCTGCACACCGGCGCCCCCGCCGAGTTGCGCGAGGTTGCGGGAGGCATTGAGGTATCGAGCGGCGGCAACCGCGTGGTGGTGGACCAGGTGGTCGCTGCCATGGGCCGCGTGCCCAATATCCAGTACCTGGGCCTGGAAACGCTGGGAGTGCCTCTGGACAAGCGCGGCATGCCCACGGTCGACCCACAAACCCAGCAAATTGGCGATTTGCCCGTGTTTCTGGCCGGGGACGCCAACACCCACACCCCCTTACTGCACGAAGCGGCCGACGAAGGCCACATTGCGGGCATGAACGCATTGGCGGACACACCCACCCGCTTCAAGCGCCGCACGCCGCTGGGCATTGTTTTTTGCGACCCCAACATCGCCACCGTGGGTCAGCGCCTGGCCGACATGGATCGCAATCAAACGGTGACCGGCTCCGTCAGCTACGGCAACCAGGGCCGCGCACGCACCGCCCAGCGCAACCACGGGCGCTTGTATATATATGCGGACAAAACCACCGGCCGTCTGCAAGGAGCAGAAATGTGCGCACCGGATGCCGAGCACATGGCCCATCTGCTGGCGCTGGCCGTTCACCAGAAACTGACGGTGCATGAGCTACTGGGCATGCCGTTCTATCACCCTACGCTAGAGGAAGGCCTGCGCACGGCCCTACGGGACGCTGCGCGGCAACTGCCAGAGGTGCGCGAGTCCGATCTGGCGGCGTGCAACGCCATCGGTGTCTCGGCGCTGGAGTGAGGTCAGGATCAAGAGCCCTTGCCGAAGATGTAACAACCCTCAACCCCACCGACAAACTGCCGATAAACCACCATCGCCTCAAGGAATCGCCATGGACGTCGCACTCTCCAACAGCATCGTCAGCACTGCCACCGCGCTGGCCAGCGCCAAAACGTCTGACGCCTTGAACATGGTGGTTTTGAAGAAAGCGATCGACATCCAGGCCTCGTCGGCCGCCACCCTGCTCAACGCCATGCAGCAATCCATGCCCCAGCCCGCGCTGGCGACCAGTGGCACGCTGGGCACCCAGGTCAACACCTTCGCTTGAAGGTATTCAGGCCATAGCGGTCAGGCAAGGCTCTTCAGCCTTATCCCACTACCGCATGCGCGCAGGCGACAGTCCCGCCACATCTACCTTCTCGCGCACCAAATCATCGGACAGCGGTTCACCCCGCAATAGCTGCCGCGCCAGCAACGAGGCGCCCGCAGCACTCTGAATCCCATACCCGCCCTGCCCGGCCAGCCAGAAGAAGCCGGGTACATGGTTGTCCCAGCCAATCACCATGTCGCCGTCGGGCACAAACGAGCGCAGGCCCGCCCAGGTGTGCGACGGGCGGCGGATCTGGAAGGTGGTCATTTCCTCAATGTGATAAATCCCGGTGGCCACGTCCAGCTCTTCGGGCACTACATCGTGCGGGTGCGTCGGGTCCGCATTGGCGGGCGAGCCCAGCAGTTGGCCCGCGTCGGGCTTGAAATAGAAGGTTTCGTCGATGCTGATCACTGCAGGCCAGTGGGTCGCGTCCATGCCCTCGGGCACCGCAAAGGTAAAGGCAGTGCGGCGGCGCGGCTCCAGGCCGATGGGCGGCACGCCTGCCAGGCCCGCTACCACGTCGGCCCAGGCACCGGCGGCGTTGACGATGGTTTTGGCTTGCAGCACCCGGCCATCGGCCAGGGTCACCTGCCAGCCGTCGCCATTGCGCTCCAAGGCCGTGACCTCCGCATTCGTCAGCACCTGGCCGCCACGCTGGCGCAGGCCGCGCAGGTAGCCCTGATGCAGCACATGCACGTCGATGTCGGACGCCTCAGGCTCGCTCATGCCGGCGGCCACGGCCTCGGGCTTCAGGCAGGGCAGCTGGGCCAGCAATGCGCCCTGCTCCACCCATTCCACGTTGGGCGAGATCGCATGGGCTTCTGCGTAGGCCTGTTTCAGCATGTCGAGCTGATCCGGCCCGGCCACATAGACCACGCCACGGGGCGAGAGGATGGGGTCGGCCCCAAACTCCGGCGGCGGTGCGTCATAAAACGCGCGGCTCGCCCGCGTCAGCGCCTGGATGTTGGGTGTACCGTAGGTGGCCATGTACAGCGCTGCCGAGCGGCCGGTGGTGTGGTAGCCGGGCTGCGATTCGCGCTCCAGCAGCAGCACGCTGGCGCCCTCACTCCCGACTCTCTCCTGCACAAGCTGCCAGGCCACCGAGGCACCTGCAATGCCCGCGCCAATGACGATGGTGTCCACTGATTGCATGGTTTGTCTCCTGGCTCTATTTAGACCGCTGACACTTGCGCCGCCGATGCCGCGCGGTCTTCACGCGGCAGGCTCCGGGCATCACGCAGATCGGGCGCGCCGGTCACGATGGAGGTCAGCGCGGGCTCGGCATTTGTTTGCATCAGCTTGGCGATGTCAGGCCGTGGGCGGGCCAGCCCGGCGATGCCCTTGAACGCCTGCTCCAGCGCATGGCCCACGCCCAGCATGTGGCGGTCGGCCCGAAAGCGCCCGACGATCTGCAGGCCAAAGGGCATTCCTGCATCGTCCAACCCACAGGGCAGACTGAGCGCTGGGTGAGTGGTGAGCGTGCTCACATAGGTCAGCGCCAGCCAGCGGTAGTAGTTGGCCTGCGGCTCGCCGTTGATGTGGCTGGCGAACAGCTGCGTCCATGCAAAAGGCGACACCGGCGTGGTGGGCGCCAGGATCACGTCGTAGTTCTCGTACAGCTTCTGGAACCGCGCCAGGATGCGCGTTTGTTCGGCCTGCGCCCAGGCGCTGTCCAGCAGTGTCATGGCAGCACCCATCTCGTAGTTGGCGCGGGTGTTGGGGCCCAGGCTGGCGGGGTCGCGCTCATAGGCCTCGCGCGTGCTGGCCACAAAGGCTTCGGCGCGCAGCACGTCAAAGCAGCGGTGCACGTCGCCCAGGTCCACGTCAATGGCGTCGCAGTTGGCGAACAGGTGCTTCATGGCCTGCACCTTCTGGCGGAACACGGCGCGGATGCCGTTGTCCACCGCGCAGGCGCCGAAGTCCTCGGTGTATGCCACGCGCAGGCGGCTCAGGTCCACCGTTTCGGGCAACAAGAAGCTCATCGGGTCCAGCGGGTAGCTCAGCGGGTCGCCCGCCGACATGCCTGCCGTGGCAGCCAGTTGCAGGCAGGCTTCTTCCACTGTGCGGCCCATGGGGCCCACCACCGAAATAGGAGTCCAGCCCAGCAGCTTGCGCGAGCTGGGCACCACACCGGGCGATGGCCGAAAGCCCACCACGCCGCAAATGGACGCCGGTATGCGCAACGAACCGCCCGTGTCCGACCCCGTGCACACCGGCAGCATGTCGCACGCCAGCGCAGCGGCCGAGCCGCCCGACGAGCCCCCGGCGTTCAGGTTGGGGTTGAACGGGTTGCCCGTGGCACCCCACACCGTGTTGCGCGAATTGGCGCCCGCACCCATCTCGGGGATGTTGGTCTTGCCCGCCATGATGGCGCCCGCCGCACGCAGGCGCGCCACCAGCACGTTGTCCTCGGCCGGAATGTGGCTGCGGTAGATCTCCGAGCCGTAGGTGGTCAGCAGCCCGGCAGTGGCTTCGAGGTCCTTCACGCCCATCGGCAGGCCGTGCAGCAAGCCCAGCGGCTCGCCGCGCAATACCGCCTGCTCAGCCGCCTGAGCCTCAGAGCGTGCGCGGTCGTAGCAGGTGGCGGTGATGGCGTTCACATGCGGGTTGACGGCCTCGATGCGTTCAATACACGCATCCAGCAGTTCCACCGGAGAAATTTCGCGCGTACCGATGCGGTGGCGCAGTTCGTTGGCGGTCAGCTCGACCAGGGTGCTAGGTGAAGTCGTCATGTTGAATTTATCTCCTTTTTTTTGTTGACCTTGCGAGGACCGATCAGTCTGCCGTGATGGCCGCCCGCTGGGCAACGGCACGCATCAGAGGCAGCTCTTTGTCTATCAAATCGCTCACGGCCTTGGCAGAAGCATAGGTGGGTTCAAACCCCACGGCGATCAGTTTGTCGCGGGTTTCAGGGTCTGCCACCACCTGCGCCAGCGTCAACTCCAGCCGTGCCTTGACGGCGGGCGGCAAGCCGCGTGGCGCCATCATGGCCAGCCAGGTGTCCATCTCCACGCCGGGGTAGCCGCTTTCGGCCAGCGTGGGCACCTTGGGTAACAGGGCCGAGCGCTTGCCCGCTGTCACGGCAATGGCCTTGATCTTGCCGTCCTTGAGCTGTGGCAGCGCGGCCGACACGGTGTCGACCGTGAACGGGATCTGCCCACCCATCAAATCCACCATGGCGGGCGAACTGCCTTTGTAGGGCACGTGCTGGATCTTGAGGCCCGCCGCGTGGAAGAACAATTCCCCCGCAAACTGCGACGTGGTGCCCGCGCCATACGAGCCGTACGAATACTTGTCGGGCGCGGCCTTCACCATGGCCACAAACTGCTTCACGTCGCTGACCGGCACATCCTTGTTGGCCAGCAGGATCAGGCTGGTTCGCCCTGCGATGCCGATGGGCTCAAAACTCTTGACCGGGTCGTACGGAAGTTTGGCGCGCACGGCGGGGTTCACGGTGAAGGTGGTGCCCGAACTCATCAGCAGCGTGTAGCCGTCCGGCGCCGCCTTGGCTACATATGCCGCGCCGATAGTGGTGCCCGCCCCCGCGCGGTTGTCGATCACCACGCTCTGGCCCAGCTTGTCACCCAGTTTCTTGCCGATGAGGCGGCCCAGCACATCCGTGGCGCCACCAGGCGGGAACGGAATCACCAGCGTGATGGGCTTGGTGGGGAAAGCCGCCTCTTGCGCCATGGCAGGGGCCCACGCAGCGGCCCCCAGAGCACATATTACGGCGGACGACAAAAGCAGTTGCTTGCGGTTCATGGGGTTCTCTCCAAAGGTCACAAAGGTGGGGGAATCGACGAATCGGGGGATGAGAAAAGTCAGCCTTGGGCCGCGAGCACAGCCCGCCCGCGCTGCACAAAGCCCTGGTACTGCGCATCGGGCACCAGCAGGCCGCCCGTGGTCCACACTAGGTGGGTGGCGTTGTGCAGCACCGCATCCACGCCAGTGCTGCGCAGCCAGGCCTGTCCGGCGGTGGTGCCGGTCAACATGGCCGGGCCACTGAAGCCTGCGGCAGCCGAGGGCTCGATGCGCTCGCCCAAGGCATCCAGCACCAGCACCAGTTGCGCAAACAAGGTGTCGTCGGCCACGGTGAACACGCCCGACAGCAGCGGGCGCATCAGCTCGGCCGCCAGCAGCGACGCACGCGGCACGGCCAGGCCATCGGCCTCGGTCCGGTTGGTCAGGCCCCAGTCGTATACCGACGGGTGCTGCCCCTCGCCCTGCGTGGCATCGGCCAGCATCTGCACCAAAAAGCACGGTGATTGCACTGGTTCCGCAAAAAAGCAATGCACATGCGGCCCCAGCAGCTGCCGCAGGCCAAACGTGATGCCCGCGGGCGCGCCGCCCACGCCGCAAGGCAGGTACACGATGAGCGGGTGCTCCGCGTCCACCACCACGCCCTGCGCTGCCAGTTGCTTTTGCAGGTGCAGCGCCGCCGCGCTGTAGCCCAGCAGCAGCGAGAACGATTGCTCGTCATCTACAAAGTGGCACAGGGGGTCGCGGGCCGCCTCGGCCCGCCCTGCGGCCACGGCGCGCTCATAGTCGCCGGTGTGCTCCACCACCTGCACACCACGCTGGCGCAGGCGGTCCTTCTTCCACTCTTTGGCGTCGGCCGACATGTGCACCGCCGCCTTGAAGCCCAATGCCGAGGCCACCACACCAATGCTCATCCCCAGGTTGCCCGTGGATCCCACCGCCACCTGATAGCGGCCCAGCACCTCGCGGGCGGCCGGGGTGGCCAGTGCACGGTAGTCACCACCGGGCTCGACCAGACCGTGCTCCAGCGCCAGCCGCTCGGCAAACTCCAGCACCTCGTGCATGCCGCCCCTTGCCTTGATGGAGCCCGCCACCGGCAGGCTGTGGTCGGCCTTGATGAACAAACGCCCCAGCCCCTCGGCCAAACCCAGCGCGGGTTGCAACGCGGCGGCGGGCAGCAGAGGCGACTCCACCACGCCCCCGGTGGCGGCCAGCTCAGGGAACACCTGCGCCAGCAGGCCTGCAAAACGGGCCAACCGGGCGGCGGCGGCCTGCGTATCATCCAGACTAATGCTGCGCCCCAGCGCCTGCAAAGCGACTGGCGGTTGCGCCTGCCGGGCCGGGTTGGTCCACAGCGCGGGCTGGGCATTGCACAAGCGGGTGGCCAGCAGCGCATCCACAGTAGGCATTCGGTCAGCAGGCGTCATACAGATTCATTCAGTCGTTGAAGTCTTGACTGCATTCTTCGCCGGTCACGCCGCTGTCACAAGCCATTTATAGTGAGCGCAGCATTAGTATTAATAATGGACATTCGCCTCTCCCCTTCCCTGCTGGCCTGGCTGCGCAGTTTTGATGCAGCGGCCCGCCACGGCAGCTTTACCAAGGCGGCAGCCGAGCTGTGCATCACCCAGGGCGCCGTCAGCCAGCAGGTCAAGCAGCTCGAAGACTGGCTGCGCCGCCCGCTGTTCTTGCGCACCCCGCGCGCCCTGGTGCCCACGCCCGAGGGCAAATGGCTGGCCGTGGTGCTGCGCGAGAGCTTTGACGCCATCGAAAGCACCCTGGCCCAGATGCGGCAGCCGCCCGAGGCGGCCACAGCCACCTTGAGCTGCTCACCCTCGTTTGCCATGAGCTGGCTCACCCCCCGGCTGGGAGACTTCTTTCGCCAGCACCCGCACACCGGCCTGCGCGTGTTTGGCGAGTTCCACACCCTGGACCGCACCCGCATGGTGCGCGATGGCATCGAAGCCGCCGTGCGCTTTGACCTGGGCGGCTACCGCGACCTGAACGCCACGGTGTTTCTGGACGAATGGCTCATTCCCGTCGCCAGCCCCGAGTTTTTGGCCCGCCACCCGAGCATCACCCAGCCGCAAGACCTGCACGGCGACTGGCTGCTGCACGACGGCAGCGCCTGGGACGGCGCAGACACGTACGAAGAGTGGCAGCACTGGTTCACCCAAGTGGGCGCCACACCCCCGCCCTGGGCCGGCGGCCAGCAGTTCAACCTGTCGCAACTGGCCCTGGGCGCCGCGCTCGCAGGTCAGGGCATTGCGATGGGCCGCGCGGCGCTGGTGCTGCAGGATGTGAAGGCCGGGCGCCTGGTGCCGCTGCTGGGGCGCAGCGTGTTGTCGCGGGCGGCGTATTCGTTTGTGACCACGACGCACCCCAGTCCGGCGATGCAGTTGGTGCGGGATTGGTTGGGGGATGAGGCGCAGAGGTTTTGTGGCGAGCGGGCGCAGGTGTTGCCAGCGCCGCTGGATGTCAGGTAGCTGGGTAGGTCAGGTAACGCCGCCCAACCGGCGCACTAGCCAGCAGCGAGGTGTCAGGTTATACCCAGTGAGTCAACGCGAATACTGTGACTAGATATTCGGTGTTTTTGGCCTCTGGCGCTTATTGAGAAAGCGCGAGCAGCTATTGTTTTTGAACGATTCTTGGCTGTTCACGGCCCATGAATCCTGAGACAACTGGCCTTGTGACGCGGCCCGCTCATTCACTGGGAAAGTCTGGGAGAGTAGCTCGCCAGCAGATCACTCCCCAGCAGTCGCGACGGCAATGTCTGAGATAACGAGGACGACCGCTTCAGGCTGGTTTCGGACTTTCACTCGACCACCATTGGCAGGCAGTTTTTGACCCGAAGCGGTCTGTTTGCCATGCAACAGGGATCGGCCATTGGCTGCCGCTCAGTTAAAGTCCTCGCCCTTCGGGTGATTTTTGCCCGCATCGCGCACCTCACATCCGAAGTGGCATTGGCTCCCGGTGACGGGGTTTGAAAACAAAATCTGCGACTTTGGGAGGTACGTCGGCTGATGCGGCCGTGCAAACTGCAGCTCGCGAAGCTAGAAAAACAATATGCTGTTAACCGATATAGCCGTCGAGCACACTTTGGTGTCCAAAAAGGATGGCGTTCGTCAGACTTTCTTGCTGCATCCTTTTACCGATACACAGCGCGATTCGCTTGGCAAATTCGAACTCGTTCGCGACGTCAGTCAGCCAGGATTCAAAGACGTGAAACGCTCCACCTTCGTGTCGTTTCACCAATTAGCGGAGTTGTATGCGAAAGGCCTGCTCGAAGAATTCGGGTTTTCCGTTCGCATGTGTCCAGGTCAAGGTACTTACCCGGCCAAGCTTCCAGCAAAAAAGATATTGCCAACCAGCATCAAGCCAGGCTCTTCGTTCGACCTGGCGGCGCAAAAGGTGGATATTTCCAAACCTGCGACTCGCGAATTAAGAACAGCCTTGCTTCGCGCCAACGTCAAAATTCAAGAGTAACAACGCTGATCGGTATGGGAGTAAGTGTGAATTCATCCATTGCGCATGCTGAACTCATCGCCACGTTCAAGCGGGTCGAAGCAGATGCCGATCACAAGTTCGGGCTGATCAAGGCGGCTGCGAATAAAGGGCCCAAGGCCATCCAAGCCGCCACAGAAACAGCGGCAAAGGCTGCAAAACGCAGGGACTCGTATGCGAAAAAGCTGGATATTCTGGGAGTGAACCTCAAGGATTGAGCTCCGCCAAACATACGGCGTGACACCAGCCATTGGCGACCGCCCATAACGGGCCCTGATCGTAAAAATAATCTCTGTAATCTAAAAAAAATCGGTAGTGCACCGATTTGCTTGATGTCCACACGCAGCAGTGAAAGCGTTTTCTGTTTTCAGATCGCGAAGGTATGGAGAGAGATGGGAAGCCGCTTTAGGTTGGTTGCGGACGTACGCCCCACTGTCGCGAATGAGTACTATCGGCCAATAGCGGTCAAATGATTCGCTACGAAAGCACCAAGTGAGCAACCCTAAAAAGTCCCACAACGAATCAGTCACAACAGCCAAAACAAGGAGCGTCAACCACCATTTCAAGAGGGAGGGGCGATTGATGTTCTGGTTCTTTATTGGCGTACCCGTCTGCCTGCTGCTCGGAGCCTTCCTGTTGGGTCCTACGCTCCTCACACTCGCCGGTCAGTAGAGTGATCGGCGCATAACTGGCAACATACGGCCAACATCGGACGTCGCCGCTGTTGGCACATCAAAAGCGTTTAGGTTCGCACTGCTGAATCTACGAAGAAATGAGCCTTGAATTACTGAAAATGCTTCCACGCGATAAGCACGATGTGCAGCGCGCCGAAGCTTTGGTTCAACTGGGCTATCCAGCGATCGAGCCAGTACTCCCGCAGCTTCTTAGATGGACTCAGGATGGCAACTGGCCCGTTGCTCGAGTGCTTGCGCCACTTCTAGCAGATATCGGCCCCTATCTTGTCCCCCACGTCCGGCTGATCCTGAACGGAGTCGATGACACCTGGAAGCACTTTCTTCTTCAGACAATCGTTGCTGATTCAGTTGAAATGAAGAGGCTACTGTTGCCTGACCTCGAACGTTTGGCTAGGTATCCCACTGCGAGCGAAGCTGCGGAGGAATTGGATTCAATCGCAAGTGCCTTGATCGCGATTCCGTAGCCGGCCAGGAGCAGCCAGTGGGGCAAGTAAAAGCGAGTGATCAACGTTTGAACTCCCTGGACCCGCCAGCGCAGTTGGCCCAGGGCCCGCTGCAATGGCTGTTGGCACCGATGCAGAAGTAAGCCACTTTTGACTCATGTACCGACGACCTCGTGAGCCACGCGAGTGGCTCTATCCCCACACGGCTGTTGGGTGCGGGGGCGGAACAAGTGGCGCAGTCGAAGGTCGGCGCGGTGGCTCACTCCGGTCTCGGCATCAGTCTGGTCCAGCCCAAGGCGCGACCAATAAGCCTTCGCGGAAGGCGGTTGCCTCAACCCGGTGTCTGCCCCGACTTGGTAGACGCCGCGGGCTTCACCAGCCGCGCGATCTCACCACCGCACGCGCTGAAGTTGCGAGCGTATTCCTCGGGGTTGTCGAACAGCACCTGGGCTTGCATCAGGCGGTCGAGTTCCTGTTTTGCGTAGAGCAGGATGCCCGCGCTGTTGCCGCCCGAGGCCCAGGGATAGTCCAGCTCGCGGAACTGGCGCGCGATGTCGCGGTGAATGCGCACATGCGTCTGCTCGTGTTTCATCACGTGCGCATAGGCACAGCTGCCCGGCGGGAGCTCGCTGGCCACGCGCAGCACCGGTTTGATGTAATCCAGCCGCACGACGACGCCCTGGCAACTGGTCTGCGGCATCACCGCCAGCTTGGTCTCGACAACGACGTGGCCGAGTTGCGTACCGCTGCGGCCGGCGCCCGCGCCGATCTTCGTCAGTTCGGCGGTCGGTTTGGCGTTGTCCACTTCCGGGTCGGCGAACCAAGCCGCAGTGAAACGCACCGCCTTGTCGCAGGGAGGCAGGTCGGCGGACTGCGCCTGGAAGCAGGCGCTGACCAGCAGCAGAGCGAGGAGGCTTTTCATCGTAACCTTCTGGTTATCGGCAAGATGCGCTCGTCCTGAAGCGGTGGCCGCAAGGCGGCTAGCCTGACCGGGGCGGACGAGCATGCCCGGCGCCGGCTGATCGCCAGTTGGCGTTTTTTCAGCCTCCGATCGCATTTCCTGAAATCGTATTCGACCTGACTTGGCATCGACGCAATGACTCGCATCCCGCCCAGCTTTGGTTCAGAGGACTAATCGCAGAGTGCTCGGCATCGTTGTGACCAGATACCCTGAAGCTCGCGGATAGAGGAGCCGCGCTGTCGCCCAAACGCGATACGCGACGCTGTAAACCGGATGGCAAATGGAGCGAAGCCCAAGGCGCATGACTCGTCATGCGAACTCAGGGCCTGCTGC
Organism: Acidovorax sp.; assembly: GCF_046291265.1. Lineage (GTDB taxonomy): Bacteria > Pseudomonadota > Gammaproteobacteria > Burkholderiales > Burkholderiaceae_C > Acidovorax. Next base: position 63,110 of record NZ_JBKBTV010000006.1, on the reverse strand, counting down.
TGCCAGTGAATGCAAACATTCAGCGAGTGCTTTATCAAACCGCCAGCGGCAGCTCTTGCCCGATAGTGCGCCTTAGATGGCACGGTTTGGATGACAGCAATCGCTGCATTGCGGCCGTTCCGGGCAGTCCCGCCGGAACAGTGGCCCAGACTGGGCCTGACCTATCGCGGCATACCCGCCACTTTCCGCTCTCGCTGGGTCAAAAAACTTAGCGAAAAGATAAAATATATACTCTTTTTTAAATACTAAGAGTATAAATAACATCATGTCTACCGACCTCATCCCCACCCTCGCCGCCGCCCGCAAGGCCCACCAGATGACCCAGGCCCAGCTCGCTGAAAGCGCAGGCCTCAGCCGCATGACGGTGCAGCGCACCGAAGGCGGCGACCTGGACCCGCGTTATTCCACCCTGGCCGAGATGGCGCGGGTGCTGGGCATGGACATCATCGCCGTGCCCAGCAGCCTGCGGCCCAGCCTGGAGGCGTTCATTCAGTCGGGGGGCAAGTTTCTGGGCCAGCCGGAGGGTGTGGATGCGCCGCCCTCGGTGGTGGACGGCCTGCGCCGCTGACCGTAGCCATACCCCATGAGCACCTCCATCCGCTACCTGCGCCTGTACCTGCACCGCCCGGCGAAGGCGGACGGAGCGGCGGGCGGTCGCGAGCCGATTGGCTACCTCTCGCAATACGGCGACATCCTGCGCGTGTCGTTTGACGAAAGCTACATCCGCAACCCGCAGCGCCCCACCCTGTCGCTCAGCTTTCAGGGTGCCGACGAGGCCGCTACGCAGCAGATCCTGGCATCGGCACGCGATGCGCGGCTGGTGCGCACCGATGGGCGCTGGCCGGTGTACTTTCAAAACCTGCTGCCCGAAGGCCACAACCGCGAGCGGCTCGCGCGCGAGCGCGGCTGCAGTCCCGATGACGAGTTCGAGCTGCTGGCCGCCGCAGGCCACGACCTGATGGGCGCGCTGGAGGTGGAGCCCGTGCCCGCGCAAGACGGCATCCCGGACGTGGTGCGGCACTGGCACACCACGCAGGGGCTGGATGTGCTGGAGCCGGGGTTTGTGGAATTCCCCGTAGAAGACGCGGCATCGCTGCCCGGCGTGGTGACCAAGTTCAGCGCGGTGCAGGATGGCCGCCGCTACACGGTGCACCGCAAGGGCGCGGCGGGCAGCGTGATCTTGAAGCTGCCCACCACCGCCCACCCCGACCTGGTGGCCAACGAGTTCACCGGCTACCAGCTGTGCAAGGCGCTGGGTCTGCACTGCGCCGATGTGCGCGTCATCACCCGCGCCGAGGCCGACCTGCCCGATGCCGTGCCCTTCAACGAAATTTTGGCCGTGCAGCGTTTTGACCACCTGCCCGGCGGCGCGCGCGTGCACATGGAAGAGTTCAACCAGGTGCTGGGCTACACGCCGCGCCAGAAATACGGCAAAACCCATGGCAAGGGCGCGCTGCAGGATTGGGCCACCATGCTGCGCGTGCTCAACCGCCTGAGCCGCCAGCCGGTGCAGGACACGCGCGAGTTTCTGGCGCGCATGGTGGCGTTCATCCTGATGGGCAACACCGATGCGCACCTCAAAAACTGGGCCCTGGTCTACCCCGATGGCCGCGTGCCGCAGCTGGCCCCGGTGTACGACCCCGTGTGTGTGGCCGCGTTTTTTGACGGCGTGCCCGAGCCGCAATACGCGGTCAACCGCGCCATCGACAAAACCCTGCAGGCGCTGACCTGGGACGACATGGAAGGCCTGATGAAATCCGCCGGGCTGCTGCGCGTGCCGCGGCACCTGGCGCTGCTGCGCGGGGTGGTAAAGCAGGCGCAAGCCGATTGGCCTGCGCTGCTGCAAGATGCGCCGCAATCCGTGCGCAGCGTTGTAACGCAAAGGTTGGCAGGGGGCGTTGCTCTGGGCCGCTGACGCATTGACGCGCTGACGGGTTCAAGGCCAGCGACGCTGCCTGGCTGCGGATTCGTTCTGCGCCCGCAAAGGGTTTTTTACACATGGATACGATGCGCCATGGAATCACAGCCCCCGATCCCGGCCGATGAGGCACTCGTCCAGACTGCGTTGGCGGACCCGCAGCGTCTGGCTGCAGTGTTCAGTACCGGTCTGCTGGACACCCCGCCCGAAGAAAGTTTTGACCGGCTGACCCGCCTGGCGGCCAAGCTGACCGGGGCGCCGGTCACCTTCGTATCGCTGGTGGATGCAAACCGGGACTTCTACAAAAGCACCTTTGGCATGGGCGAGCCCTTGTCCACCGCCCGCGAGTTGAATGGGCGCACCTTTTGCCACTACGCCCTGGTGTCTGGGGGCGCACTGATTCTCGAAGATGCCACGCAACTTCCGGTGTTTCAGGACGTGCCCACGGTGGCATCGTTGGGGATCAGGGCGTATGCGGGCATCCCCCTCAAAACAGAAGAAGGAGAAGTGCTGGGCAGCTTCTGCGCGGTGGATTTCAAACCCAAACAGTGGAGCGAGCGGGATATTGAAATCCTCGTGGAGCTGGCCCACTCCGCTCTGCGCGAGATCCGGCTGCGCCAGGCACTTCAGAAGGCCGAGGCACTGAACCAGCAGCTGCTGGAGCAGGTCAAGCGGGTGGATGAGTTGAACCGGGAGCTTGGCGAACTGGCCACCACCGACGCGTTGACGGGTCTGAACAATCGACGGGCATTCGATCACGGCCTGCAATTGGAGATGGCCATTGTGGAGCGCAGAAATACGCCCCTGAGCCTGCTGATGCTGGACGTGGACCATTTCAAGCGCATCAACGACCAGTTCGGCCATGACGCGGGCGACAAGGTGCTGATCGCCATCGCCCAGATGCTGAACGGCTGCGCCCGGGTGGTCGATGTGGTGGCCCGGGTGGGTGGCGAGGAGTTCGCGGTCATCCTGCCCAACACCGACGCCGACGGCGCGCTGGAGGTCGCCGAACGCATGCGCACCACAGTGGCCCAGGCCAAGTGGCTCGCGAACCCGGCGACGATCAGCATTGGCGTTGCCACCCTGCAGATCAAGGAATCTGCGAGCCGCCTTTATTCGCGCGCAGATGCCGCGCTGTACGACGCGAAGGCGAAGGGGCGAAACCGGGTGGTGATGGGGTAGACGACGGTCATGTCAGTTCCACCCGCGTCGCCAGGCATCCAACTCGCTGGGGCGCAGCCGATTCGGCGCGATGCATCGGTTGATGTCGCAATAAAAGTATTGCGACATCAAACGCGTGGCCGCGCATCCTTGGAGGGCACTAAATTATGAAAATTGATAGCTACTAGCGCTTATCCACCAAGCGCTAGAGGCCAATTTGGCTCAAAAACTTACATTCACAAGCACCCTAGCCAGCCCGCAGACCGCGTTTTTGGATAACCTCAGAGCGTTTGTGCGACCGGTCCGCTGGACCGGTCATCACCCACCCTCATCGCGCAACCGCCAGAAAGGGAGCCCTGTGGCCAAGATCTTGGAAGTGAAATACGAAAACCAGGCCCAAGCCCGCGTCTGCGAAGTGGCCTACGAGAGCCAGGCCGACCTGTGCTTCCACGAAGTGGCCTACGACACCCAGGCCGTCGGCGATATCGCCTGGTTCTTTGTTGCGTACGAGAAGCAGGCCAGCTTTCGGATCTTCAAAGTGAAGTACGAAACCCAGGCAGACCTGAAAGTCTTCAGGGTGAAGTACCCCGAACAGGCGGGCTGGCGCACCACGGGGCATGCGCTCAAGGGCAAGCTGGGGTGACCTCTCGCGTTTAGACAACAAGGTTGCTGCTCACCCACCCACCAACGTCTGCACCTGCTCCCCCAGCCCCGTAGCGCCCAACCGCACCACATCGCCCGCCTTCAAAAACCACGGCGCGGGTTTCTGACCCAGGCCTACGCCTGCGGGCGTGCCGGTCAGGATCAGGTCACCGGGCTCCAGCGTCATGAACTGGCTGATGTACGACACCACCGTGGGCACACCAAAGATGAAGTTGCGGGTGCTGCCGTTTTGCACGCGCTGGCCGTTCACCTCCAGCCACAGGTCGATGGCATGCGGGTCCGGGACCTCGTCGGCCGTGGCCAGCAAGGGGCCGATGGGGGCAAAGGTGTCGTAGCTTTTGCCTTTGTCCCACTGGCCGCCGCGCTCCATCTGCCAGGCGCGTTCTGACACATCGTTGGCCAGCACATACCCGGCCACATGCGCCAGCGCGTCGGCCTCGGTCACGTGGCTGGCGCGGGTGCCGATGACGATGCCCAGCTCGACCTCCCAATCGGTCTTGAGCGCGCCAGGCGGAATGCGCACGTCGTCGTTGGGGCCGCTGAGCGCGGTGACTGCTTTCATGAACAGTACGGGCTCGGCGGGCGGCTGCATGCCGGCCTCCTTGGCGTGGTCTGCGTAATTCAGGCCCACACACACGATCTTGCCCACACCACCCACTGGGCTGCCCAGGCGGGGCGAGCCCTCCACCGCGGGCAAGCGGGAGGCGTCGATGGCGGCCAATGCGGCCAGGGTGCGGGGGTTGAGCTGGGCGGGGCCGATGTCGGGCAGCAGCATGGACAAGTCGCGCAGGGTGCCCTGGGCATCGACCAGCCCGGGGCGCTCGGCACCGGGCTGACCGTAGCGGATGAGTTTCATGGAAATCCTTGAGGGGTGAAGCTATGGCGCAGAGAGGTGGCACAGACAGGTTGCGAATACCGGTCGCGCAAAGCGCGCAGCATACCGACCGCAGCGCCTCCGCGCAGACGCCAAACGCTCGTGCAGTGTTTCACGCTGGATGGCACCAATAAAAAGGATGGATTTTTGACACTGGCAAGGCGCAAACCGGAGCGATACCGGGTATCGCGAGGATTGGCAACGCCGCCGAGGGCGAAAAGACGCCTTTTTATGTGCCAGATAGCGCGAAACACGGCACTGGTGCCGTGCCGCATCACGACGCCTGCCGACCCAAGCGGATGCGGGCCAGCGGCGTAACATCCTGCGGTGTGCTCAGCGCCCGCGACCTGGTGACATCACCCGAAGCGCATTCACGCAAATTCCTGAATTGATAGCTGCTAGCGCTTATACATCAAGCGCTAGAGGCACTTTTGACCAATATTTTGATATGGCCGACGACGCCCTTCCCCCCTCCCCTGACCCGCTGGCCATGCAGCGGCCCCAGCCCCGCAACCCGACCGATCTGTTCTGGTCCTTCACCTGGCTGGCGCTGCAAGGTTTTGGCGGCGTGCTGGCCGTGGTGCAGCGCGAGCTGGTAGAGAAAAAGCGCTGGATGACGAACGAAGAGTTTGTCGAGGACTGGGCGGTGGCGCAGATCATGCCGGGGCCCAACGTGGTCAACCTGAGCATCATGATTGGCGACCGCTACTTTGGTCTGCGCGGTGCGTTTGCGGCGCTGGCGGGCATGCTCACGTTTCCGCTCATGCTGGTGCTGACGCTGGCGGTGGTGTATGCCCAGTTTGCCAGCCACCCTGCCGTGGCGGGCGCGTTGCGTGGCATGGGCGCGGTGGCCGCGGGGCTGATTGCGGGCGTGGGCATCAAGCTGTTTGTGTCCATCAAGAACCACCCGCTGGGGCGACCGCTGTGTGTGGCGCTGGCGGGGCTGACCATTGTGGCCATGGCGGTGCTGCGGCTGCCGCTGTTCTGGATCTTGCCGGTGTTGGGCGGCGCGGCCTGCGTGCTGACTTTCAGAAAGATCAAACCATGACCGACGCAGCGCAACACGTGGCCGCCCTCGGTGTCGCCGATTGGCTCAACCTGTTTCTGTACTACATGTCGTTGTCGCTGCTGGCCGTGGGCGGCGCCATTGCCACCGCGCCTGACATGCACCGTTTTCTGGTCGAGCGCCAGGCCTGGCTGACCGACCCGCAGTTCAGCGCCTCCATCGCCATTGCCCAGGCGGCCCCGGGCCCCAATGTGCTGTTTGTGGCGCTGCTGGGCTGGAACGTGGGCCTGAACGCAGGCGGCCCCGGCGCGGCAGGCTGGCTGCTGGGCGCGTTGGGCATGGCGGTTTGCATGCTGGGCGTGATGCTGCCCAGCAGCCTGCTGACCTGGACTGCGACCCGCTGGGGCCACCGCAACCGCGAGCGGCGCGCGGTGCGTGCCTTCAAGCAAGGCATGGCGCCCGTGGTGATTGGCCTGCTTCTGGCCACATCCTGGGTGCTGGCCCGCGCGCATGGCGACCCCGCGCAAGACTGGCCGCTGTGGCTGCTGACCGCCGCCACCATGGTGCTGGTGTGGCGTACCAAACTGCACCTGCTGTGGATGCTGGGCGCCGGGGCGGTGCTGGGGGCGCTGGGGTTGGTGTGAAAGCCGCACAGCGCTTGGGGCACTGATACCGGTCCGTATTCAAATACAAACCGTTCACGCTGAGCCCTTCGACAGGCTTAGGACAGGCTTGTCGAAGTGACGCGCGAGGCTTCGACAAGCTCAGTCCGAACGGCTCTGATGGATCGAACGCGAAGCCGTAGAAGCGGTAGCCAGAAACAGCGCCGGACAACACCGAACAGACCGAACAGTCTGCCGGTCTGCCTCGCCCCAACCGCCCTCAGCTCAAACGCCGACCGTTGTCCGCGTAGATGGCCAGGTAAATCGCGTCCGACCCGATGTACGGCGCCTTGTTGCCAAAGCCCACGCTGAAGTCGCCAAACGACAGGGACCGGATGCTGGCCAGCCCTGCGCGCAGGCGTTCGCGCGTGAGGTCCTTGCCGGCGTTCTTGAGGCCTTCGATCATGATCTGGCCGTTGAGCCAGCCTTCGAGTGCGCTGCCACTGTTGATGAACGCGGGGTTGGCACCCGTGGCCTTCATGGTGCTCTGGAACTTGCGCACCACCACCGATTTTTGCGAGTTGGCGTCCGGAAACACCTGCACCAGCGCCAGGCCGCGCGTAGCCGATGCCAGCTTGGGCAGTTCGGACGAGATCACCGTGACGGAGATGCCTGCCAGGGGCACGCCCTGCGCCTTGGCGCGGAAAGCCTGCACAAACGCGGTGTTGGCCGTGCCCGTGGTGGCCAGCAGCACGGCGCCGGGGCGCTCTGCGGCCACCTTGTCAGCCAGGTCGGCGCCATTTTTTCCGTCCACGGCCAGTGCGTATTCGCCCGCGCGTTCCACCTTGATGTCGTCAAGCGCCTTGGACATGTCCTTGAGCACTTCTTTGCCAAAGGGGTTGTCCAGGTACACCACGGCGATGCGCTTGAGGCCCATGTCCACGATCTGCTTGACCAGGCGTTGGGTTTCTTCGCGGTACGTGGGGCGCAAAAAGAACACGTGGCGCGCCTCGGCGCTGCGCAGTGAGGTGGCGCCGGTCACAGGCCCCACGGTGGGGATGCCCTTGGCTTCGATCATCGGCAAGATCGCGGCGGTGTTGGCGGTGCCCAGCGGCGAGATCAAGGCAAAAATCGATTGCGAATCCACCATCTCGGTCACGTTCTTCAACGTGCGCGCGGCCACATAGCCGTCGTCTTTGGGGTCCATGCGGATCTCGCGGCCATGGATGCCACCCGCCGCGTTCACCTCGGCAAATGCGGCCTTCATGCCCGCCACTTGCTCAATGCCCGCCTGGCCCAGCGGGCCGGTCAGGGCGATGGAGCAACCCAGGGTGATGGATTTGGGCGTCAGCGCCTCTTCCGCCGCGGCAGCGGTGTGGGCCCACGTGGGCAGGCCGGTAACGGCAGCCACTTGGGTGGCGCGCAAGAGAAAGTGACGACGGCTCATGGGGTTCTGACGGAAGAGTGCAAAGGAGGCGGAGGCTACCGCCTGTGCGTGCGGCGGCCTGTCAGCTCAGCGACAGGAAACTGCCAAACAACACATCACGCGCTCTCAGACCCACACGCACTCAAAAATATCAATCCGTTCATGCTGAGCCCTTTGGCAAGCTCAGGACAGGCTTGTCGAAGCGCTGCGCGAGGCTTCCACAAGCGCAGCCCGAACGGTTTTCTCCATCATCGAACGCGAATTCGTACTAGGCGGGAACTGCGCTCAGCCGCCGGTATGCGCATTACGACAGGTGGGCACGTCGGATTCAGCGCTGATGCCTGCACCGGTCAGCACGGCAAAGGGGTGCGCCTACTGCCCCCCCGTTTTCACGGTGTCCGAAGCGGCTTCCATCCGCTGCAGGGGGAGTCTCAGGACCGCTGGCGCAACGCTTCGTACAGGCACACGCCGCTGGCCACGGACACGTTCAGGCTTTCCACCGCGCCCTTCATGGGGATGCTGACCAGCTCGTCACACGTCTTGCGGGTGAGCTGGCGCATGCCGTCGCCCTCGGCGCCCAGCACCAGGGCGACGGGGCCCTTCAAGTCCACCTGGTAAACGGTCTTGGGCGCATCGTCGCTGGTGCCGATGCACCAGATGTTGCGTTCCTTGAGTTCGTTCAAGGTGCGCGAGAGGTTGGTGACCATGAAATACGGCATGGTCTCGGCCGCGCCGCTGGCCACCTTGGCCACGGTGGCGTTGATGCCCACGGCGTGGTCTTTGGGGGCGATCACCGCGTGGGCCCCGGCACCGTCCGCCACCCGCAGGCAGGCGCCCAGGTTGTGCGGATCGGTCACGCCGTCGAGCACCAGCAGCAGCGGGTTTTCGATGCCGTCGGCTTCCAGGTTTTCCAGCAGCTCATCGAGCGAGGTGATCTGCGCCACCGCCTCGACCCGTGCGGCCACGCCCTGGTGGCCGTGGCTGCCGGCCAGCTTGGCAATGCGTTCACTGTCGGCTTCGATCAAACGGGCACCGGCCTCGCGGGCGCGGTCGAGAAACTGGCGCATGCGGGCGTCGCGCCGCGTGACCTCGTAGTAAATCTCGATGACGGATTTGGGCGCGGTCTTCAGACGCACGCCCACGGCGTGAAAGCCGAAGAGAACTTTGGGGCTGGACATGGGGGGATTATCCGCTGGCAAGGAGCGCCCGCTTCAGGCGACTATCAATTTCATAGCTACTAGCGCTTAGTGAATAAGCGCTAGAGGCCAAAAACACTCAAAACTCCAGCTTCACATCGGTCCGCTGGATCTATCAGGCGTTCAGACCACGCGGCCTGCTTCGATGGTGATGCGCCGCTCGCACTGCTCGGCGATGGCCCGGTCATGGGTGACCAGCACCAGCGTTGTGCCTTGTTCGCGGTTCAGGTCGAACATCAGCTTCATGATGGTTTCGCCGGTCGCAAAGTCGAGGCTGCCGGTGGGCTCGTCGGCCAGCAGTACGGCGGGTTGCACCACAAAAGCCCGCGCCAGTGCCACGCGTTGTTGTTCGCCGCCGGACAACACCTTGGGGTAATGCGACAGGCGCTGGCCCAGGCCCACGCGGGCCAGCATGTCGGCAGCCGCCTTGCGTGCATCGCGGCGGTCGGCCAATTCCAGCGGCAGCATCACGTTTTCCAGCGCGGTGAGGTTGCCCATGAGCTGAAAGCTCTGGAACACAAAACCCACTTTTTGCGCGCGCAGTGCAGCGCGGGCATCTTCGTCGATGGCAAAGAGGTCATGGCCATCCAGCCGAACCGTGCCGCGCGTGGGGGTGTCCAGCCCAGCAATGATGGACAACAAGGTGCTTTTGCCAGACCCTGACGCACCCACAATCGCCGCGGTTTCCCTTGGTGCCAGGCGGAAATCGATATCCCGCAGAATGTCGAGTGTTCCGGTGGAATCCGTCACCGACTTGAAGACATGCTCCACAGCGATGATGGATGTGGCAGAGGGTGTCTTGGGCAATGGGGAGGATTCGGACATGAAAGGCTCTTTACTTTGATTCGATATCAGCAACGGCGCCACTTTATCCTGAGCGCTTCTATCGGGCTCCTGGTGGGGCTTTCGGCGCCCCACGCCATGGCCCAGACAGCCGCCAAGGCGGCAAATGCGGCGACTGCGCCGGCGCGCCAGCCCGTGATTCTGGTGCTGGGCGATTCACTCAGTGCTGAATATGGTCTGGCCAGAGGCACGGGCTGGGTCGCCCTGTTGGAGAAGCAGCTGGCGCAGGACAAGATGAGCGCCACCGTGGTCAACGCCAGTGTGAGCGGAGAAACCACTTCGGGCGGCCGCTCGCGCCTGGCGGCACTGCTGGCGCAGCACAAACCCAGCCATGTGGTGATCGAGCTGGGGGGCAACGACGCCTTGCGGGGACTGCCGCTCAAAAATACGGAAGAGAATTTGACCTTCATGACGCAAGCGGCGCAAAAGGTCGGCGCCAAGGTCTTGCTGGTGGGGATGCAGGTGCCGCCCAACTATGGGACGGACTACGCCAACCGGTTTGCGGGTCTGTTTGCCACGGTGGCAAAAGCCCAAAAGGCCGCTGTGGTGCCCTTCTTTCTGAAGGGTGTGGCCGACGGGCCCGACCCGACCCGTCTGTTCCAGCCTGACCGCATTCACCCGCGCGCCGAAGCGCATCCGCAAATGCTGGCCAATGTGTGGCCGGAACTGAAAAAGCTGTTGCGCTGAAGCTCAGCCGATGTGTTAGCCGCCGGGAGCGCTGGCAGGCTGATCAGGGGCTCCGGCGTCGCCCGCTGGCTGGTCATCAGCGGGCGGGCCGCCCTGCGGATCGTCCGACCTGTGTTGTGTTTTAGATCTCAGCTTCTCTTCCTTTTTTTTCTTTTTGGCGAGTTCGCGCTGGCGTTTTTCGTATCCGTAGTTGGGTGTTGCCAAGGTAATTGCTTCCTGAAGTAGAGGCTCACTGTAACAGCATGGACTTTTAGAACCCGACTAAGCGGTCATGCTGCAGCGGGTGGCAGTGGGGTTACGGAGGCCCGGTACGCATGCCAGCTGGCGAAGCCCAGCACCGGCCCAGCCAAAAGCAGCCCCACACCCCAGAACCAGAGCGACAGCGCCACGGTGCCGGTGATCAGCGCGCCCCACAGCAGCATGACTGCGGGGTTCTCCAGCACCACCCGCATGCTGGTGATGCCTGCGGTCAATGCGTCGGTGTCGCGGTCCAGAATCATCGGGATAGAGACGACCGACGTAGAAAACACCAGCGCCGCAAACGCGCCGCCCACCAGGGCATACACCGCCACAAAGCTCCAGTTCTGCGGGTTGAATATGGCCTGCAGAACGCCGGTGGTCGATGGCATGCCGGTATTGAAGAACACCGCAAACACCACCAGTGACGCCCGGCCCCACAGCAGCTCCAGCACCACCATTACCAAAACCAGCATGCCCATGCTGCCCATGTGACTGTCCCAGCACGTGAGCGACGCGCTCAGTTGAGGTTTCAAGCCTGCCTCGCGCCTGCGACTGGTGTCGTACAAGCCCATGGCCAGAAACGGCCCCACCAGCAGACAACCGCTGGCCAGCGACATCGTGTACTCGGGTTTGGTGCGAAACACCCAGCCCAGCAACAGCGCCATGCACCAAAAGCACACACCGTAAAACACTGCAATGCCTGGCGCCGCACGCAGGTCTTGCACGCCTTTTGCCAGCCAGCGAAACGGGTCTGCCAATCGAAGTGGCTGCAAAGTGATAGGCGCAGCCGGTTCTGTCGGCAAGTTGTGTGACGGGAGCGCGTCGACCGGATCAGGCGCCAAGGGGGCGGGGTTGGGTGTGTCTGGCATGCAGGCAGTGGGCGGACAGTGGTTGGGCAGCAGGCAATCTGCAACCCCTCACACTAAGTCACCCGCCCGCAGGGCACCACTAAGGAAACTACCACTTTGGGGGAAATAACGAGGCGCGCACACGTTGGCGGGCCTCGTTTCTTGACCTGCGTCAAGCCAGGGAGAAAGCGCGCTCCATGGCCTGCTGCAAATCCTGTTGCAGGTCTTCCACGGACTCCAGCCCAATAGAAAACCGCACCAGCGTACCCGGCTGGAGGTGTGCCGAAGACCGGGCGCGCATGCTGGCCAGTTGGTAGGGCACCACCAGGCTCATGGGCCCACCCCAGCTATAGCCCAGCTTGAAAAGGCGCAGGCTGTCGCAGAACAGATCCACTTGGTCCTGGGTAAAACGCGCGTCAATCATCACGCTGAACAGTCCCGCCGCAGCCCCGGGCCCACCTTGCGCAGCCCCACACAAGGCCTTCCAGTGGTCATGGCCGGGCGAACCCGCCAGCGCAGGATGCAGGACCTGCGCGATGGCAGGCTGCTGCTGCATCCACTGCGCCAGCGTGCGCGCCGCTTCGTCATGGGCGCGATAGCGCAAACCGATGCTGGGCAAAGAGCGCAGCACCGCTTCGGCGTCGTTCACACCAACGCCCAGCCCCAAACGCATGTGGGTGAGCTTGATCTTCATGTGCAGTGCCAGATCACGCGTGATGACGCTGCCCATCAATACATCACCGCCGCCGCTGGGGTATTTGGTCAGTGCGTGGGCCGAAATGTCCACGCCCAGGCTGCCATCACCCGTGAGGTCGAAGGGCGCAAACGCCAGCCCTGCGCCCCAGGTGTTGTCCAGCGCCGTGGTGATGCCACGCGCACGGCAGATGCGCACCTGCTCACACAGATCTGGAAACTCCATCGTGACAGACCCTGGTGCCTCCAGCCACACCAGCTTGGTAGCGGGTGTGATGCGGGCTGCCAGATCGGTGGGGTCAAGCGGGTCGTACAACACGTGGGTGATGCCAAAACGCGCCAGCTCCCCGTTCGCCAGGTCTTTGCTGGGCCCATAGGCGTTGTCGGGGATGAGAACTTCGTCGCCGGGTTTCAGCAGGGCGAGCGCCACATTGGCGATGGCTGCCAGCCCACTGGGGACCAGCACACATTGCAAACCACCTTCCAGGGTACAGAGGCGCTCTTCGAGAATGAACGTGGTAGGCGTGCCGTGCAGCCCATAGGTGTAGCCACTCTTGTCCTTCCACTCCCGTGTGCGCATGGCGGCCACATTCGGAAAGATGACGGTCGAAGCCTTGTAAACGCCGGGCTGAGGCGCGACAAATCCAACGGGGGGAAGATAGTCGTGGTGGACGATGCGGGTGGCGAGGTCAGTGTCGTGATCTTTCATGCCGGGCATGTTAGCGCGCCGCCCAAGGCAAACCCTAGGCGGCGCATTTACATCCAGTCCCGAAAGACTTTGTGTTCTGTTTTAGCTGGCGGTCACAACCAGCTGGTTGTTGACCGAGGTCACGCCCTGCACGGCCTTGGCGATGGTTTCCGCGCGGTCACGTGCCACCGTCGTAGGGGCTGGACCGTTCAAGGTTACCTTGCCATCGACGGTATCCACATTGATCTTGAGCGCGCTCAAGTCCGGGTCCTTGGCCAAGCTGGCGTTCACCTGGGCGGTGATGGTGGCGTCATCAATGGCGCCCATGGCACTGTTCGCGGCGTTCTTGGTGGCGGACTCTGCGCTTGCGGCGCCCTGCTCCATCTTGGTTTCTGCGCTCTGCATGGCGCTTGCGGTGCTGGCGCGTGCATCAGCAGCGGCTTGCTCGGTCTTCTCTACCGCGGAGTCCAGACGCTGACCCACCGTGGGCTCTTCGGTTTTGCCGCAGGCTGCCAGGCCCAAGGCCAGTGCACTCACGGCGAGGATGCTGACAACACGGCGGGCGGGACGTTGGGAAATTTTCAGGGTATTCATTGCGGTAACTCCTTGCGGTTGAAACATGGAGTGACTTTAGGCAGCGCTGCATGTCGCCCGGGTCGGACGTGGCCGAAGTGGGTGTAGGACGGTGCCGCCCGGCGCCCGTCCCTACCCACCGGCTACATGCGAGCCGGGTGCGCACCGCATTCGAGCCGCGGGCGGGCGACGCGCGACAATTGCGGGATGTCCCTGTCCTCGCTCTCTCGCTGGCTTCCGTTTCTTGCCTGGCCCCGCCCCGACCGTGCCCTGATCAAGGGGGAGTTCTGGGCTGGCATGACGGTGGGGCTGATGCTGGTGCCGCAAGGTGTGGCATACGCCGCCCTGGCGGGCATGCCGCTGATCACCGGCATTTATGCCTCGTTGATCCCCGCATTGGTGGCGGTGCTGTTCAGTTCATCCACCCGCCTGGGCGTGGGGCCCACGGCATTGACCAGTTTGTTGATTGGGGCGTCCCTCACCGGCCTGGCCGAGCCCGGCAGTGCCCAGTGGGTGGCATTGGCCGCCTGGATGGCGCTGATGTCCGGTGTGTTGCAGCTGGTGATGGGCCTGGCGCGGTTCGGCTGGCTACTCAACCTGGTCACCTCCCCCGTGCTCAGCGGCTTTACGCAGGCTGCGGCACTGCTCATTCTGGGCTCGCAATTGGGCGCGTTGACGGGGCTTCGGGCGTCCGACTGGGGTGCGCTGCTATCTACGCCTTCCCCGGGACTCTTCGACCTCACCGCGGCCGCGTTCGGACTGGGGAGCCTGGCATTGCTCCTGCTGGCTCGGCGCTGGCGCCCCAATTTCCCTGCGGCCATCATCGTGGTGGGCGCTGCGGGTGCTTTGAGCTGGGCGCTGGGCTACGCCGATGCAGGCGGCGCCGTGGTGGGCGCGCTGCCATCGGGCCTGCCAGCACCCTACTGGCCGGGGATGCTGCCGTGGTCCGGGTTCTCTGCCCTGGTGATGCCTGTGCTGGTGGTCACGCTGGTGAGTTTTCTTGAAACGGCGTCGAGCGCCAAAGTAGAAAGCCAGCGGTCGGGCGAGCAATGGAACGAGAACCAGGACCTGATCGGCCAAGGTTTGGCCAAAATCAGCAGCGGGCTGGTGGGCAGCTTTGCCACCAGCGCGTCGTTCTCGCGCTCCGCCATCAACCTGTATGCAGGCGCCAAAAGTGGCTGGGCCACCCTGTTCGCGATCAGCCTGGTGCTGGTGGTGTTGTTGTGGCTGACGCCAGCGCTTTACCACGTACCCCAATCGGTGCTGGCCGCTGTGGTGGTGACTGCCGTGACCAGCCTCATCAAACCCGGCACGCTGCTGCGGCTGTGGAAGGTGTCGAGGGTGGAGGCCATCATCGGCGGCGTCACCTTTGCGCTGACGCTGGCCACCGCGCCCCGCATGTACTGGGGCGTGCTGGTGGGTCTGCTGATGAACCTCAGCCACTTTTTGTACCAGCGGCTGCACCCCCGCATCATCGAAGTCGGGCTGCACCCCGATGGCAGCATGCGCGACCGCCATCTGTGGCACCTGCCCCCGCTAGCACCCCGCCTGCTGGCGCTGCGCATGGACGCCGAACTGGACTTTGCGTCTGCCAGCGCTCTGGAGCGCCGCGTGACGGCGCACCTCACCGACCACCCGGACGTGGTGCATCTGTGCTTGCTGGCCCAGCCCATCAACCGCATCGACGTGACGGGTGTTGAAACCTTTGCCCAGCTACTGGCTCTCATGCAGTCGCGGGGGGGCACTTTGCACCTGAGCGGCCTGAAACTGCCGGTGGAGCAGGTGCTGCGCCAAGCCGGGCTTCTGGCGCCCAGTTCGGGGCTGGCCATGTACCGCACCGATAGCGATGCGCTGCTGGCGTTGCAACAGCTCCCCGAGCCTATCGCGCGGGTGTAGCAGAAAGGTGTAGGGCCGGGTCTGGCACTCGCGGTGCCCGGGTTTAACCTATATCCTCTGCCGGCGCTGTTCTTGCAAGTGCACTGGTACACTCAACCAACTTTTTTTGCTCTATTTGTGTCTGATTCTGCGGCTTCCCATCTTGTAGATCTGCGCGACCTCCGCCTGGATACTGCACACGCACTGGTGGCGCAGGCCGGCGGCAGCGAAGCAGCATTGCACCGCGAGGTGCCCTCGCACTACCTGCAGAGCCTAATCGACGGCCTGTGCGAGCTTTCCCTCAAAGACCCCCTGACTGGCTTGGCCAATCGCAGGCACTTTCGCGCCGTGCTGGAGCGTGAAATCGACCGCGTGACCCGTTCGGGCGAGGCCGCCCTGCTGCTCATGCTGGACATCGACTTCTTCAAGAAGGTGAACGACACCCACGGGCATCTGGCGGGTGATGTCGTGCTGCAGTCGGTGGCGCGCACGCTTTCGGCCTGCGTTCGCCCCATGGACACCCTGGCGCGCTACGGCGGCGAGGAGTTTGCCGTGGTGCTGCCCGCGTGCCAGGCCGCCTTTGGCCGTGTGGTGGCCGAGCGCATTCGGCGCGCGGTGGCCAATACACCCATTCGGATTTCCCCCTCGGTCGAGCTGAATGTGTCGGTCAGCATTGGTGGCGCCTTTGCCATGCAGTGGATCCGGTCCACCACCCTGCTGTGGACCGATCGTGCCGACCACCAGCTTTACCAGGCCAAGGCGGCTGGCCGCAACCGTGTCAGCATCGAGGAGCAGCCCGACAGCACCGTCAGTGCCGAAGAGAAAAGCCTGTTGTTTGGCCCGCTCTACACCCCCTCGGGTTGGGGCGACCTGCCTCCGCTGGACCCTGGTCCAACAGGCAGCGCCTACTGAAAGTTAGATGATGAGCGACGCGCTGTCCCCCCCACCCACTTCGCCAGCAACCCCTGCTGGCCCTGCCACACCCTCGGCTTCTGCAACCGGCGCCCGCATCATTGCGGTCACTAGCGGCAAGGGCGGTGTGGGCAAAACCTTTGTATCGGCCAACCTGGCCGCTGCCCTCACCCGTCGCGGCCAGCGCGTGCTGGTGCTCGACGCCGACCTGGGCCTGGCCAACCTGGACGTGGTGCTGAACCTGCACCCCAAGATCACCCTGCACGACGTGTTCACCGGCAAGGCTTCGCTCGACGATGCTGTCATTGCCGCGCCCGGCGGCTTTGACGTGTTGCTGGCCGGTTCCGGCATGGTGGAGTATTCGCGCCTGACACCCGAGGTGCGCAACCAGTTTCTGAGCGTGATCCAGGCGCTCACCCCGCGTTATGACGTGGTGCTGCTCGACACGGGCGCTGGAATTTCGGACGTGGTGCTGTTTTCCATTTCGCTGGCCTCCGAGGTCCTGATCGTGGCCACGCCCGAACCCACCTCGCTGACCGATGCCTACGCCGCCATCAAGGTGCTGGCCATGCAGCAAAAACGCCAGCACGTGCGCATGGTCATCAACCAGGCCGCACGCGCGGGCGATGGGCGCGCCATCACCAGCCAGCTGCAACAGGTGCTGGACCGTTTTGTCACCACCGAGTCGGGCCGCCCCATGCGCCTGATCCACATGGGCGACATTCCGGCCGACCCTTCGGTGCGCGATGCCGTCATGCGCCGTCAGTTGCTGCTGCTGCAAACCCCGGGCTGCCCCGCGGCTCTGGCGATTGCGCAGCTGGCCAACAAGATCGAAACCACGCTGCTGACACCGGCTGCGTGACGGTTCCCTCTGCCTCTGGGCGCCCGCAGTGGGGCCCAAAGGCCGACAGATCAACAGGCCCGCCAGCGGGCCTTTGTGCATTTTTAACGCCGTGACCCACCCTACCGTTCTCAACATCTCCTGCTACAAGTTCGTGCCCCTGCCCGATGCGGCAGCGCTGCGCGACCTGCTGAGCGCCCGGGCTGTGGCTGCCGATCTGAAAGGCACCATCTTGCTGGCCGAGGAAGGCATCAACTTCTTTTTGGCAGGCTCGGCCGACGCCGTGCGGGGTTTTGTCGATGCCCTCCGAACCGATGCCCGGTTTGCAGACGTTGCGCCGAAAGAAAGCTGGTCAGCCAGCGTGCCGTTTCGCAAGATGCTGGTCAAGGTCAAGCGCGAAATCATCCGCATGGACCACCCCACCATTGCACCGGCCCACGGCCGCGCGCCGTCGGTCGACCCCGCCACGCTGCAGCGCTGGCTGGCGCAGGGCCATGACGATGACGGGCGCGAGGTGGTCACCCTCGATACGCGCAATGCATTTGAGGTGGACCATGGCACGTTTGACAACGCCATTGACTGGCGCATCGACAAGTTCACCGAGTTCCCCCCGGCCCTGCGCGCCCACAAAGCCGCGCTGCAAGACAAGACGGTGGTGAGCTTTTGCACCGGTGGCATCCGCTGCGAAAAGGCGGCCATCCTGATGCGGGAGGAAGGTTTGACCAACGTCTACCAGCTGGAGGGCGGCATCCTCAAATACTTTGAACTCACCGACGGTGCGCACTACCACGGCGGCTGTTTTGTGTTCGATGAACGCAGGGTGCTGGCGGCGGACCTCTCGACCGAGCCGCAGCCCGCCACTGAAGAAAACACTATCAATAAGTGAGCTGCTAGCGCTTATCCAGTAAGCGCTAGAGGCCAATTTGGCTTGATTTTTCCGCCATCCAAGCCCTGACAACCTGACCGATCGGCCAGAAGCTCAACCCTTGAAACGATGCTCCGGCAGGGGTATCCACTCCACTTCACCGGGCACCTGGCCCATAGTTTGAGCCTCCCAGTCGCTGGCGGCCTGCACGATGCGATCCTTGCGGCTGGACACAAAGTTCCACCACATGTGGCGCGGCGCATCGAGGGCATCGCCACCAATCACCATCAGCCGCACGGCACTGTCGCCAGCCACAAGGCGCATGAGCTGCCCGGCCTCCATCACCGCCAGCAGTTGGGCGTCCAGAAGCTCGGCGTTGAGCTGCACCGGCGCATCCACCGCATAGACGGCCATCTCTTGCACCAGCGCGGGGATCTCCAGCGCGGCGCCTGCAGGGAGGAGCACGTCCAGATAAAGCGTGGGCGAGTACGTGGCCACGGGCGATGTGTGGCCAAACGCCTCGCCAATGAGCACGCGCACGGTGGCATCGCCCACCTGCACCTGCGGAATGGCGGCAGACGGTGTGTGCACAAACGACGGCTCGGCCTCCTCATGGGCCTGCGGCAGAGCTGCCCACAGCTGAATGCCGTGGTTCACAAACGACTGGTTTGCCAGGCTCTCGGGGCGGCGCTCGGAGTGAACAATGCCGCGCCCGGCCGTCATCCAGTTGATGGCACCGGGCTCGATCTGCTGCACGCAGCCCAGGCTGTCTCGGTGCATGATGGCGCCCGAAAAAAGGTAGGTCACGGTGGCCAAGCCAATGTGCGGATGGGGCCGCACATCGTGACCGGCGCCGGGCTCCACCGTCACGGGCCCGAAGTGGTCAAAAAACAGGAAGGGGCCCACGGCCTGACGCTGCACAGCGGGCAACAGGCGCCGCACCTTGAAGCCACCGCCCAGGTCTTTGGCATGCCCCGCCAAACGCAAGGAGCCGCTCATGACAACGCTCCCACGGGGGTTGAAAGGCCAACAACAGGATGGAAACGGTGATTCATGGGACGACTCCTGGGTGAACGGACACGTGGGACAGGCTGACGAAACAATCGCGCCAGCCTACCAGCTTCAGTTGCCCAGCTTGGCGGCCATGTCGGCCACGCGCTGGCCAAACTGCTTGCCGGTTTCCAGATCGCCCGGAAACATCTCTGCAGCCGATGCGTCGGACGGCGACTGCGACATGGCGCCGCTGAACGAGCCCATCCAGTTCACGTCGTTGCGAGTGGCCGCCTTGGAGTTGGCCGGCATCATGCCGTTGCCCACCCACAGGCCGCCGTGCTGCATGGCCAGGTGGAACAAGTAGTCCAGCGTGATCTGCTTGTCGCCGTTGATGCTGCCGCTGTTGGTAAAGCCTGCAAACAGCTTGTTCTTCCAGGCCTGGCTGAACCAGGGCTTGGACGAGGCATCGGCAAATTTCTTGAACTGCCAGCTGGGGCCAGCCATGTAGGTGGGCGAGCCGAAGATGATGGCGCTGGCACCCGCCAGGGTCTCCCAACCGCCTTCGGGCAGGTTGCCGTCTGCATCAATGGCGATCAACTGGGCGCCTGCGCCCTCTGCCACGGCTTGCGCCAGGCGCTGTGTGTGACCGTAACCCGAGTGGTAAACAACTGCGATGTGTGCCATGAGAAAACTCCTGTGGAAAAGAGAGAGGACAAAAGGGAGCGAGGGGAAACCGGATGAAGCGCCTGCAGCAGCCATCTTGCCGCCAGCAGGTTATTGGTGGAGGCTGTATGCCTAGATCAGCGGCCAGACTGGCGGCCGTCCACGCTCCAGCCACCGGCGCCAAATGCCGCCAGGGCCAGCAGGCCACCGGTCACGCCCACGTTCTTGAAGAACATCAGCTGCTGCATCATTTGTTTGTCCGCAGGCAGATCCCAGAACGCATGAAAGAAGAAGCTGGCCACGAGCGTGAAGAACGCCAGCGCCAGGGCCGCAAAGCGCGTACCAAAGCCAAAGATCAGCGCCAGGCCGCCCAGCACCTCAACGGCAGCCGCCAACGCAGCAGCCACCGTCGGCATGGGCAGGCCCACCGAGGTGATGTAGCCCACGGTGCCAGCAAATCCGGTGATTTTGCTGATGCCCGCGGGCAGGAACAGGGCCGCCAGCAGCAAGCGTGATGCCAGGGCCAGGGGGTTTTGAAGGGATGTGAGCATGGTGAATAACTCCGGGGCGAAAGTGGGTTGAAGACGGAAGGTCAAAGGTCACGCGGCCAGGTCAAACACCAGCACCTCGGCGTCGTGGCCATCGGTCAACGACAAGGTGGATTCTTTGTCGATCAGCACGGCATCGCCGGTCGACAGTGCATTGCCATTGACCGACAGTGCGCCGCGCACCAGGTGCACATAGGTCTTGCGGGCGGGGTCTAACGGCAAGGTAACGGACTCGTCCGCATCCAGCAAGCCCGCGTACAACGCGGCATCGGCATGCAGCTTGACGGAGCCCTGCGCGCCGTCAGGCGAAGCCACCAGGCGCAGGGCTCCGCGCTTTTCAGCGTCGGCAAAGGTTTTTTGCTCGTAGCTGGGTGGAATACCCCGCACGTTGGGCTCGATCCAGATCTGCAGGAAGTGGGTGGTCTGGCCTTCAGCGTGATTGAACTCGCTGTGCTGCACGCCGGTGCCCGCGCTCATGCGCTGCACGTCGCCGGGCGGGATGCCTTTGATGTTGCCCATGCTGTCCTTGTGGGCCAGTTCGCCCGACATGACGTAGCTGATGATTTCCATGTCGCGGTGGCCGTGGGTGCCAAAGCCCGTGCCAGGCGCGATGCGGTCTTCGTTGATGACGCGCAGGTTGCCAAAGCCCATGTGCGCCGGGTCGTAGTACCCCGCAAACGAAAAGCTGTGGAATGAATTGAGCCAGCCATGGTCGGCGTGGCCCCGGTCTTGCGATTTACGAACAGTCAGCATGTGGATTGCTCCTTTGAAGACTCGACTTTAGGCCTGTGGGTCACTGCACAGGGCCAGATGAATTGATGGCATTGTTCAAATAATCTGAATTAACATGGCGCCACCATGCAAAACGCACGCGATGTTCTGACCCCCGATGCGCTGACCATGCTGCAGGTGATTGCCGAGGCGGGCAGCTTTGCCGCCGCCGCGCGCCGACTGGGCCTGGTCCCCAGCGCCCTCACCTACCGTGTGCGCCAGATTGAAGACGCGCTGGATGTGCTGCTGTTTGACCGCAGCGCCCGCCAGGCCCGCCCCACCGAAGCCGGCGCCGAGCTACTGCGCGAAGGGGCCCGCCTGCTGCAGGACATCGACGCCGTTGCAAACCGCGTGCGCCGCGTGGCCACGGGCTGGGAGCCGCAGCTCACGCTGTCCATCGACGGCATCATCTCGCCCCACACCATGCTGGAGCTGGTGGATGCGTTTTATGCCATGCAGCCCCCCACGCGCCTCAAACTGCGCGACGGCATCATGACCGGCACGCTGGAGGCGCTCACATCAGGCCGCGCCGACCTGGCCATTGGGGTCTCGATCGCGGGCAACAACGTGGCGGGTGTGCAGCAGGGCACGTTGGGCGATGTGCTGTTCATCTATGTGGTGGCACCCCACCACCCGCTGGCCTCTGTGCCCGAACCCATCACCGACGCCATGCTGCTGGAACACCGCGCCGTGGCCGTGGCTGACTCCGCCACCCGCGGCGGCGCCACGATGGGGCTGCTGGGCGGGCAGGACGTATTGACCGTGGACACCATGCAGGCCAAGGTGCGCGTGCAACTTCGGGGCCTGGGCGGCGGTTTTCTGCCGGAGCCCATGGTGCGCCCTTACCTGGAGGCAGGTCGCCTGGTAGAGCGCCGCGTGGCCCGGCCCGAGCGCAACGTGCGTGTGCACTACGCCTGGGGCGGCCCGGGCTTTACCGCACCCGGCCGCGCGCTGCAATGGTGGCTGAACCAGCTGCAAAGCCCCACCACACGCCGCGCTCTGCTGGAAAACCACCATCATTTCTGACCCCGATCAACCGCATCAAGCCCTGCGGCGCGTGTAGAGTGGTCCCTGTTGGTTTTGTATTGCATCTCGCTTGCCGACCGTCACCGAAAGGCCTTCCATGAGCAAACCCGATCCCCTCCCCGCCAAACGGCTCCGACGCACCAACGCCCCGGCACCAGCGGCGGCCCCGGCAGCGCCCAAGGCGCTTTCAGGCAAGCCCCAGCGCCATTTCGCGATCATCGGTGCGGGCATGGCGGGCATTGCCTGCGCACGCACCCTGGTGCAAGCCGGGCACCGCGTCACGGTGTTCGAAAAATCCTCCCAGGCCGGTGGCCGTACCGCCACCATCGACAGTCCCTTTGGCAGCTTTGATGCCGGTGCCCAGTATTTCACCGTGCGCGACCCGCGTTTTGCCCGCGCCATCGACACCGTGCCCGGCATTTGCAAACGCTGGAGCGCCAACTCCGTCCAGGTGCTCGACGCGGCAGGCCGTGTCGCCGCAGTCGGCCTGCCCCACCGCGAAGCGCACTGGGTGGCCAGCCCGGGCATGCAGTCGCTGGTGACCACCTGGGCCGATCCGCTGGCCAAGGTCGGTCAACTCATCACCGACACGCAGGTCACGCGCATCGAACGCGACCCGGTCAACGCCCCCGGCTGGCAACTGCGCACCGAAGGCCCCGCAGGCACCCAGCATGTCTACGCCGGTTTTGACGCGGTGCTGCTGGCCCAGCCCTCTGTGCCCGCGCAGGCGCTCATCTCCAGCTCCGGGCTGGACACCTCGTTGACCGATGCGCTCTCCACCGTCGCCATCGCCCCCTGCTGGACGCTGATGCTGGCCTACCCCCACGCTGTGCGCCCGGGGCTGACCACGCTGGGCCCGCAGTGGAATGCGGCGCGCAGCACCCACCACCGCATTGCCTGGCTGGCGCGCGAGTCCTCTAAACCCGGCCGCAGTGTGGTCGAACGCTGGACCATCCAGGCCAGCCCCGCCTGGTCCGCCGAGCACCTCGAAGACGACGAGGCCCGCGTGCAGGCCAAGCTGATCAAGGCATTTGCCGAGGTCACCGGCATCCGCGCCCAGCCGTCACACGCCGACACCCGCCGCTGGCGCTATGCGCAGACCACCCACCCCCTGGGCAAAAGCCACCTGTGGGACGCCAGCACGGGCCTGGGCGCCTGTGGCGACTGGTGCCTGGGTCACCGGCTGGAAGACGCGTTTGTGTCGGGGCTGGAGCTGGCGCTCAAGGTGGCATGACGACTGGCGAGAGCGCAGCGTCGCGCTACATCGGGCGGTTTGCGCCCTCTCCCACGGGCCCGCTGCATGCGGGCTCTTTGGTTGCGGCTCTTGCCAGTTGGTTGGATGCACGGGCGCATGGTGGCCAGTGGCTGGTGCGCATTGAAGACGTGGACGCCCCGCGCTCCGTGCCGGGCGCCGCAGAGTTCATCCTGCAGCAACTGGCGACCTGTGGTTTGGTGCCCGACGCGCCTCCTCAGTGGCAGTCTGCCCGGGGCGCCCTGTACCAGCGGGCGCTGGACCAGCTGGTAAGCCAGGGCCATGCCTACCCCTGTGCCTGCTCGCGCAAAGACATTGAAGACGCCCAGGCCGCCTTGGGCCATGCCCGCGAGCGCCATGCGGCGCTGCCCTACCCCGGCACTTGCCGCCACGGCTTGCACGGTCGGGTGGGGAGGTCCTGGCGGTTCAATGTGACAGATTTCAAGCAAAAATGGGCTCTAGCGCTTGATGGTAAATCGTTAGTAGCTATTAATTCAGTAGCAAACCATCTTTTGCAATGGCAGGACAGGCGCCTGGGCTTGCAGCAGCAGGACGTGGCCAGCACCGTGGGCGACTTTGTGCTGCGCCGCGCCGATGGGCTGTGGGCCTACCAGTTGGCTGTGGTGGTGGACGATGCCGACCAAGGCATCACCGACGTGGTGCGCGGTGCAGACCTGGCGGACAACACCCCACGCCAGATCCTGCTGCAACAATCCCTGGGCGTGCCCACGCCCCGGTATCTGCACACGCCGCTCGTGTGTGGCGACAACGGCGAGAAGCTGTCCAAACAAAACGGTGCGCAAGCCCTTGATCTGACCCAGCCGCTGCATGCCTTGTCCAACGCAGCACGGGTGCTGGGACTGCCCCCATTGGCACATCCAAACAACAATTGCATCTCTGACGCATTGGCACTATGGGTTGCGGCGTGGCGACGAAACTACAATGGCCCATCGTGACCGAACTGACCACTGCACCCGTACCCCTCAGCGCTGCGCCCATCGCAGCCCCCCGCGCGCCCGGCGAAGCCCCCGCGGGTGTTACCCACCCCAAAACCATCAAGAGCTTTGTGCGCCGCGCAGGCCGCACCACCACCGGCCAGGCCAAGGCGTTTGAAGACCTGGGCCCCCGCTTTGTATTGCCCTACACCGCAGCCCCGCTGGACGCAAATGTCGCCTTTGGCCGCAGCGCGCCCCTGGTGCTGGAAATCGGTTTTGGCATGGGCGAGGCCACGGCCCACATCGCCCGGGTGCGGCAGGGCGACAACTTTCTGTGCTGTGAAGTCCATGAACCCGGTGTGGGTGCGCTGCTCAAGCGCATTGGCGAGCAGGAACTGACCAACATCCGCATCCTGCAGCACGATGCCGTCGAGGTGATCGACCACATGCTGCCCGAAGGCAGCCTGGATGGCGTCCACATCTTCTTCCCGGACCCCTGGCACAAGACCAAACACAACAAGCGCCGCCTGATTCAGTCGCCGCTGGTGGCCAAGCTGGCCGCCCGGCTCAAACCCGGCGGCTACCTGCACTGCGCCACCGACTGGCAACCCTACGCAGAGCAGATCCTGCAGGTGCTGAGCACCGAGCCTCTGCTTCAGAACACCGCCTCCGGCTTTGCCCCCCAGCCCGACTACCGCCCCCTGACCAAGTTCGAAAACCGCGGCTTGCGGCTTGGACATGGGGTGTGGGATGTCGTGTTTGTACGCCGCACTTAACCCGACAACATGCCCCGACAGGCCTCCCGTACACCGCCCATGAAACCCATCCTGCAAAATTTGGTGGAGATGACGGGCCACCGCGATCACCTGCGGTTGGAGGTGTCGGTGCTGTCTACGCTGCAAAAACTCAGCAGCATCATCGAAGTGCGGGCGCTGGAGCTGTTCACCGATGCCGGTGTGCCCTATGTGCGCCCCCGCACCTGGGTAGAAGACGGACAACTGGTGTCCACAGACTCTGAAGCCGCTGCCGACCCGCGCCGCGAAACGCTCGACCAATATCCCGCTCTGCGCGTGTGCGTCGAAGACCACACCGACAGCGCGCTGGCGTCCCCTCGCAAGGGCCGCTACGTGTTGTGGCTGCCCGTGTGGATGCACGACAAGGTGAGCACCTGCCTGGAGATCACGCAGTCTCGCCCTTTCTCGGCGCACAAGCTGGATGTGCTGATGGGCGTGTTTCAGGTCTACCAGAACTACCAGAGCCTGCTGGACTACAGCGAACGCGACGCACTCACCGGCCTGTTCAATCGCAAGACCTTTGACGAGCAGTTCTCGCGCCACACGATGCACGCCGTGGGCGGGCGCCCCAGTGCGATCACCGACTCATTTGTCAGCGACGATGGCGCCGCGCCGTCCGAACCGGTGCTGCAGTGGCTGGCGGTGGTCGACATCGACCATTTCAAACAGGTCAACGACCGCTTTGGGCATTTGTATGGCGACGAGGTGCTGATCCTGATTGCCAACATCCTGCGCACATCGTTCCGCAGCCACGACCGCATCTTCCGCTTTGGCGGTGAAGAATTTGTGGTGCTGCTGCGCTCGACCACGCTGAGCACGGCGCACAAGGTGTTCAACCGCTTCCGCCAGGCCGTGCAGGAGTACCACTTTCCGCAGGTGGGCCAGGTCACTGTGAGCCTCGGTTTTGTGTGCACCTCCAAAGGCGCGCCGGTGGAAATCCTGGGCCAGGCCGATCAGGCGCTGTACTACGCCAAAGAACATGGTCGCAACCAGGTCTGCTTTTACGACGACCTGATTGCTGGCGGCCATCTGGTGGCCAAAGTGGCCAACGACGACGTCGAGCTGTTTTAAACCGCTTCTGCCCGGCACAGCAAACCGCTTGGCTTGGTCTGCCCGACCCAGAAGAGCCCCGTCAGGCTGAACGCGTCAGGTCAGCGTCTCCAGAATTGCCTCCACATCCACCGCATCCTGCTGCGATGCTGGCAAAAACTTGTCTGCATAGTCGCGCCACACCCCGCTGACAAGGAAGAACCGGAACACCTCGGCATCGATGTGCCGGTCTCGCACCATGTGGGCCATGATCTTTAGTGACTCGGACAAGGTCTTGGGTGGTTTGTAGGGCCGGTCAGAGGCCGTCAGCGCCTCAAAAATGTCTGCCAGGGTCATCACACGGTCCGCCAGCGTCAGCTCTGTGGCCTTCAGGCGCCGGGGGTAGCCCGTGCCGTCCAGTTTTTCGTGGTGCGACCCGGCTATGGACGGAAC
The DNA here is from genome assembly GCF_046291265.1 of Acidovorax sp. Taxonomy (GTDB): domain Bacteria; phylum Pseudomonadota; class Gammaproteobacteria; order Burkholderiales; family Burkholderiaceae_C; genus Acidovorax. The sequence goes on along the minus strand of NZ_JBKBTV010000006.1, from coordinate 36,735 downwards.
ACGTGCCAGATGCGGCGGAAACGGCAGGCCGCTGAGCATGACGATGGTCTGCACGATGTGGTCGTTGATCTTGAAGCGGTCTTCGGCCGTCAGCGTGCCCCGGCGTATGGACAGGTTGTGCAACTCGCCCAGGTGCGCCTCTTGCGGCGGCAGCACCATGTCAAAACCCCAGCGATTGGCCGGATTGCCCGCCTCGACCGGTGGCTTGCGCAAGCCCCAGGGAACGATGTGCTCAGGCCGGTCTGCCAACAAGGGTTCATTGGCGGGTGTGGGGCGCGTCGGCACCTTGGCCAATCGCATCATCTCGGCTTGCGACAGGCCCAAACGGTCATCAAAGTGCCGCTGCCACACCTGCCGTCCAATGGTGGCCAGCCGCTGCACATCGGCATCGGCCATGAACTCGCCCCCCACATTGCTGCGCGCGACAAAGGCAAAGTCGTCCAGCAGGCGCTCGCGGCGCTGCAGCAGCTCGCGCTGCAGGCGTACCGGGTCCACCCCCGTTACCTGCTGCTTCCAGTAGTCCAGCTCGGCGTCGCGCCACAGCACTTCAAACCGCATGCGCACCTCGTGAATGCGGTTGTAGAGCGTCTCGAGCTTGGTGGCCTTGTCGATGATGTGCTCGGGGCTGGTGACCTTGCCGCAGTCGTGCAGCCACGCGCCCAGGCGGAACTCGTACTGCTCTGCATCGGTCATCGCCACTTGCGCAAACGGGCCCTCCGTGGCAGCACACATGCGCTGCATCAGCGATTCGGCCAGCTGGGGCACCCGCTCGCAATGGCCGCCGGTGTACGGGCTTTTGGCGTCAATGGCATCGGCCAGCAGGCGGATAACGGCGTCGAACAGCTTCTTTTGCCCCTCAATCAGGCTGCGCGTTTCAATGGCGACGGACAAGGTGCCCGAGAGTTTTTCGACAAAAGCCCGGAAGTGCACGTCGTCCTGCAGGTGATCTGCCACATAGCGCAGCACCAGCAACCCCAGCGGCTGGCCGTCGCGGGTGCGCAATTGCACGCGCAGCACGCGCTGGGGCTGCGCGTCTGCAGGGTCGTCATGGCTGTCGCCTTCCTGGGGCTCCGTAGGGTTGATGAAATGAATCATGCCCAGGTGGTCGGGGTAGCGCGGCTGGTGTTCGGGGTCTTCGCAGTAGCGGGCCGAGCGCAGCAAGCCGGTGCGCTGCTGCTCCACCAGGTACACCGCCCCGCCCGTGCAGCTGGTGGCCCGTACCAACTCGTACAACACACTCGACAGCATCAGGTCCAGGCGCGATTCGGCGCTGATGTGGTGGGTGATGTGCAAAAACTCCTGGATGGTGTCGGACATGCGGTCCATCACCTGCCCCAGTTCGCGCACCTCTCGAATGGGGGAGACGCGGCGGGCTGGCCGCCGAAAGTCGAACCCGGCCAGCGCCTGCGCCTGACTTGCCAGGCCAAACAGGCTGCGCCCCACACGCCGCCCCGCCAGCCATCCAAAGGGCAGCATCAGCCCAATCAACGCCACCGACAGCCACACCTGGCGGCGCAGGTTTTCATTCACGTCCCGCAGCAGTTCCTGCGTGGGTATGGCCATGAGGACGTGCAGGCCCCGCCACCGCATCGACTCCAGGGGCAGCACCTTGGCCAGCCATTCTTCGCCACCCGCCGTGAACCGGTGCGCCCGGCCCTCCTTTAAACCCTGTTGCTGCATGGCCTGCAGGCTGGGCACGCCCAGGTCGCCCAATGTGCGCAGCTTCAGGCTGCCTTGATCGCCCTCACGCACCAGCACCCGGGACATGTCTGGGTAAGCCAGCACGCGGTGGTCCGGGTCCACCACGGCGATCTCGGTGCGCGGCATCAGGCGCAGGCTACCAATCTCGCGCCCCAGGTCGGTCAGGGCCACATCCATGCCGATCACGGCACGACCGTCTTCGCTGGGCTGGCTCAGCGTCACGCCCACTTCCTGCGTGGTGAAGAAAACATAGGGCGTTGTCAGAACCTGCGTGTTCTTCTCGGCCGCCTCGGCGTACCACGGGCGGGTGCGCGGGTCGTAACGGTACTCGGGGCGCACAGCGGAGTCGATCAAGCGCAGTTGCGGGTCGTAATAACTCCAGCGCCCCACCACACCCGCTGCGCCACGGTCTCGCGACATGGACTGCACCAGAAACGCGGCATCGCGCGGGGCATCCAGCCGCGTACGCAAAGCCGCGTCGCGCAGTGGGCGCACCAGTAAAAACTGCCCGTCGGGGTAGCCGATGAAAACGGCCGACAACAACGGGTTCTGCTCCAGCAGACGGGCCAGCACAGGCAACCGGCGCAGGCGAGCTGGCAGGTTCTGGGCCGAGGCAATGGGGTCAAAAGCCAGCAGGCGGATCGTGGCATCCGCCGGGTCCACGATGCGGTGCACCCGCTCGCTGATCAACTGGCTGATGTGCTGCGCGTTTTCGTCGGACGCAGCGATGATGGCCTGCTGGGCGCTGGTGCTGACCTGATAGACCAGCAGCACCGTGAGCAGCAGCATGGCCGACACCACCACTGAGGCGATGACCACCTCGAACGGCACCGTGATGCGCCGCCACCAGGGCAAATCATCCACCGCCTGCGCCGAAGGGCTGGGTCGCGGGTCCGGCTCTGGTTCAGGATGGCTTTGGCGCTGGGTGTCCATGCGCCTGAATGTAGGGGCGAAGGCGGTTTGCCGTCACCCTCTTTTTGGCAAACAAGCAGCGGCAGCCATCCAGGCCGCTGCTGCTGCTGCCCGCTTCATCAACCGAGTTGCTGGGTCACCCAACCATTGACCGACGCCAAGGCAGCTGCCAACTTGGACGCATCTGTACCACCCGCCATGGCCATGTCGGGCTTGCCTCCGCCCTTGCCACCCACCTGCTGGGCCACAAAGTTAACCAGCTCACCCGCCTTGATACGGCCCACGCTGTCGGCGGTAACGCCTGCAGCGATCTGCACCTTGTCGCCATCGACAGCGGCCAGCACGATGGCGGCTGTCTTGAGCTTGTCCTTGAGCTTGTCCATGGTGTCGCGCAGGGTCTTGGCATCGGCACCCGGCAGAGCGGCAGCCAATACCTTGATGCCCTTGATCTCCACCGCCTGGTTCACCAGCTCATCGCCTTGATTAGAAGCCAGCTTGCCCTTGAGCGCCGCCACTTCCTTCTCGAGCACGCGCACGTTGTCTAGCGCCTGGCTGATCCGACCATTGAGTTCGGCCACCGGCGCCTTGAGGGTGCTCGCGGCCTGATTCACGGTGTCTTCCAGGTTCTGCAGATAGGCCAGCGCGTTGGCGCCCGTCACCGCCTCAATGCGGCGGATGCCCGCAGCCACGCCGCCTTCGCCCACCACCTTGAACAGGCCGATGTCGCCCGTGCGCTGCACGTGCGTGCCACCGCACAGTTCGCGGCTGGTGCCGATGTCGAGCACACGCACGGTTTCGCCGTACTTCTCGCCAAACAGCATCATGGCGCCGGTTTTCTGGGCCGATTCGATGTCCATCACGCGGGCCTGCGTGGGGTGATTGGCCAGGATTTCTTCGTTCACGCGGCGTTCGATCTCGCGGATCTCCGCTGCGGTCACAGCGCCGTTGTGCGTGAAGTCAAACCGCGTGCGGTCGGCATTCACCAGACTGCCCTTTTGCTGCACATGGCTGCCCAGCACTTCGCGCAGCGCCTTGTGCATGATGTGCGTGACCGAGTGGTTGCGCACGGTGGCGGCGCGCACGGCCGTGTTGACTTCGGCTTGCACCGTGTCGCCCACGTTCAGCGTGCCCTCTTCGAGCGTGCCGTGGTGGCCAAACACATCGGCCTTGATCTTGAGCGTGTCGCCCACCGCAAAACGGGCCGAGCCGCTGGTGATGACGCCTTCGTCACCCACCTGGCCGCCGCTTTCGGCGTAGAAGGGTGTCGTATCGAGCACCACCACGCCAGATTGACCATGTTTTAGGGCTGCAGCGCTTGTCCCGTCTACATAGATAGCTACTATTTTTGCAGTCTCTACCAGGTTTTCGTAACCGGTGAAGCGGTTGACGTCACCGGTGTAATCCAGCGCCTTGTCCATCTTGAACTTGCCAGCAGCGCGGGCCTGGGCCTTCTGCTTTTCCATGGCGACCTTGAAACCGGCTTCGTCCACTTCCACGTCGCGTTCGCGGCACACGTCGTTGGTCAGGTCGAGCGGGAAGCCGTAGGTGTCGTGCAGCTTGAAGGCGACGTCACCGGGCAGCACTTTGGCGCCGCCGTCCAGAGTGGTGTCCAGGATTTCCATGCCATTGGCCAGCGTTTCAAAGAAGCGCTCTTCTTCCACCTTCAGCACTTCGGTGATGCGCTGTTCCTGCTCGCGCAGGGACGGGTAGGCATCGCCCATCACACGCACCAGGTCGGCCACCAGCTTGTGGAAGAACGGCGTCTTCTTGCCCAGCTTGTAGCCGTGGCGGATGGCGCGGCGCACGATGCGACGCTGCACGTAGCCGCGGCCTTCGTTGCTCGGGATCACGCCGTCGCTCACCAAAAACGCGGTGGCGCGGATGTGGTCGGCAATCACGCGCAGGCTCTTGTTGTTGAGGTCCGTCACACCGGTCTCACGGCCAGCGGCCTTGATGAGCGCATCGAACAGGTCGATCTCGTAGTTGCTGTGCACGTGCTGCAGGATGGCGGCCAGGCGCTCCAGGCCCATGCCGGTGTCCACGCAGGGCGCGGGCAGCGGGGTCACGGCGCCGGTTTCATCCATGTTGAACTGCATGAACACGTTGTTCCAGATCTCGATGAAGCGGTCGCCGTCTTCATCGGGGCTGCCGGGAGGGCCGCCCGCAATGTGATCGCCATGGTCGTAGAAGATTTCGCTGCAGGGGCCGCAGGGGCCGGTGTCGGCCATCATCCAGAAGTTGTCGGACTTGTAGCGGCCGCCCTTGTTGTCGCCGATGCGGATTACACGCTCAGGCGGCAGGCCGATTTCCTTGGTCCAGATGTCGTAGGCCTCGTCGTCCTCCTGGTAGACCGTGGCCAGCAGGCGCTCGGGTGGCAGCTTGTAGACCTCGGTGAGCAGCTCCCAGGCCCACTTGAGCGATTCGCGCTTGAAGTAGTCGCCAAACGACCAGTTGCCCAGCATCTCAAAGAAAGTGTGGTGGCGCGCGGTGTAGCCCACGTTCTCCAGGTCGTTGTGCTTGCCGCCCGCACGCAGGCAGGCCTGCACCGACACCGCCCGGTTGTACGAGCGCTTGTCGGTGCCCAGGAACACGTCCTTGAACTGCACCATGCCCGAGTTGGTGAACATCAGCGTGGGGTCGTTGCCGGGCACCAGGGGACTCGACGGCACCACGGTGTGGCCCTTGGAGACGAAGAAGTCCAGGAAGGACTTGCGGATGTCAGCGACAGAAAAAGTGGGAGTGCTCATGGTGTTGTGGAGTGGTTGCACGGAGCAGGCAGGCCGCAGGACCCGCGCCTGTGCGTGGCCTGTCGCTGCCCCTATGGGGACCAACCTTTCATTATAGGTTTGCAGCCCTCGGGCCCGTGGCGGGATGGCGACAGGTGACGTAGACCCGGCCGACACCCGACAAGTGAGTGTCTTTACTAGGACTCAAAAAATCGCTTGCTCCGTACAAATATCTTGTTAATATATTAATAACTCAACCGAAGCGAACTGCTTCACCCGCCCCCAAGGAGCCCCTGTGAACCACCAACCCCGCTGGCAAGGCATCTTCCCCGCCATCACCACCAAGTTCCACGCCGATGAGTCCATCGACGCCGAAGGCACGGCCCGGCACATCGACTTCCAGATCCGCAATGGCATCCATGGCCTGGTGACCTGCGGCTCACTGGGTGAAGCCAGCACGCTGTCGTTGGAAGAGAAACTGCAGGTTGCCAAGATCGCGCTTGATGCCGCCGACGGCCGCGTGCCCGTGCTGGCCAACGTGTCCGAAACCAGCACCCGCGACGCCCTGCGCTACATCGACGGCGGCAACCAACTGGGCGTGGCGGGCTACATGGTCATGCCCTCGGTGATCTACGTGGCTGACGCCCGCGAGGCGATGACCAACGTGCGCGCCATGGCGGGCGCCGCCCAGCGCCCCCTGATGGTCTACAACAACCCCGTGGCCTACCGCGTGGACCTGAAACCCGAACACATGGTCGAGCTGGCCGACTGCGAGTGGATCGCCGCCATCAAGGAAAGCACCGGCGACATTCGCCGCATCACCGACCTGCGCAACACTCTGGGCGACCGTTACCAGCTCTTCCTGGGCGTGGACGACCTGGCTTACGAAGGCCTGGCCCTGGGCTGCGACGGCCTGCTGGCCGGCGTGGGCTGCGCCTTCCCGCGCGAAACCGTGGCGCTGTACGACCTCATGAAGGCCGGAAAATTTGCCGAGGCGCTGCCGCTGTACCAGTGGATGACACCGATGCTGCACCTGGATGTATCGAACAAGCTGGTGCAGAACCTCAAGCTCATCGACGCACTGGTGGGCGTGGGCACCGAACACATGCGCCGCCCGCGCCTGCCGCTGGTGGGCGAAGAGCGCGCGTTTGTGGAGAGCGTGGTACGCAAGGCCCTGTCTACGCGCCCTACAAAATACCAGTCTGTCGCCTAAGACACTGAGCGCCCTACTTCACCACCACCAGCACACCATGCAACGCATCCACGTGATCGACTCCCACACGGGCGGCGAGCCCACCCGGCTTGTCATCGACGGTTTCCCTGACCTTGGCACCGGCACCATAGCCGAGCGGCGTGCGCTGCTGGCCGAGCACCACGATGCCTGGCGGGCCGCCACCGTGCTGGAACCGCGTGGCAGCGACGTGGTGGTGGGCGCCCTGCTGTGTGCACCGCAGGACCCTGCCAACGCAGCGGGTGTGATCTTCTTCAACAACAGCGGCTACCTGGGCATGTGTGGCCACGGCACCATCGGGCTGATTGCATCGCTCGCCTACCTGGGCCGCATCACTCCCGGTGAGCACCGCATCGAGACACCCGTGGGCACCGTCACCACCACCCTGCACGTCGATGGATCGGTCAGCGTACGCAATGTGCAGGCCTACCGGCTGCACCACGCATTGGCCATCGAGGTGCCCGGCTATGGCCGCGTGGTGGGCGATGTGGCCTGGGGCGGCAACTGGTTTTTCTTGATTTCCGACCACGGCCAGCGTGTAGCCAGCGACAACCTGGAGGCGTTGATGGACTACAGCTGCGCCGTGCAGCAGGCCCTCAAGGACCAGGGCATTCGCGGCGACAACGGCGGCGAGATTGACCACATCGAACTGTTTGCCGAAGACGACCAGGCCGATGACCCCGCCGACAGCCGCAACTATGTGCTGTGCCCCGGCAAGGCGTACGACCGATCACCCTGCGGCACGGGCACCAGCGCCAAGGTGGCCTGCTTGGCGGCCGACGGCAAGCTGGCACCGGGCGCCCTCTGGCGCCAGGCCAGCATCATCGGCAGCCAGTTCGAGGCCAGCTACACGCTGCAGGACGATGGCAAGGTCATCCCCACCTTGCGGGGCCGCGCCCACATGAGCGCCGAGGCCACACTGCTCATCGAAGACAGCGACCCCTTTGGCTGGGGAATCCGGCTGTAAACCGCAGCCCGTTCAGAAACACACGCGCGCCATGCAACACACCGACGTTCTCGTCATAGGCGCTGGCATCGTGGGCGCCGCCTGCGCCCATGCGCTGGTGTTGGCTGGGCTGTCGGTGCGTGTCATCGATGCGCGCCTCGGTGGCGCTACCGCAGCGGGCATGGGCCATCTGGTGGTGATGGACGACAACCCGGCCGAACTGGCGCTGAGCCAGACATCGTTAGACGTCTGGCACGCCTGGGCGCCCCACATGGATGCGGGCTGCGCCTTCACCGCCTGCGGCACGCTCTGGCTGGCGGCTAACGATGCCGAACTACAGGCCGCGCATGACAAGCGCACCACCCTGCAGGCACATGGCATCGCCTGTGAGATGCTCGACGCCACCGCACTGGCCCGCGCGGAACCCACGTTGCGCCCCGGTTTGGCGGGCGCGCTCAAGGTGCAGGGCGACAGCGTGGTCTATGCCCCGCGCGCAGCCCAGTGGCTGCTGGACCAGGCCGCAGCCCACGGGCGCCTTGTCTTTGAGCAAGCCGAAGCCACGCGCATCGACGGCCATACCGTCACCCTGCGCGATGGCAGCCAGCGCAGCGCGGGCGCCATCGTGCTGGCCAGTGGCATCCACGCCCCACGGCTGTGCCCCGGCCTGCCGCTGCGCCCCAAGAAGGGCCACCTTGTCATCACCGACCGCTATCCGGGCACCGTGCACCACCAGCTGGTGGAGTTGGGCTACATCACCAGCGCGCACCACAGCGATGGCACCTCGGTGGCTTTCAATGTGCAACCCCGGCCCACGGGGCAGTTGCTGATTGGCTCGTCGCGCGAGTTCGATACCACCGACCCTGCCGTCAACAACGCTGTGATGGCGCGCATGCTGCAACGTGCGCTCGACTACCTGCCCGGCCTGGCCGACCTCAACGCCATCCGCACCTGGACCGGCTTTCGCGCCGCCACGCCCGACAGCCTGCCTTTGATTGGCGCGCACCCCGAACACCCGCACCTGTGGCTGGCCGTGGGCCACGAAGGGCTGGGCGTAACCACCGCCCCGGCCACCGCGCAGTTGCTGGCGGCGCAAATCGCGGGTGGCACGCCAACGATCGACCCCACGCCCTATGCACCTGCACGCTTTGCAGGCCTGAGCCACCCATGACCCCCTCCGCCGCCACCCTTGTGCAGATCGTCGTGAATGGCACGCCCCTGCAGGTGCCCACAGGGACCAGCGTCGCCGCCGCACTGGGGCAGCAGACGCCGGGCACCACGCGCACTTCGGTCACGGGCGCGCCTCGGGCGCCGCTGTGTGGCATGGGCGTGTGCCACGAATGCCGGGTCCGCATCCACGGCCGTACCCGCCTGGCGTGCCAGACGGTCTGCGCCGAGGGACTGCAGATACACACCGATGTCGGCGCCGCACACGGGAGTGCAACGCCATGACCCAGAAAACCACAGCGCACGAACACTGCGACATCCTCATCATTGGCGCAGGCCCCGCCGGCATGGCCGCGGCGCTTGCGGCTGCACCCAGCGGTGCATCGATCCGCATCGTGGACGACAACCCGCAGGCAGGCGGTCAGATTTGGCGGGACGGCCCGGCCGTGGCATTGCCCGTTCTTGCACAGCATTACCGCAAGGCCCTGGCACAACACGCCAACATCCGCCTGCTGACCGGCACCCGGGTGGTGGGCCTGGGAGACGCGCACCCGCAAGACAAGGCGCCCGCCCTGCTGCTGGAAGACGCCGACCGGGGCTGGACACAACACAGCCACCGCATCGTGCTGTGCACCGGGGCGCGCGAGTTGCTGCTGCCGTTCCCGGGTTGGACGCTGCCCGGTGTGACGGGTGCAGGTGCTCTGCAGGCTCTCATCAAGGCTGGGCTCAACGTGCGCGGCCAGCGCATCGTCATCGCTGGCACCGGCCCGCTGCTGCTGGCCGCCGCTGCCACCGCCTCCAAATCGGGCGCCACGGTGGTGCGCGTGGCCGAGCAGGCACCGTGGCGCGCTCTCGCAGGCTTTGCAGCACAACTGCCACGCTGGCCTGGCAAGGCAGCGCAGGCCGTCACGCTGCTGAACCCATCGCTGCGGGCAAGCACCCATGTGCTGGCAGCCCACGGCACTGGGCAGGTGCAGTCTGTGCGGCTGTGTAAAGGTCAACACGCAGAAGAAACGGTGGACTGCGAACGCCTGGCTTGCGGGTTCGGCTTGATCCCCAACACCCAGTTAGGACAGATGCTGGGCTGCGCGCAAGGGGGCCCCTTGAGTGGTGGCCAGGGCCTGGCTGTGGATGCCCAGATGCGCAGCAGCGTGCCGGGCGTGTATGCCGCCGGTGAATGCACTGGCTTTGGCGGCAGCGAGCGCGCACTGGTTCAGGGCGCTATGGCGGGCCATGCGGCGGCCGGGCAGGTACCACAGGCCGAAGCGCTGCGCCCGCAGCTGGCGCGCTGGGAGGGCTTTGCGCAAACGCTGCACGCCGCGTTCCCGCTCAACGAAACACTCAAAACGCTGGCCGCGCCCGACACCCTGGTGTGCCGCTGCGAAGACGTGCCGTACAGCGCACTTGCCGCCCGCCAAGGCTGGGTCGACGCCAAGCTCCACACCCGCTGTGGCATGGGCGCCTGCCAGGGGCGCATCTGCGGTGCAGCCACCCAGCATCTGTTTGGCTGGCAAACCTCGCCCCCCCGGCATATGCTGGCGCCCGCGCGCATCAGCACGCTGGCCCGTTGCGCCCCGTTGTCGGCGCAGGCGTCCGAAACGCCGACGGGCTGACGGGCCCGCAGCTCCGCACCCATTCATTGCGCCACCTGACCATCACCGGGCATTCATCTTGCTTATAAATATATTAATTAAATATTAAACGAACAGCATTCCGTCATCTTCCCTCAGCAGGCCCTTTACCCGATTCACACCATGCCCTTGATCACCAGCCCCTCTGCTTCGCCAGCGCCCACGCCCCGCGCCCCCGTTCGCTGGGTGCTCGCGTTGTCCACCCAGGTGCTGCGCACCGAAAGGCTGTTGTTGACCGCACTCATGAGCTTGCTGGTTGTGCTGATCCTGCTCAACGTGGCGACGCGCTACTCGGGCATGCCGATCTACTGGATCGACGAAGCGGCGGTGTACACCGTGGTGTGGCTGACTTTTGTGGGCGCCTCGGTCATGACGCGGCTGCGCATGGACTTTGCCGTCAGCCTGCTCACCGACCAGTTTGGCCCCCGCAGCGCCAAGGTGGCCAAGGTCATCGCCACGTCGGGTGTGCTGTTGTTTGGCCTTGCCATGCTGGTGATGTGCTGGGTGTGGATGGACCCGGTCGGTATTGCGCGCTACGGCTTTGACGCCAAGGAATTTGCCGCCGAAAGCTTCAACTTTCTCTACACCGAACGCACCCAGACACTGAACTGGCCCACCTGGGTGCTGCAACTGATCCTGCCCATTTTTTCTGCCACCTTCAGCGTGCATGCACTGGCCAATCTGCTGGAAGACCTGGGCGCTGCCGACCGCGTGAAGCACGCTGGGTTCGACGTGGTCAACGCAGACGCCGTGAACTGATCCCTTTTTGCACAACGCCTATCTGCCGCCGGAGCCCCCCATGATCACCACCCTGTTTTTCCTCGCCGTGCTGCTGGTGGGTGTGCCCATCGGGGTGTGCCTGTGCCTGGCGGGCATGGTGTACATCTTCAGCATTGGCAGCCCGGTGCTGTTCCAGTCCTACCCCATGCAGATGTTTGGCGGGGTGGATAGCTACGGGCTCATCGCGATTCCGCTGTTCATCCTGATCGGCGAGATCATGAACAGCGGCGGCATCACACGCCGACTGGTGGACCTGGCGATGGCCTTTGTCGGCTCGGTCAAAGGCGGGCTGGCGTACGTGAACATCCTGGCCAACATGCTGGTGTCGTCCATCATTGGCTCGGCAACCGCTCAAGTGGCCATCATGTCGCAGGTGATGGTGCCGCAGATGGAAAAACAGGGCTACGACAAGACCTTTGCAGCGGGCCTCACGGTGTATGGCGGCATGCTCGGGCCCATCATTCCGCCGTCGGTGATGTTTGTGGTGTACAGCGTGTTGGCGCAGGTAGCTGTGGGCGACATGCTGATCGCCGGCATCATCCCTGGCGTGCTGCTCACGGTGCTGTTCTTCATCGTGATCGCCCTGATGGGGCTCGTCTACGACTACCCCCGCAGCGAAAAGCGCACGCTGGCCCAGCGGGCGCGCACCGCCGCACAGGCCAGCCCCACGCTGCTGATCCCCATCGTCATCGTGGGCTCCATCCTGACTGGGCTGGCCAACCCCACCGAGTCTGCTGCCGTGGGCGCGGTCGCCTCGGTGCTGGTGGGGCGCTTTGTCACCAAAGAGTTTCACTTCAACGCACTGCCGCGCATCCTGCTGCGCTCGGCCATTTACTCAGCGGTGGTGCTGTTTCTGGTGGCGGCCGCGGCCGTGTTCTCGTGGCTGCTGATCTACGGCAAGGTGCCGCAGATGGTGGCCGCCTGGGTACAGACCGTGGCGCACGACCCCGTCACTTTTCTGCTGCTGGCCAATGTGATCCTGCTGGTCATCGGCACCGTGATCGACGGCATCCCCGGGCTCATCATGACCGTGCCGATCCTGCTGCCCATTGCCACCGAGGTCTACCACATCGACCCGCGCCACTTCGGCGTGGTGGTGGTGATCAACCTGGTGCTGGGGCTGATGACGCCCCCGGTGGGCCTGAGCTTCTTTGTCGCGTCTGCGGTGACCGGGGCCAAGCCCGGAAAGATGTTCATCGTCACGCTGCCGTTTTTCATCATCAGTTGCGTGGCGCTGGTGGTGCTTTCGCTGTTCCCCAGCCTGTCGCTGGCCCTGCTGGAGTAGGCCCGCCCCTCGCCCATCCTTTTCCAAACGGTTCCCCATCGTTTCCCCATCCCGTTCCCGTCCGTTCCCTTCCCCGACCCAGGAGAGTCCACCATGACCACTACCCGCCGCCAGTTCGTACAGCGCCACGCCGTGGCCGCTGCCGCCACCCTCGCCGCCCCGCTCGTGTTCGCACAGGGTGCAGGCGCCAAGGAGTTCCGCCTGGGCCTCATCACGCCCGCCGGGCATTCGTGGAACCGCGCCGCACTGCAGTTTGGCGAGGCCTTGAAGAAGGAAACCGACGGCCGCCTGAGCGTCACGGTCTTCCACTCAGGCCAGCTGGGCAACGAGGCCGCGATGATGCAGCAGCTGCAGTCGGGCGCGCTTGACATGGGCTGGATCCAGGCGGCCGAGCTGGGCTCGCGCGTCTCCAGCATCGCGGCCATCAACGCGCCCTACCTAGTGCGCTCGACGCCCGCTGTGGCCAAGCTGGTCAAGCACCCGGCCGCCACCAAGCTGCTGGAGGTGCTGCCGCGCGAGACGGGCACCATCGGCCTGGGCTGGGGCATCACCGGCATGCGCGCCGTGTTCTCCACCAAGGACATCACCGTGCCCACTGACATCAAGGGCATGAAGCTGCGCATCAACCCCACGCCCGTATACCGCGACTTCTACCAAATGCTGGGCGCCGCGCCCACGCCCATCCCCACACCCCAGGTGTTTGACGCGATGAGCAACGGCCAGGTCGATGGGCTGGAGGCGGACATCGAGTTCTCATGGAACCAGCGTTTTGACAAGGTCGCCAAGACCCTGCTGCAGATGAACGCCCTGTTCATGCCCTTCGCGCCGCTGGTCTCGGGCCGCATCTGGCAAGGGCTGGATGCCAAGGACAAGGACATCATCCGCAAGCTGGTGGCCCAGTCGCTTGATGCGCAGATCAACGACATCGTGACCACCGAGGCGGGCCTGATCGAGAAGTTCAAGGGAACGTCCATTGCCTTCAAGACAGCAGGGACGTTCAACCCCGACGGCATCATCCAGGAGTTCGACAAGCTGTGGCTGCCCAAGGCGCCGCAGATTGCCGAACTGCGGAAGGCGGGCGCCGGATTGGCGTGACTCCCCCTGAGTCGCCTTCGGCGCCCTCACCCCTCTCTCGCTGCGTGGGAGGGGGACGCACCCGGTGGCCCGGCAAAGCCGGTTCCACGGGCGCACTGGCCTATGCCGCGCCAGTTTCGCAGGGTGGGGGCCATTAAGATGCCTTGCGCAAGCCCCTGCCCTGACAATCAAACACCCCCGCCATGACACTCCCCAGCCCCGCCCCCCAGCAAGACCCCGCGCCCAAGCGGCGTGCGGCGGACGTGGCCTATGACGCCATCGAGACCATGATCTCCACCCTGCAGCTGCAACCCGGAAGCCCCGTGGTGGAGGCCGAAATCGCCGAAAGTACGGGCCTGGGCCGCACACCGGTGCGCGAGGCGCTGCTGCGCATGGTGTCGATAGGCCTCATCGTGCAGCAACCGCGCCGGGGGTTGCAGGTGTCCAACATCGACCTGGCCGACCACCTGGATGTCATCCAGACCCGCCGCGTGCTGGAGCGTCTGATCGCATCCTGCGCCGCACGACGCGCCACCGCGCCGCAGCGCCAGGCCATCGTGCGCTGCGCCGAAAAAATGGTGGAGGCGGCAGAGCGCGGCCATCTGGACGACTACATGCTGGCCGACCATGCGCTGGACGTGGTGGTGCACCAGGCCAGCCAGAACCACTCGGCCGTCAAATGTGTGGCGCCGCTCATCGTGCAATGTCGGCGCTTTTGGTATGCCTACCAACACGAAGGCGAGGTGTCGGAAGGCGCCCGCGCCCACATGCAGTTGGCCCAGGGCATTGCCAGCGGCGACGAAGCCCACGCCATGGCAGGCGCCGAGCAACTGATGGAGTACCTGGAGCGGTTTGCGCGGCGCATCATCGACCGGTAGTGGGGTGTTCGAGGTGGGTGCGACCTTGCATCACCGCACCGCAAACACTATTATTTTGATAGCTGTTAGCGCTTATTCATCAAGCGCTAGAGGCCAAAAAGACCTAAAAATTCGGACGCAGTGCCAGTATTGGCGCTGCAGCCATGACGGCCCAGGTCACATCCCTCCCGGCATGCGCACCGCACGATGCCCCTGATGCCGTTGCCACATTGGCGACCCGTGTTGCGGCACTGCCCATGCTAGCCTTTGGCTAAATGCCTGCAGCCCCCTACGGCGTGCCTTGATCGCTCCATTTTTTCTGTTCTTTCTCTCCTTCGTCACCTCTCCCGGAAACACTCCCATGGACATGAAGACATCCCCCCTCGCCCAGCTCAACGACCCCAGCTTGCTCAAGACCGATGGCCTGATCAACGGCCAGTGGGTGGCAGGAAGCAGCCGTTTTGATGTGAACGACCCGGCCACGGGCCTGAAGCTGGCGGACGTGGCCAACCTGGGCCCGAAAGACGCAGAAGCCGCCATTGCCGCCGCCAACGCCGCCTGGCCCGCCTGGAAAACCAAGACCGCCAAGGAGCGCAGCATCATCCTGCGCAAGTGGTTCGACCTGCTCATGGCCAATCAGGACGACCTGGGCCGCATCATGACCGCCGAACAAGGCAAGCCCCTGGCCGAAGCCAAGGGCGAAGTGGCCTATGGTGCGAGTTTTGTAGAGTGGTTTGCCGAAGAGGCCAAGCGCATCAACGGCGAGACCCTGCCCCAGTTCGACAACAGCCGCCGCTTGCTGGTGCTCAAGCAACCCATCGGCGTGTGCGCTGCTATCACGCCATGGAACTTCCCGCTGGCGATGATCACGCGCAAGGTCGCGCCCGCGTTGGCCGCAGGTTGCCCCGTGGTCATCAAGCCTGCCGAGTTGACCCCGCTCACCGCCCTGGCCGCCGCCGAGCTGGCCCTGCGCGCAGGCATCCCGGCGGGCGTGTTCAACATCCTGCCGGCCGACAGCGACAACTCCATTGCCATCGGCAAGGTGCTGTGCGCGAGCAACGTGGTGCGCCACATCAGCTTTACGGGCTCCACCGAGGTGGGCCGCATCCTGATGGCGCAGTCGGCCCCTACTGTCAAGAAGATGTCGCTGGAACTGGGCGGCAACGCGCCCTTCATCGTGTTTGACGACGCGGACATCGACAGCGCTGTGGAAGGCGCGTTTGCCAGCAAATACCGCAACGCGGGCCAGACCTGCGTGTGCACCAACCGCTTTTATGTGCAGGAAGGCGTGTACGACGAGTTTGTGGCCAAGTTCGCCGCCAAAGTCAAAACAGCCAAGGTGGGCAACGGCTTTGAAGACGGTGTGAACCAGGGCCCGCTGATCGAGGAAGCCGCGTTGACCAAGGTGCAGCGCCATGTGGACGACGCCATTGCCAAGGGTGGCCAGGTGGTGGCAGGCGGCCAGCGCCTCACCAGTCTGGGATCAGGCCAGTTCTTTGAGCCCACCGTAGTGGCCAACGCCACGGCCGACATGCTGTGCGCGCGCGAGGAAACCTTTGGCCCCTTCGCCCCGGTCTTCAAGTTCAAGACCGAACAGGAAGCCATCGACGCGGCCAACAACACCGAGTTCGGCCTGGCCAGCTACTTCTACAGCCGCGATGTGGGCCGCATCTTCCGCGTGACCGAGGCGCTGGAGTACGGCATGGTCGGCGCCAACGTGGGCATCCTGGCCACCGAGCATGTGCCGTTTGGCGGCGTCAAGCAATCGGGCCTGGGCCGCGAAGGATCGCATTACGGCATGGACGACTATGTGGAGATCAAGTACCTGTGCCTGGGGGATATCTTGAAATGACCCCAAGGGAACCCACCGTCATGAAAGCCTTGCTCCTTACGCTGCTGACCGCAGCGACTGCCGTTGCGCATGCGCAAACATTCCAGCTCGACGTCTTCGAGAACCACGGCAACACCTACTACGCCATGGTGCCGACCGACAAGGCGCAGGATACCGACGCCATCGGACGGGCGGCCTACAAGTTCTGCGCAGACCAGAACAAGGGCACCTGCCACATCAAGATCTGGTCCGATAGCCTGGACAAGCCCAGGGGGCAGCCCCACCACCCCCGCTACAACGACAACCAGCTCGCCGACTACACCCACGGGCATCGCGGCGCCGCCGGGACGCTCTTTAACTGCAAGATCGTCAAGAGCGCCAGCCTCTGCTACCAGCGCTGAACGCTCCACCCTATCCCTGCGCATCCGGCGTATCGCGCCGGTTCGTGAAGCTGGCATTGCCCAGGCCGGTGCCCACCGTCAACACAGCCCAGCGTTCCACATCCTGCATGAAGGGCATTTCAGACAAGCCCTGCACCACCGCGTCGTTGTGCAGGCACACCTGGGTGCGGCCATCACCGATGTGCGGCAGCCGCTCGCACAAATCGCGCGGCAGGTGAAAACGCGTGCTCTCCCAGTTGCCCGGCAGGTTCTGGGTGCCACCGGCCAAAGAGCCGTCTTCCACGATCAGGCCCGGGCAGGCCACGCCAATGTAGGGCGCCAGGCGGATCTTCTTTTTGTCGGCATAGGCGATCAGGCCTTCCAGCATGGTGGCAATGCCGTCCACCAGTTCGTCGCGCTTAGGCTCGTCATCGGCATGGACCCATTTTTCTCGGCGCACGACCTCGGCCAAAGACATGTCGGGCGCGCGGTGCAAGTGCGTTTGCACAATGCCGCAGCGCACATTGGTGCCGCCAATGTCCACGGCCAAAATGGCGTCGTAGCTTTGCAGTAACGCCGGTGGCGCCAGATGCACCCAGCCAATCAGCCCGCCCTCGTCTGAATGGTGGCGCAGCGTGCGCAGTTCAACCGGCACCTTCTCGGCCTTCAGGATTTTGTCGGCGCGCGCGATGGCGCCGCTACCCACCTCACTTTGGTGAAAGCCGCCACCGATGATGATGCGCTCCACGCCGCGCCAGGTCTTCTGCTTGAGAAAGCGCTGAACCACATGCGCTAGCTGCAGCGCATAGTCTTCTGACGCAGCCTCGATGGCTTGCGCAGCAATGCCATCTTTTTCGAGCAAGGCGTCGAGCCGGTGTTTGCTGAGTTCACGCGTGGGCTTGTCGCCCATCGGGTCTTTGCCATCCATGGAGGTGAAGAGCTGGCGCCAGGCATCCAGCATGTGACGAAACGCCGTGCGACTGGCCACATCGCCCACAAAGCCATCACCATCCCGCAGCTCCAGGCTATAGCCCTCGATGACCACCGACGCCAGCCGCATGTCGCCATGCGGCCCGACGATGCCCAGCTCGCGCTGGGCCTTGGCGTCCTTTGCTTGGCTGGTTGCACTGGGCTTGGTCGTGCCACCAGACCGTTTGTTTGCTGTGTCCTTGTCCTTGGAAGCCATTCATTTCCTCATACGAAGAGGACCCCGATGCAGGGCCATCCGAGCATGGTGCTGCAGACGGCGGCGAAGGAACGTCAGTCAATGTCTTGACATGGCGCAGCCAAAATGGCGCGCAGCAAGGCGATTACCGCGCATGACACGCGGTACCAGCGATGAAACAGATATGGGGAAAGGGAGAAGACAGTCAGCCAGAGGCGATGGCTGGAGCGGGTGAAGGGAATCGAACCCTCGTATGAAGCTTGGGAAGCTGCCGTTCTACCATTGAACTACACCCGCACAGGCCGCATTATAGGCATGCCCCAAAGCGTTCCCGGCAGCCTGCCGCAGCGTCAAAAAAGGCCCGCCTACGCGCCAAGCCGTGCTTGACCCAGCTTTCGAGCCGCCACCGCAGGCGATGCGCTGGGGGCGCGGCCGTGGTCAGCCGCGTGGCCCAAATTGAACTGCGCCACGGCGGTCACCATCTGCTCGGCCTGCACGCGCAGGCTGCTGGCGGCGGCGGCCATTTCTTCGACCAGTGCGGCGTTCTGCTGGGTGGTCTGGTCCAGTTGCGTCACCGCTTCGCCCACTTGGCCGACGCCTGCGGTCTGCTCATTGCTGGCGGCGCTGATCTCCGAGACCATGTCGGCCACGCGCTGGATGGAGCTGACCACTTCCTGCATGGTGCTGCCCGCCTGATCGGCCAGCACAGTGCCCTGCTGCACCATCGCGCTGCTGACGCCGATCAACTCTTTGATGGCCTTGGCTTCGGCGGCGGTTCGCTGAGCCAGGTTGCGCACCTCAGCGGCCACCACGGCAAAGCCGCGGCCTTGTTCGCCCGCACGGGCTGCTTCGACCGCTGCGTTGAGCGCGAGGATGTTGGTCTGAAACGCAATGCCGTCGATCACACCGATGATGTCGGCAATCTTCTGGCTGCTGTTGTTGATGTCCTGCATGGTGCTAACCACTTTGGACACCACTTCGCCACCTTGCGCGGCCACGCGGCTGGCGCCCACAGCCAGCTGGTTGGCTTGGCTGGCGCTGTCGGCGTTGTGGCGAATGGTGGCGCCCAGTTGCTCCATGCTGGCAGCCGTTTGCTCCAGCGAACTGGCCTGGCTTTCGGTGCGGCCGGACAGGTCTTGGTTGCCTTGGGCGATTTCGGTGCTGGCCGACGACACACTGTCGGCGCTGGTGCGCACCGTGCTCAGGCTTTCGACCAACCGGACGCGAAAGCCTTCCATGGCCTGGGCCAGGCTGCCGATTTCGTCGCGGGATTTCAGGGTGACCGCGTGTGTGAGGTCGCCTTGCGCCAGGTAGCCCAGCGCGGTGCTCAGTTGCTGCACGGGCGCGCCCACCAGGCGGCGCGTGGCAACCACCAGCACCACCGTCAGCAAAACCAGCGCGACCAACACACCCAGCCACAGCCAGGTGAGCACGCCACGCGCTTCGCCCATCATTTCAGACACTGGTGCCTCGGCCACGATGGCCCAGCTCCAGGGCTTGTAGCGCTCCACGGCCACAAAACGCGTGGCGTTGTCACCGTCGCCGCTGCGGCGTGGCGACCAGGACGTTTCAAAATCACCGGTTTGCTCAACGCCCGACAGCGACGCCAGCCATGCCTTGGCGTCGTCCACTTTCTCATCGACCTTGAGTGCCGCGTTAGCGCCTGGCAACCCCAACACACTGCCCCGTGCCGGGCCTGCCGAGATATTGACCGCGTAGACAGCGCCCGTCGCAAACAGTTTTTGCCCCGCCATCACGGTGTTGAGCTTGCCCAGAATCGGGCTAATGTCCGAACCGATGAACAGGATGCCGATGGTGCGGTTGCCTTCGCGGATGGGTTCGTACACCGTCATGTATTCACGGCCAAACAGGTTCGCGCGGCCGATGAAGGTTTTGCCTTCGTTCATCAGCTCGTACGCGGGGTGTTTGCGGTCCAGCAGGGTTTTGTAGGCGCGGTCGCCATCTTGCTTTTTGAGTGAGGTCGTCACGCGGATGAAGTCGTCGCCCGTGCGTGCAAAGATGGTGGCCACAGCACCCATGCTGTCTTTGGAAAAGCGGTCCACCACTTCAAAATCGCCGTTCAGCGCCGCGCCCTGAAACGCCAGCGTGGCCTCGGGTTTTCCGTCAGCCCCCGGCACTTCGCTGAGCGAAAATTCGCCCGGGAAATTGGCCTTGAACAGGGTGAAATCGCGCTTGGCCTGGTCTTGGGCAGTTTCGTCAAATGTTTGCACCAGCGTGCGCAACTGGGCCGCGTGTTGTTGGGCATCGCTGCGCGATAGCCGTCCAAAGTTTTGCCAAAGCAGTGCACTGACAATGCCCATGGTGATGAGCAACACAAGCAGCAGGCTGAGCAGCGCCGTGAGCGACAGTTTGAAGGCGACGGAGCGGTGTGGGGTGGTGGGGTTCATATTGTTTTCTTATGCAATTCCGAGCCCTCCGCCCGGATCAGGTAACCAAGTTACCTTAACTGTGTGCAAAAACAAAATCCACACCAAGGCCATGGCCGCGCAAGGGACACCCCGTTTGTGGCAGTCGGCCTTGTGCTAGTAGTGGAAAACCCTAATGTCCTGCGCGAAGCCGCTGCCTGCTTTCGAACACCCGCTGTTCGCCCGTGAGGGGGTCCACAAACGCCAATGACCGTGCCAGCAGCTGCAGCGGACGCGAATAGTCGCCCTCGGCGGGGTCGTTGACCACCGGATAAAGCGGATCGTTGCGCAGCGCAAGACCCAGCGCCGCCATGTGCACGCGCAACTGGTGCCGTTTGCCGGTGACGGGCGACAGGCGGTAAAGGGCCCAGTCCCCCGCCACCTCCAGCACGTGCATGTGCGTATGGCTGTTGGGCTCGCCGGGAACTTCGTGCATGCGAAAAAACTGTGCGCTTTCTTCCAGTCGACTGATGTGGTCGCGCGGAAACGCCACATCCGCGCGCCACGGCGCAATGGCGTCGTAGTGTTTGGTGATCTGGCGGTCGCGAAACAGCGCATGGTAGGCGCCCCGCGTGTGTGGCTGCACCGACAGCAGTACCAGCCCGGCGGTGTCGCGGTCGATGCGATGCAAAGGCGCAAGCTCTGGCAAGCCCAGCTGGCGCTTGAGGCGCACCAGCAGCGTGTTGTGCAGATAGCGGCCTGAGGGCGTGACGGGCATGAAGTGCGGCTTGTCGGCCACCACCAGGTGATCGTCCTGGTACAGCACCGTTTCGGAACCAGGCAAAACAGGCTCTGTGGGCAGCGTGCGGTAGTAATACAGGCGCAAACTGCCTTCAAACGGCCGCTCAGGCACCACGGGGTCGCCGCGCTCGTCCACCACGTCACCCGCCAACATGCGCCGTACCCATTCTTCGCGCGCCACCCCCGGCAGTCGCTGCACCAAAAAATCCAGCATGTGGCCCTGCCCATGGACGGGCAGGGCCACACAGCTGGCGCTTACGCCATCGCGCACGGGCAAAACCGGAGAAGGACGGGGATGGTGCATGGCGTGCAGATTGTAGGAGCTGCCACATGCGGACTATCAAAACAATAGCTGCTAGCGCTTATTGGATAAGCGCTAGAGGCCAAAAAAACTCAAAATCAAGCACCAAAGCCATCAAAAACCTGTGACAGATAGGACGTCCGGCCCGCCGCCGTGCGCTGCTTGGTACAACCACCCATGCCGCAAAGGTAATCTGGTAACACTGGGGTTTCACCGCTTTGTCCGCCTGCCCGAGCTGCGCGAAAAACTGTTCTCCGCGCTCTGACACACTGACCGGCGCGGCGCCCCAGCTGAGCCGCGTTGGTTCAGCCCCGCTTTGTAGGACAAGCGCGTTACTCGTCGCGAGCGCGCCTTTGTCTGGCGTCGAATCTGCGCGACCGGGCTTAGCATGGTTTGCCATGCCCGAGACCCACACATCCCCCCCCCTCCACCCCTCCTGTGGCCCCACAACCCGCGCACGCGTCCCCGTTGAAGAACAAGTCATCGCGCAGCGCCACCGTCCGCAAGGTTCTGTCCATCGCACTGCTGGCAGTGGGGGGGCTGGTGCTGGGGTTTCTGGTGGTTGCCACCCTTGCGATGTCGCAGCTGGACCGCATGCGGCCCTGGGTGAATGACCAAGTCAGCGAAGCCACGGGGCGTCGCTTTGAAGTGCAGGGGTCTCTCTCGGCATCGTGGCAATGGCCACAGCCGCTCGAAGACGGCTGGAGGCGCTGGATACCCGGTGTGACCGTCCAAGCCGAGCGCTTGGTGATGGACAACCCTGCTGGCTTCAGCCCGCCCTTTGCGGGCGATGACCGCAAGGGCAACAAGGCCAGCCGCAAAACGGCCCCAAAGGAAAACAAGGACGCTGGCAACGACGCCAACCAACCGGGCAACCCTGCCGACAACAACACAAGAACACCCACCACGGCCACACAAGCAGACAGCCCCACCATGGCGAGCATCGACCGCGCCACGGCCAGCATACAGCTGTGGCCGCTGTTGGCGCGCCACCTGGCGGTGGACACCGTGACACTGCAGCACCCCGAGATCGCGCTGGCGCGCACCGCGGACGGCAGCAACAACTGGACTTTCAAGCGCAAGGATGAAGAAGCGCCCCGCGGCCGCTGGACGTTTGATGTGGACCGCGTAGTGATCAGCGAAGGCCTGCTGGCCTATGCCGATGGCGTGAAGGACCTGGATCTGCAGGCGCGCTTGCAAACCACCGAACCCACCGTGGACCAGGCCGCTACAGGGGCGGCAGCACGCGCCGCGTCGCCAGCGACCGCCATGGTGGCAGCTTCGGCGTCTGAAACTGCTTCAGCTCCCATCGCCCCCTCGTCCGCCCCCAACGCAGGCGCGGAACGCGCAGCACCTGGGCGCTACGGATTGCGCTTTCAGCTGGAAGGCCGTTTCGCCAAAGCCCAGGTACAGGGCAGCGGACAAGCGGGCCATGTGATCAGTTTGCGCGACAAGGTGGTGGACTATCCACTGCAGATTGAACTGTCTGCAGGCAACGTGGCCTTGTCGGCCGAGGGCATCCTGGCCAATCCAGGCGCACTGTCTGGGCTGGACTTTGACGTGGCACTGCGCGGCGACAGCATGGCGGACCTTTACGACGTGACGGGGCTGGTGCTGCCCAGCACCCCGGCTTTTAAAACACGCGGACGTTTGACCGGCAGCCTGGAGCCCGAACGCGCCGTGTGGGAGTACACCGATTTCCGCGGCAAGGTGGGCGAGAGCGACCTGCAAGGCTCGCTCAAATACACGTCGGGCAAACCGCGCCCGCGGCTGACGGGCACCATGACATCCAACCAGTTGCGCCTGGCTGACCTGGGCCCTTCTATCGGGACCAGCAAGCCCTCCAACACCAACCGTGGCCGCAATCCCCAGGGCAGAGTGCTGCCCGACGCCAAATTTGCCGCCGAGCGCTGGAACGCGATGGACATGGACATCGTGTTCAAAGGCCGCCAAATCATTCGCCCCGAGAGCCTGCCGCTGGAGAACCTGAGCCTGCGCGCCGTGATGGAAAACGCGCAACTCAAGCTCGCGCCCCTCACGTTTGGCGTTGCGCAAGGGCAGATTGAATCCCAGGTCCACATTGACGGACGCACCGCACCGCTCAAGGCGCAGATACGCGGCACCGTTCAAGGGCTGCAGCTGTCGGCCCTGTTCCCCAAGGTGGAACTCATGAAAAAGAGCATGGGCCGCATGGACGGCGCCGTAGCCCTGGAGAGCACCGGCGACAGCCTGGGCGGGCTGCTGGGCAACGGCACCGGCGAAATGCGGCTGTATGTGCGCGAAGGCACGCTGAGCAAGCAGATGCTGGACCTTGCCGCGTTGAACGTGGGCAGCATCATCGTGGGCCGCCTGTTTGGCGACGACAAGGAAGTGCACCTGCGCTGCGCGGTGGCGGACTTCACGGTGCTGAACGGGCTGGCGACAGCGCGCGTGGTCAAGATGAGCACCGATGACGCCATCGTGGAGGCCACCGGCACCATCGACCTGGGCACAGAGGAGATGAACATGCGCATCAAGCCCGAGTCGCTGGAGTGGAAGTTCTTCTCTCTGCGCTCGCCCCTGTATGTAAAGGGCACATTTGGCAACCCAGACATCGGGGTCGAAGCAGGTCCGCTGCTGCTGCGCGCGGGTGCAGCGGTGGTGGCCGCCGTCGTAGCGCCTGCCGCGCTGGCGCTGCTGCCCGTCACGGTGCCTGCGGCCGACGATGACACCTACTGCAAACCCCTGCTGGACCTGGGCAGGCAACCCGTGCAATCCGGCGCCAAGGGTGCGGCGGGTACGGACTCTCAACCCGCGCGGCGCGCCGCCAGCCAACCGGGCACGCCGCGCTGACCTGTGCGGGTGCCCGGCCGCTAGCGGAGTAGCAAGGCAAGCGGTGGTGCAGACCACCGCTTCCAAAGGTGCCGCAGGTGACTGGGGTGTACGTGCGCCGATGAATATCATGGCCGCCCACCGTCTCTGATTGCGCACCGCTGTGCCGCGCCCGTATCTGCCTCCGCTCGCCATGAAAAAACCGTTGAAAACCCTGTGCCTTGGCCTGCTGCTGGTGCTTGCCGCGGGCTTGGTGGTGCCTGAGCGGGTGAAGATTCCGGTAGCCGGGGCGTCGACCACGGACTGGAACGCGCGGTCGTTCTGGTTTGAGCCCTGGGGCAGCTCGGGGGTGCACAAGGGCATCGACATCTTTGGCAAGGCGGGAACGGCGGTGCTCAGCACCACGGACGGCATCGTGCTCTTTGCGGGCGAGCTGGCCAAGGGCGGCAAGGTGGTGCTGGTGTTGGGGCCCCGCTGGCGGCTGCACTACTTTGCGCACCTTGATGCCATTGACACCCACGCCCTGGCCCCCGTGGCCTCAGGCGGCCGCATCGGCACGCTGGGCGCCAGCGGCAATGCGCAGGGCAAGCCGCCACACCTGCACTATTCCATCGTGCGGTTGCTGCCTGCACCGTGGAAGATGGATGGCGCCACACAGGGCTACAAGAAGGCGTTTTTCATCGACCCGAACGTTTATCTGCGGGAATGAAGCGGGCTGGGCGCAGCCCCTTCTAGGCCAACCTCACGCCATCCAGCACCCTTCATACGGATGGAAGATGGATTCGCGTTCGATCCATCAAAACCGTTCGGGCTGAGCTTGTCGAAGCCTCGCGCAGCGCTTCCAAAGCCTTTCCTGAGCCTGTCGAAGGGCTCAGCGTGAACGGATTTTTGTTTTTGAATGCAAACCGGTATCAATGAAAATCCCGGCTCCCCTGCAGCGCCTGGGCCATGCGCCCCAGCAGCGGGGTCAGGTCCTTGAACCGCTGGGCCACCAGATGGCGCACGACCATGGGAGCGGCGGACCCCGTCTGTGATGATGCAGCACCGGACAACGGCGCACCTCCTCCCCCTTCCGGCACGCTGCACTGCCACAGGCCTTCCACCGCCAACAGTTGCGAGCGCAGCAGCGCATTGCGCCAGGTGTCGACCAGTGCAGGCCACACGATCACGTTGACGGGGCCGGTCTCGTCTTCCAGCGTGACAAACATCGTCCCTTTGGCCGTGCCGGGGCGCTGGCGCACGGTGACGATGCCGCAGGCCCGCACCTTGCGGCCGTTGGGTATGTTGTTAAGTTGCAGCGCGGTCTGCAGGCGCCAGCGGTCCAGGCGGGGGCGCAGCAGGGCCAGCGGGTGGCGGCGCAGCGTGAGGCCGGTGGCGGCGTAATCAAACAGGATCTCTTCGCCCTCGGGCGCCTCCGGCAACTGCAGGGGCGCTTCGTGCACGGGCACGTCGCGCAACAAGGGCGGCGCGCTGTGCTGCGCGGCCGCATCCCACATCTGCTGGCGCCGGTGGCCAGACAGGCCGGCCAGTGCATCGGCTGCGGCCAGGGCCTGCAGGTCTTGCTGGCTCAGCTGTGCGCGCAGGGCCAGGTCTTCGGTGTTGGCAAAGGCGGGGCCTGTGGCGCGGGCTGCGATCAGGCGTTCGGCAGCATCTTTGTGCAGACTGCCCACCAGCCTCAGGCCCAGGCGCACGGCGGGCTGCGGCAGTGGCGGCGTGCCCAGTCCACGCGCAGGGCGCAGCGGCTCTGGCGTGCCCTCCAGCGTGCAGTCGATGTCGCTCTCGGTCACGTCGATGGGCAGCACGCGCACACCGTGGCGGCGCGCGTCCTGCACCAGTTGCGAGGCGGTGTAAAAGCCCATGGGCAGCGAGTTGAGCAGCGCGGCCAGGAAACACGCGGGCTCGTGGCATTTGAGCCAGCTGCTGGCATAGGCCAGCAAGGCAAAGCTGTGGGCGTGGCTTTCCGGAAAGCCGTATTCACCGAAACCAAGCATCTGCTGAAAGATGCGGTCGGCAAACTCTGCCGGATAGCCATTGAGTTCCATGCCCTGCTTGAGGGGTTCTTCAAACCGGTGCACGCCGCCCTTGCGCTTCCAGGCCGCCATCGACCGGCGCAGGTCGTCCGCCATGCCCGCCGAGAACCCGGCTGCCACCATGGCGATCTGCATCACCTGTTCCTGAAAAATCGGCACGCCCAGCGTGCGTTCAAGCGCCTCACGCAACCGCGGGTGCTCCAGGGGAAACGGATGGTTGTTGCCTGCAAGCTTCAGTTGCCGCCTGAGTTCGCGCGCCTTCAGATACGGGTGCACCATGCCGCCCTGAATCGGCCCGGGCCTCACGATGGCCACCTCCACCACCAGGTCATAGAACTCGCGCGGCTGCAGGCGCGGCAGCATGCTCATCTGCGCGCGGCTCTCGATCTGGAACACGCCCACCGTGTCGGCCGCGCAGATCATGTCGTAGGTGGCTGGGTCTTCATGGGGAATCTCCTTGAGTCCCCAGCGCTCGCCGCGCAAGACCGCACGCAGGTTCAGGCAGCGGCGCAGCGCGCTGAGCATGCCCAGCGCCAGCACATCGACCTTGAGCAGGCCCATGGCATCCAGGTCGTCTTTGTCCCACTGGATGATGGAGCGCTTGTCCATGCTGGCGGGCTCCACCGGCACCAGCCGTGTGAGCTTGCCCTGCGTGAGCACAAAGCCGCCCACATGCTGGCTCAGGTGGCGCGGAAAACCTTTCAAGTCCGCCGCCAGCTCCAGCCACAGTTGGGCGGTGTGGCGGTGCAGCGGCGCGCCCACGGTGTGGGCCAGCTCCTGCAGCCGGTCGGTCGCGATCTCCTCGTCAAACCAGTGGTGGTCTTTGGCAAACGCATCGACCAGCACGGGCGCCACGCCCAGGGCCTTGCCCACATCGCGCAGGGCACTGCGGGTGCGGTAGGTGGTGACCACGGCGGCAATGGCGGCGCGGTCGCGGCCGTATTTGTCGTAGATGTACTGGATGACCTCTTCGCGCCGGTCGTGCTCAAAGTCCACGTCGATGTCGGGTGGCTCCTTGCGCTCTTTGCTGATGAAACGCTCGAACAGCAGGTGTGAGTTTTCAGGCGGAACGGCGGTGATGCCCAGCATGTAGCAGACCACCGAATTGGCAGCTGACCCGCGGCCCTGGCACAGGATGCCCTCGCTGCGTGCGTAGCGCACGATGTCATGCACCGTGAGGAAGTACATCTCGTACTGGCAGTGCGCAATCAGGTCCAGCTCTTTGCGGATCTGCGCCTGCACCTTCTCGGGCGCGCCCAGTGGGTATGCGCCCTGCACGCCCACCTGCACCAGCCAGGCCAGCGCTTGCGCAGGCGTCATGCCTTCGGGCACCGTCTCCAGCGGGTATTGGTACGTGATCTCCTTCAGGTTGAAAGTGCAGCGCCCCGCCACCGTGATCGTGGCGGCCAGCAGATCGGGCGGGTAGATGCCGGCCAGCCGCACACGCTGGCGCAGGTGGCGTTCGGCATTGGGCTGCAGCGCAAAGCCGCACTCGGCCACGTTGCGCCCCAGCTGCACGGCGGTGATCACGTCCTGCAGCGGCTTGCGTGAGCGAGCGTGCATGTGCACATCACCGGCTGCCACCAGCGGCAAGCCCAGTTCAGCCCCCACACGTTGCAAAGTCGCCAGCCACAGGCTGTCGTCCGGGGCCAGGTGCAGTTCGACCGCCAACCAGATGTGGCCATCAAAATTTGAGTCAAATTGGCCTCTAGCGCTTGATATACAAGCGCTTATAGCTATCAAATTAGAATCATCAAACTGTTGCCGGATCGGGGCCAGCAGCAGCTCGCACCCTTGCAGCAATCCCCAGGGGCTGCGCGGGCCCACGTGGTACTGCCCCTTGGGTGCGGCCGCGCGGGCAGTGGTGATGAACTCGCACAGGTTGCCCCAGCCCTCGGCATCGCGCGCCAGGGCCACCAGCCGCAAGTCGTCACCCCACAAAAACTCACTGCCCACGATGAGGTGCAGGCCACATTCCTTGGCGGCCTCCCAGGCGCGCACCACGCCCGCCACCGAACATTCATCGGTGAGCGCCAGGGCCTGGTAGCCCAGTTCTGCAGCGCGCGCCACCAGTTCTTGCGGGTGTGATGCGCCGCGCTGAAAGCTGAAGTTGGACAGGCAATGCAGCTCGGCATACCCCGGTAAAGGCGGCGGCGAAGGAGACGAAGGCGACGAGGGCAGCGCTGGCTGCATGGCAGGTGCCAGGGTGTTGCGGGGTGGATGGGGTATGCGGGATACAGGCGCCATCACATCACCCAAAAATACCGTGCAGGAACCAGCGCTGGGACGGTGCCGCCGTCTGGCCATGAGTCTGGCCATGAAGGGGGTCATGACTCTGTCCACCCGCATGCGGCGCCAGCCGTTCGCGAAACACCCACACCAAGCCCACCACATCGTTGTGCGCCACAAAGTAGTCGCGCAGGGCCAGGCCGGTGCAGGCCGTGGAGGGATGGGAGGGATGGGATAGGGGGTTGGCGCCATCGCCACCCTCGTCGGCGGCTGACCACCAGCCTGCCTCAAACCGGTGCGGCCCCGCCAGCAGGCGCAGCAAACCATGGTGACAAGGGCGGTTGCCCTGCACCGCCAGCCGCCGGGGCGGGCGCAACAGCCAGGTGGGCCACAGCGTGGCATCGGGGGCGTTCGGGCCGGATGCGGTGGCAGGGGTTGAACTGCTGGGGGCAGTACAGGCGCGCCCCAGCACCTCGGCCGCCGGGCGCCACTGCTGCATGCGTTCAGGGCGGTGGTCAGCCTGCAGCACGGGCGCCAGCACATGGTCGGCGCCCAGGCGGGCCGACAGGCGCTCCAGCAACTGGTGCAGGGCTTCGCCCGGCGCGCCAGCGGCGTCACTGCGCCTATCACCCCAATCTCCTGGCGGCAGCAGGCTGGCACTGCGGTGCGGCAGCGGGGCCGATTCGAGCAGGCGCAGCGTGATCTGGTTGGCTGGTGCGGCCAGCGTGGTGCGCGCCAGGTTTTCAGCCAACAGCCGCCGCAGGTGTGCCATGTCGTGGGTGGCCTGGGCAGTGCGCACCGGCAGGGCCCGCGTGGGCGCAATGGCCACCCCGTCGATGCGCCGCAGGTCGTGGCGCCAGGACAGCTCCATCGCCAGCACGCCTTGCTGGCGCGCCTGCAGCCAGCTTTGCAGGGCTATCAGGCAGCGGCTGGCGCTCCACAGCAGGGCATCGGCCGACTCGGCCAGGGCGGGCAGCTCGGCGGTCAACTCAAACTGTTCGGGCAGCTCCAGCCAGGCATGGGCCTCGGGGGCATCGCCATAGGCCTGGTCCAGCACCCGCAGCACTCCGGCCCCCAAACGCCGCGCCACCCCGGCACGCGGCAACGCCCGCAGCGCGCCCCAGGTGCGGCAGCCCATGCGCTCCAGGCTGGGCACATGCGGGCGCAAGGCGGTCAGCGTGTGCAAGGGCCAGTTATCCAGCTTCTGCACTGCGGGCTTGCGCCCTGCCAGCGCCATGCGCAACCCGGCCTGGGCCACCAGTGCCGTGGGGCCGCAGCCCCAGACGGGTGGTGCGCAAAGCGGTGGTTCATACAAAGCAGGCCCTGCGTGGGCACTCTGCCCAACGCGTCCAGTCGCCGTTGTCGCTGTTGTTGTCGTTATGGCTGGGGCGGCCACACACTGGGCAGAGGCCTCGGCCCAGGCCTGCAGTACCTGCGCCATCAGCGCTTCGCGCCCGCCCCACAGCCGCTCGGTGGTGGACACCTCCAGCAGCACGGCCTCGCCATCCACCAGCGCCACGCGCGGGGTAAAGCGCAGCGCCCACCAGCCAGCCACAGCGGTGGGCACCGCCCCTGCAGATGGCGCCGATGCCGCCTCATCGCACCAGGGCAATGGCAGCGCGATCCAGTGCATGCCCCCTCCCCTCTGGCCCTGCGCTCTGCAACACCAACGACGCCAGAGCCCCTAATGACGAGCGCATAGGCAGCGCCTCCAATCGCTGACCCGCCACCGCAGCGCGGCCTGCCACCCCAACGCTGGCCACCTCCTGCGCGGCACGTCGGCGTTTGGCCTGTGCGGTCAGCACCTGAGCCAGCAGCGGATGGCAGCCCGGCAGATCCAGCCCCTGCGCCAAGGGCGGCCCCCGGCGCTTGAGGATCTGCACCTGCATGCCGGGCGATGCGGTGGCATCCCCCGGCAAGGCCAGCCCCTGCACTAGCAGCCGCAACAAGGCGGGCGACGCCTGCGGCGCCACATGGGCAGGGCGAAACACCCAAAGCAACTGCTCTTGCTGCGCCGCCGCCAGTTGCAGCCTGCGCAAGGCCGCGGGCTGCGCCTGCGGCAGCCAGGCCATCACGGCCAGTACATCGCGACAGCGCAGCGCCTGCTCGGCCGCCCACAACGCAGCAGTAGCGGAATCGGCCCGCACCAGGCACATCCGCCCGGCCAACAGGCCCTGCGCCTGCAGCGCCGGGCCAAAGGGCTCGCACGGCGGAGCCACCACCACCACGGCACCCGTACGGCGGGCTGTGGCCTGCGCCAGCGCGGGCAGTACCAATTGCCATTCGTGCAGACCCGCTGTGGGTTGAAGGACCTCGCTCAGCGCCCCCACCGGCCAGCCCCCGCCAGGCAGTTGGGTATCTAGCGCCGCAGACCCCGTGGGCAGCACCTGTTGCTGGCCCGCACCCAGGGCGTCCGCATGCCAGACACCGGGTACGGCGGACGGCAGGTCGAACGCAACCCGCAGAGAGGGGCGTAGCGCGGGCATGGTGGTGAGGGGTGGCTAGAAAACACAAACACTGTTAATATAACCAGTATTTTGACGCATAATGGCGCCTGCCGGGCAAGACTTTTTTTATGGTGGAGGTTTTGGAACCAGCGTCGCTGGCGAAGCGCACAAAGCAACTGTCGGTTGACAGTGAGGCGCGCCAAAACCCACCGCGGTTTCGAGGTTCAGGCGCAACCCATAACCCAGCGTGGACAACACGGCCACATAAAACCGCCTGCTCAGCGCAACGCGGGTGACATGAAGCCGGTGTGGTCGATCATTGGAAAACGCGTTCTACAACCTGCGCACAGCCCAGTCGCACCAATCGGCCACTGCCGCATCGTCCGGCGTTGCACGCTCTGCCAGCTGGGGCCAGCGGCGATGGCTGGCGTTCAGGATGGTTTGCAGTTGCCATAAAGCCTCGCGCCCCACCAGCGCGACTTCAGCCATGCCAATGGCGTCGCCCTGCAGTTGCGCCATCAGCTCACTCTGTTGCTGGGGGTGTGATCCGGCTTCCACCAGGGCTTTTTGCAATGCCAGCAAGCGCGCATCCGCAAACGCAAAAGCGCTGCCTGTCGGGGCTTTGGCAGCCACTCCGTCAGGCAGGGCCGCCTTGAGTTGCTCCCAGTAGCTAAACGCTTCAGCCAGCAAATCGATCTGGCGCGTGGCATCGTTGCCCAGGGGCATCAGCGCGGATTCGCGGGCCACTTCTTCCTGCAGCAGAGGCAGGATGAAGGCCACCAGGGTCGATGGGAATTTGCGGTGGTTGAGCCGCAGCACCAGCGACAGGCGCTGCGCGGGCATGTCGTCGTACTTTTCATAGAACGCAGCCACGACCTCCGCCAACAGCAAGATGCGTCCCATGGGGGTGATGTCGGCACCAGCCAGGGCACGCGGGTAACCACTGCCGTCCATGCGCTCGTGGTGTTCCAGCACGGCCACTTCGGCCGACCGCGGGTACGCCTGGGTATCGCGGATCATCAACATGGCCGAGATGGGATGGGCCACCAGGTGTTTGCGCTGCACGCCCACCACTTTGTTCTCCGGATCGTCCCAGGCAGGGTCCATGTGCAGCACGCCCAGATCGTGCAGCAAGGCCGCTGCAGCCAGGGTGCCGCAGTCGCGCTCAGACAGCCCACTTTTGATGCCCAGAAACACGGCCACGGTCATCATCTGCAGGCTGTGCTGAAAGAGTTGGGGCCGCTGATCGCGCATCACCGTGAGCTTGCACGCCATGGAGGCGGGCAACGGCAGCGAGCGCAGAGGCGCCAACAGGCGCGCGGCCGACCCCAGGGCCTCTGCCAGCATGCTGAGGAGCGCATCCTGCTCGGTCAGTGTCTGCGCGGCAGACAACAAGGCGGGCACATCCACCGGGTTTTCGATGGACAGATGGCGGTCAATGGGCTCGCGCAGCTTGTGCTGCACCAGTCGGTCGTACAGGCGGCTGTCGATGCGGGCGCCCTTCTCTACCAGCTTGATGCCGTTGTCGGTGTAGATGGCGGCCCCAGCCACGACGGCCCGCTGGTCTGCCATGTCGGTCAGAGCGCGCAGGTAATGGGGGCTATCGGCAGTGTCGATGCCGTCTGGGGCAGAGGAATCTGTCATGCAAGGAACACAAAAAGTTACCTTGAACTATAGAGCTTGAGCTTGCGGCCCACTGACACAACGTATTTATCGGTGTGCATTGATTTGACACTGATCAAGGGGACGTTGCACCCCGTCTGCATCTTGGATGGCGATCCAGAAAATAGTGCTGAAAATTCTCCGAATGCGATCCAGTGCACTGACAAGATCCAGCCCGCAAGGACGCATTGCGAAGGCTTAGAACGTGGCTTTTGCTCTTTTCATCAGCCTGTCATTGTCCTGAAAACCCGCAAGGGTTTATGTGGAGAACCGGCTATTTTCCCTGCGTTTTTCTTCGCACCAGAAGTCAGTCACGGGTAAACCCTGAAAAGTTCCCGCGCCATTATTTCCAAAACTGGAACAGTTAGTTTGCGACCCGGTGGTTTTTCTTTGACCATCAACGGCGTACAGTTCAACCCATCGATGAGCCGAACCCGCTAAGGCGACTCACCGAACCCGGGTTGGAGCAGCAGGTTTTGATCTCGCTCCTCCCCAGTTGATTTGAGCCGTTTTGCTTGTCTACTTTTTTAGGATGAACACCATGAACACCACCGCACGTTTCCTCTCCATCGCCGCTGTTGCCGCTTTCGCTTCTTTTGGCGCCCAGGCTGACGAAGCCGATGCTTCGCAATTTGCCACCAAGTTTGAAACCAACCGCACCCGCGCCGAAGTGCAAGCCGAAGCCGCCACCGTCGCTCAGACCCGCTCCATTGAGCCCGCAGGTTCGCGTGTGGTGACTTACAAGTCGACGGCCGTCCGTGCTGCGGTGCGTGCCCAGGCGGCTGAAGCGCTGCGCACCGGCCAGATTCCTTCTGGCGAAATCGGCTCCATGTAAGTGGCCGCTCCGTTTGAGTCGCCCCGTTTCACTGCCCCCCATTTTTTGAACCCTTCAGGAGTTTCACCATGAACAAGACCGCACGTTTCATCTCCCTCGCCGCTGTAGCTGCTTTCACTGCCTTCGGCGCCCAAGCTGACGAAGCCGACGCTTCGCAGTTCGCCACCAAGTTCGAAACCAGCCGCACCCGCGCTGAAGTGATGGCGGAAGCCTCCACCGTGTCGCAAACCAGTGGTGCCATCCCGGTGGGTTCGCGTGCCCTGGTCTACACCTCCACGGCTGACCGCGGTGCTGTGAATGCCCAGGCGGTTGACGCGCTGCGCACTGGCAAAATCTCTTCGGGCGAAATCGGCTCGCTGTAATTCGCCTGGTCTGTGCTGCGGCGCAGACTCTGGATTGCAAATGCATAAAGGCCGAGGCCCCGCGAGGGGCCTCGGCCTTTTTTAACGCCTGCAGCAATCGCCGGCAAGCGCACACAAGCAAAGCACAATGGACCCGAACACACCACCCAGTACGCAATGCGAGCCTATCGATCCATCGACCACGTGATGTTGCGCTTACACGCACACGCGGTAGAGCCCTTGTTCGAGCTGTTCACCCGCACCTTGGCGCTGCCCGTGGCGTGGCCGCTGCAGCGCACAGAGTTCGCGACCTACGGCTGGGTCCACGTGGGCAACACGGACCTAGAACTGTGGGCGGCGGCCTCCAACGCGGATCTGCCGAATCACGCGCGGCCTCCGCTTTTCCACGGCTTCGCGCTGGAACCCGCACTGCCACTGGCCCACGCCATAGAGCACATCACCGCATCCGGCATCACCTGCAAACCCGCCCGCGCTTTCGAAAGCACCAACCCCAGTGGCGTACAAGTCACCAACTTCACCAATTCCGTTCTGCTCGACCTGTCCGCGCCGAGCTGTTGTGTGTTCTTGTGCGAGTGGAGCCCCTTTGCGACCATCTACCCATGGAAGGAGCCCGTCACACCGGTGCAGCGCCGTTCGCAGCTTGGCACCGAGTTGCAGGCTCATGGCGGCGGGCCACTCGGACTGTTGGGGTTACAAACCATCCACATGGGGACGCCCAGCCTGAAAGAACACCTGCGCCAATCGCAGGCCCTCACTGGTTCAACGGGTCATCCGATACAGCTAACTCCTGAGATCACCCTGTCGCTTTCTCCTGCTCAGCATTTGCGAATCGAATCGCTGACGTTGGCGGTGCGCTCGCTGGACGTTGCTCGGAGCTTTCTGAACAGCCGTCAACTGCTGGAAATGGACACGGGCACGGCGGTCACCGTATCATGGGGCGGAGTGCAACTGCGTTTTACAGAACCAACGCCCAGGGTCCGCTCAAGCGTCGACTGAAAGGTGCAATCGCCGTGGACTGCAACGACCGCACCGCAGGTCAGGCAGGCATAAAAAAACCCGGCATTGCCGGGTTTTTCGCTGATACCGGGTCCGCGCACACGCGGACATCGGATCACTTCTTTTGACGGAACTTGCGCAGCGCGGCAATCTGGGCAGCCATCACTGTCAGCTCAGACTGGGCGCGGGCCAAATCAATCTCGCTCTTGGCGTTCTTGAGCGCTTCTTCGGCCGATGCCTTGGCGGCGTTGGCCTTCTCGTCGTCCAGGTCCTTGCCGCGGATGGCGGTGTCGGACAGCACGGTCACGCAGTTGGGTTGCACTTCCAGAATGCCACCGGCCACGAACACGAACTCTTCGCTGCCGTCGGCCATTTCGATGCGCACCGAGCCCGGCTTGATGCGGGTGATCAGCGGGGTGTGGCGGGGAAAGATGCCCAGTTCGCCAGACTCGCCCGGCAACGCGACAAAGCGTGCTTCACCGGAGAAGATGGACTCTTCGGCACTGACCACATCAACGTGGATGGTGTTCATCATTGCTCCTAGGGAAAGAGGGTTTGCTTGATTGCGCATGAAGGCCGGGCCGCTTTTAAGGGCGACTCAGCCATCGGGCAATCAGGCCACCTTCTTGGCCTTTTCGAAGGCTTCGTCGATGGTACCGACCATGTAGAACGCCTGTTCTGGCAGGTGATCGCACTCGCCGGCCACGATCATCTTGAAACCACGGATGGTTTCCGACAGAGGAACGTACTTGCCTGGCGAACCCGTGAACACTTCGGCCACGTGGAAAGGCTGCGACAGGAAACGCTGGATCTTGCGCGCGCGGGCCACGGCCAGCTTGTCGTCAGGAGCCAGTTCGTCCATGCCCAGAATGGCGATGATGTCGCGCAGTTCCTTGTAGCGCTGCAGCGTGCCTTGCACCGCGCGTGCCGTGGCGTAGTGGTCTTCGCCCACGACGTTCGGGTCCAGCTGGCGGCTGGTGGAGTCCAGAGGATCCACGGCAGGGTAGATACCCAGCGAAGCGATGTCACGGGACAGCACCACGGTGGAATCCAAGTGAGCGAAGGTCGTGGCAGGCGATGGGTCGGTCAAGTCATCGGCAGGCACGTAAACGGCCTGGATGGAAGTGATCGAACCGACCTTGGTCGAGGTGATGCGCTCTTGCAGACGGCCCATTTCTTCGGCCAGCGTAGGCTGGTAGCCCACGGCGGAAGGCATACGGCCCAGCAGAGCGGACACTTCGGTACCGGCCAGCGTGTAGCGGTAGATGTTGTCCACGAAGAACAGCACATCACGGCCTTCGTCACGGAAGGATTCCGCGATGGTCAGACCGGTCAGCGCGACGCGCAGACGGTTGCCTGGGGGCTCATTCATCTGGCCGTAGACCATGGCGACCTTCGACTCTTCGAGCTTCTCCAGGTTCACCACGCCGGAATCGGCCATTTCATGGTAAAAGTCGTTCCCTTCGCGGGTACGCTCGCCCACCCCTGCGAACACCGACAGACCCGAGTGGGCCTTGGCGATGTTGTTGATGAGTTCCATCATGTTCACGGTCTTGCCAACACCGGCGCCACCGAACAGACCCACCTTGCCGCCCTTGGCGAACGGGCAGACCAAGTCGATCACCTTGATGCCGGTTTCCAGCAACTCTTGCGATGGCGACAGTTCGTCGTACGCAGGGGCCTTGCGGTGAATCGATGCCGTCAGTTCCTGGCTCACGGGACCACGCTCGTCGATGGGCGCGCCCAGCACGTCCATGATGCGGCCCAGCGTCGCCTTGCCCACGGGCACGGTGATGGCGTTGCCGGTGTTGGTCACCATGATGCCGCGGCGCAGGCCGTCGGACGAACCCAGCGCGATGGTACGCACCACGCCGTCGCCCAGCTGCTGTTGCACTTCCAGGGTCAGGGTCGAACCTTCGAGCTTCAGAGCGTCGTAAATCTTGGGCATCTGGTCGCGTGGGAACTCAACGTCCACCACCGCGCCGATACATTGAACAATCTTGCCCTGAACGCCTGCGTTCACTTGGGAATTCTCTTGAGCCATTTTTCTCGCTCCAATTTAGATGTTGGTTGAGCTGCTTACACAGCAGCGGCGCCAGCCACGATTTCCGAAAGTTCTTTCGTGATCGCTGCCTGGCGCGTCTTGTTGTAGACCAGCTTCAACTCGCCAATGACGCTGCCGGCGTTGTCGGTGGCGGCCTTCATGGCCACC
>NZ_JBKBTV010000069.1:0-24648 GCF_046291265.1 Acidovorax sp. | reverse complement strand
CGGAACACCTCGATGTGCCGGTGGGTGATGCGGTGTGCCATGGGGGGTTCAGTCGTGCCAGTCATGCACGCAGCATATCCATACTGAATGGGTGATGGAAATAAAAGCATTCGACCAAATACATCGGCCGGGGCATCATCCGGGCTTCCATCCTGTTTGTGCCTCCGGAGCCTTTATGTCCAACCCCTTTTCCCCCGCCCAGCTGTGGTCCCTGGCCGACCAGTTTGGCACCCCGCTGTGGGTGTATGACGCCGCCACCATCCGCCAGCGCATTGCGCAGGTGTCCAACTTTGACACCGTCCGTTTTGCGCAGAAGGCCTGTTCCAACATCCACATCCTCAAGCTCATGCGCGAGCAGAGCGTGAAGGTGGATGCGGTGTCGCGCGGCGAAATCCTGCGGGCGCTGGCGGCGGGCTACAAGGCCGGTAAAGGCGTGGAAGGGCCTTCGGAAATCGTGTTCACGGCCGACCTGTTCGATGCCGACACGCTGGACTGCGTGGTGGAGCAGGGCGTGCCCGTCAACGCGGGCTCCATCGACATGCTGCACCAGCTGGGCGCGCGGTCGCCCGGCCACAGCGTGTGGCTGCGCATCAACCCCGGCTTTGGCCACGGCCACAGCAACAAGACCAACACGGGCGGCGAGCACAGCAAACACGGCATCTGGCACACCGACCTGCCCGCCGCGCTGGCCGCCATCGCGCAGCATGGTTTGAAGCTGGTGGGGCTGCACATGCACATTGGCTCGGGCGTGGACTACAGCCACCTGGCCGAGGTGTGTGGCGCCATGGTCAACCTGGTCCGCACGGCACACGCGGCGGGGCACGATCTGCACGCCATTTCTGCCGGGGGCGGGCTGTCCATTCCGTACCGCGCAGGCGATCCCGTCATTGACACCCAGCATTACTACGGCCTGTGGGACGCCGCACGGCAGCAGGCCGAGGCGGTGGTGGGCCACCAACTGGGCCTGGAGATCGAGCCGGGCCGGTTTCTGGTGGCCGAATCGGGTGTGTTGCTGGGGGAGGTGCGCGCCACCAAAAACGCGGGCAACAACCACTTTGTGCTGGTGGACACGGGATTCAACGAACTCATGCGCCCGTCCATGTACGGCAGCTACCACGCCATGAGTGTGCTGCGCCGCGACGGCGCGACAAAGGCCGAGCGCCCCACGGTGGTGGCGGGTCCGCTGTGTGAATCCGGCGACGTGTTCACGCAGGGCGATGGCGGCGTGGTGCTGCCGCGCGACCTGCCTGCAGCCGAGGTGGGCGATCTGCTCGTCATCCAAGACACGGGCGCGTACGGCGCGTCGATGTCGTCCAACTACAACTCGCGCCCGCTGATCGCCGAGGTGCTGGTGGATGGCGGCCAGGCCCGGCTGATCCGCCGCCGCCAGACGGTGGACGAACTGCTGGCGCTGGAACTGGGGCTTTGAGGTTGTGGGCAGCGGGTGTCGGTTGCGGGTTGCGCTCCGACATCCGGTAGGTACACGCCTACGGTCAGGCGCAACACTGGCGCACACGGGCGGGAAAAGCGGGGCGATACAGTGAAATCACTTATCCACTTCAACCCCTTTCAGGAGATCACCATGCCCATCATTGCTTGGCTACTCGGCGTCCCACTTTCTGTTGTTCTGTTGCTGATGCTGTTCGGCGTGTTTTGATCCCGCGGCAACTCAAAAAAGCCGCAGAGTGTTCCCTTCGAGGGAAACACTCTGCGGCTTTTTTGTGCCTGTCTCGCCGTGAACGATGCGGGGGCGGGCTAAATCAGCTCTGACGCGGGCTCCCGGCCCATCAGCAACGCCACGGCATTTGGGGGCGTGAGCTGGCCATCCAGCAAGGCCACCACCGCACGGGTGATGGGCATGTCCACCCCCAGCAACTGCGCACGTTGCGCCACGGTGCGGGCGCTGTAGACGCCTTCGGCCACGTGTCCCAACGATTCGACAGCTTGCTGCAGACTTTTGCCTTCTGCCAACAACATGCCCACGCGCCGGTTGCGCGACAGGTCTCCGGTGGCCGTCAGCACCAAATCTCCCAGGCCTGACAGGCCCATGAAGGTGTCCGGCCGCGCGCCCAGCGCCAGCCCCAGGCGTGTGATTTCGGCCAACCCGCGGGTGATGAGGGCCGCCCGGGCGTTGAGCCCCAGCGCCAAGCCATCACACAGGCCGGTGGCAATGGCCAGCACGTTCTTCACTGCACCGCCCACCTCCACCCCCACGATGTCCTCGTTGGCGTACACCCGCACGCTGGGGCTGTGAAAAGCGCTGACCAGCGCATCGCGCACTTGGGCATGGGCGCTGGCGGCCACCAGCGCGGTGGGCTGGCCCAGGGCCACTTCTTGGGCAAAGCTGGGGCCGCTGAAGACGCCTGCTATCAGTTCAGGAGCTACCAGCGCTTGCACCTCATGCGCTAGCAGCCCAAAAGACTCAGATTCTCCGGCGGGTACCGCCTCAAAACCCTTGCACAGCCAGGCCACGGGCGCCGTGCAACCGCGCAGCGCCTGCAGCATGCTGCGCAAAGCGGCCATGGGCGTGGCAACGATGACAAGGTCGGCCCCGGGCAGCAGAACACCCAGGTCGCCATCGGCGACGGCCAGAGACGTGGGAAAGGCAATGCCCGGCAGATAACGCGGGTTCTGGCGCTCAGCACGCATGCTCCCCGCTTGGGCCGCATCGCGCGCCCACAGCGTGACCGCGTGGCCGACAGGGTGCTGGGCTGCGCTCATGGCGAGCGCCGAGCCCCAGGCACCGGCACCTAATACTATGATTTTCATAGCTATCAGCGCTTATCCATCAAGCGCTAGAGGCCTAAAACATGTTGAAATTTGAGGGCGAACTGCGCTAATCCCTTCTCGCTGCCTATGGACCTGGCGCGGCCGGAGCGAGGTAGCCGCGGAACTGGCTTCGCCAGGCCGCTGGCTGCGTCCCCCTCCCATAGCGCGCAGCGCGTAGAGAGAGGGGGAAGGCGCGAAGCGACTCAGGGGGCGTACTCTTACTTCACTGCGTCAGGATGGACGAGGGCGCGCCAGCCGCTTGGGCTTGCTGCTGTTCGTACATGGCCTGGAAGTTGATTTCCGTCAGGTGCACGGGTGGGAAACCAGCGCGGTTGATCAGGTCGGCCACGTTGCCACGCAGGTACGGGTACACGATCTGTGGGCAGGCGATGCCCATGATGGGGCCCATCTGGTCTTCAGGCACGTTGCGGATTTCAAAGATGCCCGCTTGCTTGACTTCGACCAGGAACACGGTCTTGTCCTGGATCTTGGTCTGCACCGTGGCAGTCACGGCGACTTCGTAAATGCCTTCGGCCACGGGCGTGGCTTCCACACCCAACTGGATGTCCACGCTGGGCTGCTCTTGCTCAAGCAGGATGCCGGGCGAGTTGGGTTGCTCCAGCGACATGTCTTTCAGGTAGACACGTTGGATCTGGAACACGGGGTTTTCTTGGTCGGCCATGGTTGAAAAGTCTCTTTGCAAACGGGGTTTCAGCAAAACGAAACCCGCCGGGGAGCAGCTCCCGCAGCGGGCACATGGGGCTGCATTATGCAGCGCCTGTGATGGGGGTCAGGCAGCGCCCAGCAGGGGCATCAGCTCGCCGCGACTGTCCAGCGCTACCAAGTCATCGTGGCCGCCCACATGGGTGTCACCGATGTAGATCTGCGGCACCGTGCGGCGGCCTGTGGTCTCCATCATGTGGGTGCGGGCGACCGGATCGGTGTCGATGCGGATCTCTTCGATCTGCTCCACGCCCTTGGACTTGAGGATCTGCTTGGCCCGGATGCAGTAGGGGCAGACAGCGGTGGTGTACATCTTCACGGGTTGCATGGCGATCCTCCTGGAAGCAACGGGGTCAAAAAGGGGCAAATTGCCGTGTAGCCAAGGTACGTGGGGGCGGTTTACGCCTTTTCCACTGGCAGGCTGGCTTCGCGCCAGGCTTTGAGGCCACCGGCCATGGCCTGGGCGTTGTCGTAGCCCAGCTTTTTGGCAATGCCCACAGCGCGGTTGGCGCGGGCGCCGCTGGCGCAGACCAGCACCAACGGCAGGGCTTTGTTTTTGACCACGGAGGGCAGGCGTTCTTCCAGCTGGCCCAAAGGCACGTTTTTGGCACCGGTCACGTGGCCCGTGGCGAATTCTTCGGTCTCGCACACGTCGATGACCACGGCTTTTTCACGGTTGATCAGCTGCACGGCCCGCGCGGGCGTCAGCGATCCGCCACTGGCATTCTTGAGGACCGGCCACAGCAACATGCTGCCCGAAGCCAGTGCCACGATGAAGAGATACCAGTTGTCGATAATGAATTTCACAAAGATTCCTTGGGTTGGCGAACAGCGTAATTTTAGAATGCTTGATTTTGACCCGCCTTTCCTAGGGAACTCATGTACAAGCTCGTTTTGATTCGCCATGGTGAATCCACCTGGAACCTCGAAAACCGCTTCACTGGCTGGACCGATGTGGACCTCACGCCGACCGGTGTGTCCCAGGCCATGTCGGCGGGCAAATTGCTCAAGGCCGAGGGCTATGAGTTTGACCTGGCGTTCACCAGCGTGCTCAAGCGCGCCATCCACACCCTGTGGTACACGCTCGATGAGATGGATTCCACCTGGCTGCCCGTGGTGAAAGACTGGCGGCTGAATGAGCGCCACTACGGCGCCCTGCAGGGTCTGAACAAGGCGGACATGGCCAAGCAATATGGCGACGAGCAGGTGCTGGTGTGGCGCCGCAGCTATGACACCCCTCCACCGGCGCTGGAGGCAACCGATGCCCGCAGCGAGCGCAGTGACCGCCGTTACGCGGCCCTGTCAGACGGCGACGTGCCATTGACCGAATGCCTCAAGGACACCGTCGCCCGCGTGCTGCCGTTCTGGAACGAGGCCATGGCGCCCGCCATCCGCTCAGGCAAACGCGTGGTGGTGGCGGCGCACGGCAACTCCATCCGGGCCATGGTCAAGTACCTTGACGGGATCTCTGAATCCGACATCGTGGGCCTGAACATTCCCAACGGGATTCCACTGGTATACGAACTGGACGCCGACCTCAAACCCATCCGCCACTACTATCTGGGCGATGCAGAGGCCGCTGCCAAGGCTGCGGCGGCCGTGGCATCGCAGGGCAAGGCGTAAAAATCAGGTAAAGGCAGGGAAATCCTGCCATTTCTGTTCGCCAAGCGAGCGCCCGTGTGGAACCGCAACGGGTTTGGCCCTTCTAATAGCGTGTTTGCCGCCTCTTTTAAAAGCGTGCAGACAGGGCGGTCGGTGTATATTGATTTGAAGCGGTAAAGGTGTTGTATGGGCCACAAACTCAAAATTGCAGGGTGGGTATCGATTGGCGTGGTGGCCGGTGCGCTCACCACGGTCTCCTTGCAAACAGTGGCGCGCGGCGCCATGACGCCTTTGCCTCTGGAAGAAATCCAGCAGCTATCGGCGGTGTTTGGGTTGGTGAAGACCGACTATGTCGAGCCGGTGGACGACAAGAAGTTGATCACCGACGCCATCACCGGCATGGTGGCCAGCCTGGACCCGCACTCCCAGTATTTCGACAAGAAGTCCTTCAAGGAATTTCGTGAAGGAACGTCCGGGCGGTTTGTGGGCGTGGGCATCGAGATCACGCAAGAAGACGGCTTGATCAAGATCGTTTCTCCCATTG
The DNA here is from genome assembly GCF_046291265.1 of Acidovorax sp. Classification (GTDB taxonomy): domain Bacteria; phylum Pseudomonadota; class Gammaproteobacteria; order Burkholderiales; family Burkholderiaceae_C; genus Acidovorax. The sequence goes on along the minus strand of NZ_JBKBTV010000069.1, from coordinate 19,010 downwards.
AAGGCTCCCCCGCATTCCGCGCAGGCCTCAAGACCAACGATCTGATCACCAAGATCGACGAAACAGTGGTGAAGGGGCTGGCGCTGAACGACGCGGTCAAACGCATGCGCGGCGAACCCAATACCAAGGTCACGCTCACCATCTTCCGCAAGGAAGAAAGCCGCACCTTCCCCGTCACCATCACGCGCGAAGAAATCAAAACCCAGTCCGTCAAGGGCAAGGTCGTGGAACCTGGCTATGCCTGGATCCGGCTCTCGCAGTTCCAGGAACGCACGGTCGACGACTTTGTGCGCAAGGTGGAAGAGGTCTACAAGCAGGAACCCAACCTCAAGGGCCTGGTGCTGGACCTGCGCAACGACCCGGGCGGCTTGCTCGACGCTGCAGTGGCCATATCGGCGGCCTTCTTGCCCGCGAACGTGACCGTCGTGTCCACCAATGGCCAGTTGGCCGACAGCAAGGCCACCTATAAGGCAGCGCCCGATTTTTACCAGCGCCGCGGCGGCGGTGACCCATTGCGCCGCCTGCCGGCTGCACTGAAGTCTGTGCCTCTGGTGGTGCTGGTGAACGAAGGCTCGGCCTCTGCCAGCGAAATCGTGGCGGGCGCGCTGCAAGATCACAAGCGTGCCACCATCATGGGCAGCCAGACGTTTGGCAAGGGCTCCGTGCAGACGGTGCGCCCCCTGGGTCCGGACACCGGCATCAAGCTGACCACCGCACGCTATTACACCCCCAGTGGCAAATCGATTCAGGCCAAGGGCATCGTTCCCGACGTGATGATCGATGAGTCTGAAGAAGGCAACATCTTTGCGTCCCTGCGCATGCGCGAGGCAGATCTGGACAAGCACCTGGGCAGCGGCCAGGGCGAAGAAAAGAAAGACGAAGCCCGTGAAAAGGCCCGCGAAGAAGCCCGCAAGCGCATGGAAGAAGAGGCCAAGAAGCCCGTGGCTGACCGCAAGATTCCAGAGTTTGGCTCCGACAAAGACTTCCAGTTGGTGCAGGCGCTGAACCAGCTCAAAGGCCGCACGGTATTGGCTAGCAAAACACTGACCGAACGCAAGGACGAAAAGAAAGAGAATTGAGCTTTCGCGCTCTCTGCTCCAAAGGCCGGATTTTTTGCGAAATCCGGCCTTTTTTACGCTTGCCTCCGTTCGCGCCCACGCAGACTTTCCGCTGGTTGGGCTGCCTTTGCAAATGATGATCCATGACTGACGACCAGCTCCTGCGTTATTCCCGCCACATTCTTCTGGACGAAATCGGCATCGAAGGCCAGGAGCGTGTACTGGCCTCGCATGCCCTGATCATTGGCGCCGGCGGGTTGGGCTCCCCTGCCGCGCTGTACCTGGCATCGGCGGGCGTTGGGCACATCACGCTGGCGGACGATGACGTGGTAGACCTCACCAACCTGCAGCGCCAGATTGCGCACACCACGGCGCGTGTGGGTATGCCCAAGGTTGAATCGGCGGCGCAGGCGATGGCAGACATCAACCCCGAGACCCGGGTGACGGCGCTGAAAATGCGTGTGGATGCAGCGTCGTTGCAGCCGTTGGTTCAAGCCGCCACCGTGGTGCTCGACTGCAGCGACAACTACGCTACCCGGCACGCAGTCAATGCTGCCTGTGTGCGCCATCAAACGCCGCTGGTAGCGGGCGCGGTGATCAGGTTTGATGGGCAGATCACGGTGGTCGACCCGCGCAGCGCGCAGTCTCCCTGTTATGCCTGCATCTTTCCGCCCGTGGCCGATTTCGAGGAAGAGCGTTGTTCCACCCTGGGAGTGTTTGCGCCGTTAGTGGGTGTGGTGGGTGCCATGCAGGCAGCCGAGGCGCTCAAGCTGATCGTGGGCATTGGGCCCACGCTGGCGGGGCGGCTGTTGATGCTGGATGGCAGGGCCATGGACTGGAGCACGATGCGCGTGCAGCGAGCCCCCGAGTGTGCCGTGTGTGGCAGTGTTGTTAGGTAGGATTACTCCTACAGTCCCAGCGTGCAGCCGCTGGCAGAATTCACACCTCTGAACGTCTAAATTTGAGGTTCGAACCGCGCACCCTGCAACGTTCGCCAAAGTGGACCCCGTCTGTGAAACTGCGCACCTACATTGTTGAAGACAACGCGACCATCCGTGAGAACCTTATTGGGACTTTGGAAGAGTTGGCGTCTGTAGAAGCCGTGGGTGTGGCAGAAACCGAAGACGAAGGCAAAGACTGGCTGTCGGCACACAGCGACCAATGGGACTTGGCCATCGTGGATCTCTTCTTGCGCCAGGGCAGTGGCTTGGGCGTATTGGCCGCGTGCCGCACGCGCCGCCCAGGGCAGAAAATGGTGGTGCTGAGCAATTACGCCACGCCCGATGTCCGTATGCGCTGTGCGCAATTGGGGGTCGATGCGGTGTTCGACAAATCCAACGAGATTGATGCGCTGGTGGACTATTGCATCCAGCACAGCAGCAGCCCCAGTGCGATGGACGCTGCAGTTCCGGGTGTGCCTGCATCCGGTTCGTCCATGTGATGTCCGTTTTCACTGTTCGCTCGAGCGGACACTCCCTTTGCAATTTCTTCCCATGCGCTGCTGGCTGATCTGCCCCGGTCCGGCCGCGCCAGACTGAGGCAGACCCTGTATGTCAGTCAATCAGGCGGTTCTTGAGCGCATAGTAGGTCAGATCGCTGTTGGACGACAGGCTCATCTTCTCCATCAGGCGCGTGCGGTAGGTGCTCACCGTCTTGACACTCAGCGACAGCGCCTTTGCAATGTCCCCTGCCGTCTCACCCTTGGCGAGTTTGAGGAAGACCTGAAACTCGCGCTCAGACAGCTGCTCGTGGGGCGGCGCGTCGTCCTTGCGGTTCAATTGCTGGGCCAGAAGTTCTGCAACAGCAGGCGTCAGGTAGCGGCGGCCCAAGGCAATGGTGCGAATGGCTTCGACAATTTCAGAGGGCTCGCACTCTTTGTTGAGGTAGCCGCTCGCGCCCTGGCGAATCAGGTTGATCGCGTAATGCTCTTCAGGGTAGCCGCTCAAGATGAGAATGCCCATGTCGGGCGCCTTGGCGCGCAGCATGGCCAGTGCGTCCAGCCCGCTTTGGCCTGGCATCGACAGGTCCATCAGCAGAACATCGATTTCCTTGTTGCGCACCAGGTCAATGGCTTCGCGGCCGTTGGCGGCTTCACCTTCGACCCGCAGATCCACATGCTCCGACAGGAACTGCCGCAGCCCGGAACGAACAATCGCGTGGTCATCCACAATGCCAATCTTGATCATTGATCTTTCTTTCAAGGGAGCGGCGTTGCCACCCCCGGTGCGCGTTGATTTCAAAGTGGGCCGACATGGCAGTCCATGGGCTTCACCACTTCCTGAAGATCAGCCATTATCCAGAATAAGCGTATGAACCTCAAAGAAAACACCCGGCGCTGGTTACCAAAGGTCCGCCAGATGGCGTTGAGCCTGCCTATGGCGCTGCTTGCAGCCATGGTTCTGGTCGGTATCAACGAAACGGGCCACATGCGTTCGCAGGACGCCGTCGAGCAGATGACACATGGCCAGAGCACGCGCAGCGCCGTCAATACGCTTCTGCAAAGCATGCTGGACGCAGAAACGGGCCAGCGCGGTTATCTGCTTACGGGCAACGAAACCTATCTGGAGCCATACGACAAGGCTGTGGCCACGGTGCAGACCAATCTGGACCGCTTGCGCAACCAGTTCATGGACTCGCCAGACGACATGCAGGAGTTCGCTCTTCTGTCGCGCCAGATCTCGCGCAAGCTCGCCGAAATGGAGCTGAGCCTGCGTTTGCGTCGGCAAGGCAATGAGGATGCGTGGAAGTTCATCTTGCACACGGACGTGGGCAAGGAGCACATGGAGGCGATTCGCAAGCATGCGCTGGAGCTGATCGCGCGCAGTGACCAGCGGGTCGAGTTTGGCAAGCAGCAGATCGAACAGTCGCTCATGCTGTCGCGCATCGGTATTGCCACGGTCACGGCCATCGGTTTGCTGGCGTTCTACATGTATCTGCGCCAGGCGCAGGCGCTGCAAACCGTGAATCATCGGGAGCAGACGCTGCTCGAACGCGAGCGTGACCGCCTGGAAGGCCTGGTGCGCGACCGCACCGCCACGCTGTCTGAGCTGGCCAACCATTTGCAAGAGGTGCGCGAAGAAGAGCGCGGACACCTCGCCCGTGAGTTGCACGATGAACTGGGTGCGCTGTTGACAGCGGCCAAGCTGGATGTGGCGCGGCTCAAATCCAAGATAGACGCCACGGCACCTGACATTGCCGAGCGACTGAAGCACCTGACCGAAACCCTGAACAGCGGCATTGCACTCAAGCGCCGCATCATCGAAGACCTGCGGCCTTCGTCGCTTTCCAATCTGGGGCTGACGGCTGCCATTGAAATCCTCACGCGTGAATACGCTGAGCGCGCGGGCATTGAGGTCGAGACCAGCCTGGAGGCAGTCAAGCTGCCAGATGCTACGCAATTGACGGTGTACCGCATGGTCCAAGAGGCACTCACCAACATCGGCAAGTACGCCCAGGCGCGCAAGGTGCTGGTATCCGTGCATTCCTACCCCACCCACGTGGCAGTGCAGGTGCGCGACGATGGTGTGGGGTTTGATCCGTCCTCAGTGCGTCCCACATCGCACGGGCTGGCGGGCATGCGCCATCGGGTTGAGGCGGCAGGCGGGCGCCTTTCGCTCACCTCGCGCCCTGGCGATGGCACGTTGTTGTCGGCTGTGTTGCCTTTGCAACGCACCTCTGGCGAAGTGCCCAAGATCGAGGCGCCAAGCGCTTAAACCCGGGTTTAGAGCGCCTGCCGCTCTGGCAAATTTCTCCACAACCGCCATGCTCGCTCCGTGTGGTCGGGGGATTGGTCGCGCCCATGCGCGTGGTACGTGTCTTTTCCGGTGCTGATGCGCTATCGGTGTGCTCGGGCGCTGCGCACCACGCCCGTGCCCGTCGTCTGCGGGATGAGTGGATAACGCTAAGGCGTGATGTCCTACAAAGCCCCCGTAGCGCTGCCGACACGCTTGCGCGCTGGCTACCGGCATCTTCGAAACACGTCGCCGCCTACAGTAAACCCCAGGCGCTGAAGTTCTCTCGCCACTCAATCCGCCGACACACCGGCCCCGACAAAAGGAGATGGAAATGTTGCACTACGCAGTGGTTTTTCTGGTTATCGCGCTGATCGCAGCCCTCTTCGGCTTTGGCGGCATAGCTGCTGGTGCCGTGGGCATCGCCAAGATTCTGTTCTTTGTGTTCGTGATCATGGCCGTGGTGACCTTTGTGCTGGGCCTGCTGAAACGGCGCTAACCCGCGCTGACAGTCGCCACATTCACGCGCACCGCCTCCAAGCTTCACGCATCTCACAACCCACACCCCAAGGAGTTAATTCATGAGCATCCAGACTGCCACCGACAAAGTTGCCACCAGCGCCCACAAGCTTGCCGACGATGTGCTGCAGAGCGCCCAAGACGCTGTTCAATCGACCCGCAGCGCTGCCAACAACACGCTCGAGCGTGCCGAAGACGGTGTGCGCGCATTGCGCAGCCGTACCGACCCCGCCATTGACGATCTGGCCGCACGTGCGCAAGAGCTGGCTGCCCGCAGCATTGATTACTGCGCAGAAACCAGTGCCCGTGCTCGCCGCCAAATGCATCAGGCCGCAGATGCCACCAACAAATATGTGGCCGAGCAGCCTGGCAAGTCGCTGGTCATCGCCGCTGCATCGGGTGCTGCGTTGGCGACGCTGATGTTCTGGATGTCCCGCCGCCGCGGTTCTTACTAAGGCAAAGATCTTCGAAGCTGTGAGAGCACAGTCAAAACCTGCTCTTGAGGCTTCTATCCCACAGTCCGTCGGTCGCGGAGGGTGCAACAGACCGGCAGATTGATGTTTTCCAGCACCCGCGTTCCCAACCATTTTCAACAAGGACAACACCATGAAATACGCACGTGCCCTCGCTTTCGCCGCTGTCGCCGGCATCACCATCGTGACAGCCACTGGCTGTTCCGTGGCTCGCAACCAGCAAACTGCTGGCGCTTATGTCGACGACGCTGGCATCACCACTGCTGTGAAGGCAAAGATGGCTGAAGACAAGACCGTGTCTGCAACGTCCATCAGCGTGGAAACACTCAATGGCACCGTTCAACTGTCTGGTTTTGCCAAGTCGCAAGCCGAAAAGAACCAAGCCGAATCCATCGCACGCAACACCAAAAACGTGCGTGAAGTACGCAACAGCATTGTTGTGCGTCCCTGATCGGATCACTTGACTGCGGTGCTGGGGGCGTCAGCTCACCAGTACACCGGAAGTCAACACCAGAGCAGACTCGGGGCCCGTCCTTGAGCCTGCTCTTTTGCATTGGGCCGCGCAAAGCAGTCTTCTTTTGATCTGCAAGCCTTTCGAGAGACTGCTGGCATTCGTCCCCCCATCCCTGCCGTTTGATCTTCGCCTCCCCCTACTGGGTATAAGCTCAACACCATGCGCGTATTCAATTGCGACCATTGCGGTCACCTGGTTTTTTTCGACAGCGTGCAGTGTGTGCACTGTGGCAGCACGCTGGCATTTTTGCCGGATGCGCTCACCATGGCTGCCTTGGCGCCTGCGCCTCAAGATGGCGCAGGTCTTTGGCGGCGCATGGGCGGACGAGGCACCGCCCAATACAGCGGGCGTTTGTACCGGCTGTGCCACAACCACACAGAACACCAGGCCTGCAATTTCGCAGTGCCTGCCAACGATTACGCCGAGTATTGCGTCTCCTGTCGCCAGACCCGCGTGCTGCCTGATCTGTCCGAGACCGCCAACCGAGGGCGCTGGATGCAGATTGAAGCGGCCAAGCGTCGGTTGTTCTACACCTTGGCCCGATTGGGGCTGGAGCCCGCGCCCGGGCGTCCAGGACCGATTTTTGAATTTCTGGCAGACCTTCCGGGTGGGCCTTCCATATTGACGGGCCACCACAGCGGAACCATCACGCTCAACGTGGCCGAGGCGGACGATGACGAACGTGCGCGCCGCCGCATCGCGCTGGGCGAGCCCTACCGCACCCTCATCGGCCATCTGCGCCACGAATCCGGCCACTTCTATTGGGACCAACTGGTGCGTGACGGAGGGCGGCTGGAGGCCTTTCGCAGCGTGTTCGGTGACGAAAGCCAGGACTACGCCGCTGCACTCGACGCGCACTATGCCAAGGGCAACGACGTGGGCGACTGGGCAGAGCGACATGTGAGCGCCTATGCCGCCGCCCACCCTTGGGAGGACTGGGCCGAGACCTGGGCCCATTACCTGCACATGATCGACCTGCTGGAAACCTCGGCCAGCTACGGCACTGAAATCACGGTTCCCGGTATTTACGGCGCGCAGCGCAGCAGCGCGTTAGACCCCTTTTCCAAACCCGCACCGGACTTCGACACCATGCTGCTGCAACTGGTGCCATTGACCCTGCTGCTCAACAGCCTGACCCGCAGCCTCGGCCAACCCGATGCGTACCCGTTTGCACTGGCCGGGGAGGCGCTTGAGAAGCTCCGTTTTGTGCACGACATGGTGCGGGAAGTGGCCAACCGGCCCGCGGCCCCTGTGACTACTGCAGCTGCGCCTGCGCCTTTGCCTGACCCCGCACCAGCGCCAGCACCAGTCCAACCGTCTGCAGGCGTCCTGGCACCTGCACTGATCGCAAAACAAGCTGTCAAAAAGAGTAGCAAACTAGTCAATAAGGACGTGCGCTAGAGCCTATTTTGATGCAAACTCTGCGGTAAATGCCTTCCGTTAGATGGCCAGGGGCGGGCGGCCTGGAACTTGCTTGAAGTCGGGCAGGAGGTTGACTCTTATGAAGACGCATACCAGAGTTTTGTCGCCCGGCGATCTTGGCAGGGCACAGCGGATGCAGGGCTCGGTGCCTGGGGAGGTTGCATGTTAAGCCGCACAGCCGACCACCTTTTCTGGATGTCCCGCTACACCGAGCGGGCAGAAAATACCGCCCGCATGTTGGATGTGAACTACCAGAGCGCGTTGTTGCCACAGTCGCCAGAGATCGCACTTCTGGGCTGGCAGGGGCTGTTGTCCATCAGCGAATTGCTGCCCAGTTACATGGCCGAGCACGGCGAAGTGACTCCCGCCAAGGTGCTGAACTTCATGGTCAAAGACCCGGCCAACTCCTCGTCCATCGTCGCGTGCCTGCGGGCAGCGCGAGAGAACGCACGAGCGGTGCGCGGCGCACTGAACACAGAGGCCTGGGAGATCCAGAACCAGACATGGCTCGAAGTGAATCGGCTGATTCAAGAAGGGGCGTTGGAGAGTGACCCGGCGCACTTCTTTGAATGGGTGAAGTTCCGGTCCCACCTCTCGCGCGGGGTGACGGTGGGCACCATGCTGCAGGACGAGGCGCTGCACTTCATGCGGCTGGGCACATTTTTGGAGCGCGCCGACAACACCGCCCGGCTGCTGGACGTGAAGTTCCACGCAGTACAAAGCGACTTTTTTGGCGCCGCCGTTGCGCAGGACCAAGACTATGACTTCTACCACTGGAGCGCGGTCTTGCTGAGCGTTTCAGGCTTTGAAACCTACCGCAAGGTCTACCGGGATGTGATCACCCCTGAGCGCGTGGCCGAACTGCTGATCTTGCGCGCCGACATGCCGCGGTCGTTGCACGCCTGCATGAAGGAAGTGATGGGCAACCTGGACATGCTGAGCAGCGGCCGGTCGGCCGAGACCCAGCGCCACGCCGGGCGGCTGTTGGCGCACCTCAAGTTTGCGCACATCGACGAGATTTTGACCAACGGACTGCATGCCTACCTCACCCAGTTCCTCGAACGCGTGAACGACCTGGGCGGGCGGATCAGCCGGGATTTTCTCGTTCCGTCGACGGCGTGAGCGGGGCGGTATCGGCCGGTGCGTCACCCGTTGCGGGAGCTGCTGGCGATGCCGTAGCGGGCTCCACAGTCACGGCCACCTGCAGCACGTGGTGATCGCCGCCATGGATCACCCCGCGCACTGGCGAGACATCTGAATAGTCGCGCCCGAGTGCCAGGGTCACATAGTCTTCGCCCGCAGCGCGGTCGTTGGTCGGGTCCAGATCAAACCACTCCGTGTTTCCTGCGGGGTCACTTCCTTCACGCTCACCATCTGGAGGGGGTGACCACACCGACACCCAGGCGTGCGAGGCATCGGCCCCCACCAGCCGGGGTTGGCCCGGCGGCGGTTCGGTCAGCAAATAGCCGCTTACGTACCGCGCGGCCAGGCCCATGCTGCGCAGGCAGCCGATCATCACGTGGGCAAAGTCCTGGCACACCCCACGGCGCAGCCGCAGGGATTCCAGTGCGGGCGTGCCTGCGTCTGTGGCGTGGGCTGTGTATGCGAAATCGGCGTAAATGCGCGACATCAGGTCGCGGGCCGCTTCCATCAGAGGGCGCCCCGGCGCAAAACTCTCCCGCGCATACGCCACAAATTCGGCATGCCGCGGGATGTAGGGCGAGGCAAAACCAAACTCCGCCGCGGGTTGATAGGGCAGCCCGCTCCGATAACAAAGGCGCTCGCGCACCATCTCCCACGGTTCGCCGGGCGGTGCAACGGGGGGATTGCTTGTCTCCAGCAGGCTTTCGGCGCGCACACGCAGCGCGTCGTGGGTGAACGGCAGGCTGAAGAACGCGCGGGTATTGCCAAACACGTCCTCCATCGTGTGGCACTGGGTTGGTGCTGGCTCCACCTGCAGCGAATGGGTCAATACGCGTTGCACCAAATCAGTGCGCGGACGCAGATGGGCCATGTGCTGGGCGTTCTGCACCGCTGGCGTGTAGTGGTACACCGTTTCGTGGATGACGCGCAGTTTCATGGAAATCAGTTTATGAAATCGGAGGCTGTGTGAAACCGGCGCGCCCGAGGCGAGGGCAGCCGAGCAAGGGCCGTCCCGCAGCGAGGGCTGCGTCCCCCTGCCCGTAGCGCGCAGCGATGCGAGAGCGGGGGGAAGGCGCGCAGCGCCTCAGGGGGGTGTCTCAAATCATGCTCCCACGCTGTGCCGCAACGCGTCGGCAGAGTGTGTGAAATAGCGCGTGGCCAGCACGTCCGACAGCTCCTGCACACCCTGAACGCAGCCATGGAGGTACTGCTCCAGCGCCACGTACTCGCCTGCGTCATCCTGCGCGCACAGGGCCGCGAGCGACACGTCGGACGCATCCGGAATGCCCAAACCCGCAGACTCCCCCGGTGTGCCCGCCGCAGCTTCGATCTTGGCGATGCGCCCGCGCAGGGTCTGCGCCACCCAGGCCAGCGACCGCGGGTTGTCCCGGTCGATCACCAGCAGGTCAAGCAGGGCCGGCATGTCGCGCCGTTGTTGGTACTGTGCGTGAAAGGTGATGGTGCTGTCGAACAGCCCCAGCATGGCCTCGAAGCCACTTTCGTCCGACACCGCGCCCGTCTGGAGCCCGCTTTCCAGCGTGGCCGCCAGAAATCCCAGGCGCTCCAGATGCCGGCCGATGGACAGCAGGCGCCAGCCGTCGTCGCGCGTCATGCGGTCCGTCTGTTGGCCCGTCATTGCGGCGGTGCGGCCGCTCAGTGCTTCAAGCTGGCGCAGGGCTTCCAGCGGCGAGTAGTCAGCGTCTTCGGCCGCGCCGGGGCATGGCGCAAAAAACTCTGCTTCTGCGCCCACGATCAGATTCCAGTGCTCTTGCGACAGGCGGTCGCGCACCGCCGAGGCTGCGCCCATGATCCCGCGCAGGTTGTAGCCCACGCTGGTGACCTGCGCGGCATTGGTCAGCCCGGCAATGAGCGAGCGCTCAAACACCCGCCGTGCCTGCGTTGCAGGGGGCACGGTGGACAGCACCAGGCCCTGGCCCACGGCCATGGCGCTCAGCCAGGTCATCAGCGGCTGGGACGATTGGTCTTCGCCGTTCAGGCACTGGATGGCGATGCGCGCAAGCCGGGTCGCGTTCTCGGTGCGCTCGGTGTAGCGGCCCAGCCAGAACAGGTTTTCGGCCGCACGGCTGGTCACGCGGCGGCTGCGGTGCACCACCGCGGGCGCGTTCTGGTTGTGCGCCAGCAGGGTGGTCTTGTCCACATGGCCATCGGTCAGCACCCAGACATCGGCACTGCTGCCACCGCGCTGCATGGAGGTGATTTCGCGGTCATCGTTGGCGATGCGGGCCAGCCCGCCGGGCAACACGCGCCAGGAGTCGGGGCCATCGCACACTGCAAACACCCGCAACATCACCGAGCGGGGCGAGATGTGGCTGCCCCGGTGGTCGGTGCGCCAGGTGGGCATCTGCGACAGTGGCAAGTGCGCCTGCACGGTGTATTCATCGCCCTGGGCCTCGATGCGTTGGGACCACTCTTTGAGCGCCTGCGGGGACAGCGCCCCGCCCAGCACGGGAGTGCGTTGTGCCATGGGCCAGGTGGGGCGAATGACGCTGTGGGCCAGTTCAGGCAGCACCTCTTGCAGAGCCGCCTGCTCGCCGCACCACCAGGTGGGCAGGGCGGGCAGCGCAAGCTCTTCACCCAGCAAATGGCGCGAGAGCGCGGGCATGAACCCCAGCAGCGCCGACGACTCCAGAAACGCCGAGCCCGGCGCGTTGGACACCACCACGTTGCCTGCCCGGATCGCCTGCAACAGGCCCGGCACGCCCAAGCGCGAGTCGCTGCGCAGTTCCAGTGGGTCCAGAAACTCGTCGTCCAGCCGTTTGAGGATGCCGTGCACCGGCTGAAGTCCGTGCAACGTCTTGAGATACAGGTGGTCGTCGCGCACCGTGAGGTCGTTGCCCTCCACCAGTGTGAGGCCCAGATAGCGTGCCAGGTAGGCGTGCTCGAAGTAGGTCTCGTTGTAGGGGCCGGGCGTCAGCAGCACGATGCGGGCGTCCTGGCCCGCGGGGCTCATTTGCCGCAGTCCGTCGAGCAGGGCCCGATAGGTCGCGGCCAGGCGCTGCACATGCATCTGGCTGAAAGCCTCAGGGAATAGCCGCGAGATCAGCAGCCGGTTCTCCAGCAGGTACCCCAGGCCCGACGGCGCCTGCGTGCGCTGCGTGACCACCCACCAGTCGCCCTGCGCATCGCGGGCCATGTCGAAGGCGGCGATGTGCAGGTGGTTGCCGCCCACGGGCTTGACGCCATGCAGGGCGCGCAGATAGCCCGGGTGGCCCTGCACCAGCGCGCTGGGAATCAGTCCGTTGCGGAGCAGCTCTTGCGGGCCATACACATCCGCCATCACCCGGTCGAGCAGCCGGGCCCGTTGCTGTACCCCGTGTTCAATGTGGGCCCAGTCGTCCTGCGACAGAATCAGCGGGAAAAGATCCACCGACCAAGGCCGCTGTGGACCGTCCGCGTCGGCGTACACGTTGTAGGTGATGCCGTTGTCGCGCACCTGCCGCTGCAGGCTTTGGGTGCGCCGGTCCAGGTCTTCAAACCCAGCGCTCCCCAAGTGTTCGAAAAAGTCAGTCCAAGTGCTGGAGATGCCAGGTTCGATGGATGCTGATGCCGGGGGCGCGTCTACCGAGGCTTCGCTGCCCGGTGGCTTTTCGCCGCCTTCATCTTTGGCTTCGTCGTCATCGTCGTCGTTGTGGTTGTCATGGGTGTGCGGCGTCAGGTCGCAGCCACGCAGCTCGTCAAAATGCCCGGTCGCGGCGGCTGGCGCCAGGGCCATGGCCATACCGGCGGCGGTGTCCTGTGCATCCAGGGGGAAAAGGGTGTCGTTCAATGGTTCCACTGCGCTGGATTCTCGGGCATTTGGTCTCCAGGACTCTGCGGGTTACCCACACCCGGCGAAACTGGCGCGCCCCAGGCCAGGGACGCCAAGCAAGGGCCGCCCCGCCGCGAGGGCGTCGTCCCCTTGGGGGGAAGGCGCGCAGCGACTCAGGGGGGCTTCTTCTACGGCCGCATCTTGCGCCGCAAGTCCAAAGTGAACGGAAACTCCCGGCTGCCCGGCAGGTTGATGGTGGCGGGGGGCACGGCCAGCCTGCCCGGCGTGTGCCCCATGCGGGTAAAGCGCGTCAGGCGGCGGCTTTCTGCCTCATAGGCGTTGACCGGAAAGCTGTCGTAGCTCAGGCCGCCCGGATGGGCCACGTGGTATTGGCACCCACCGACGGATCGGTTCATCCAGGTATCCACGATGTCAAACGTCAGCGGTGCGTGGGCGCCAATGGTCGGATGCAGGGCCGAGGGCGGGTTCCAGGCCTTGTAGCGCACACCGGCCACAAACTCGCCGGTGGTGCCCGTGGTCTGCAGCGGCAGCGGTTGGCCGTTGACGGTGACCACATGGCGGCTTTCATTGAGGCCGGTCACGCGCACCTCGATGCGTTCGAGCGACGAATCCACATAGCGCACGGTACCGCCCGCAGAGCCTTCTTCGCCCATCACGTGCCAGGGTTCCAGCGCGTTGCGCAGCGTCAGCTCCACCCCCATCGACTGCACCGTGCCGACCATGGGGAAGCGGAACTCGAACTGCGGCGCAAACCACGCGGGGTCAAACGCATAGCCCGCTTCGACCATGTCGGCCACCACGTCGTGCATGTCCTGCTGAATGAAGGTGGGCAGCATCCAGCGGTCGTGCAGCTCGGTGCCCCAGCGGGCGGCCGGGGCGCGGTAAGGGGTTTTCCAGAAACGCGCAATCAGGGCCCGCAGCAGCAGTTGCTGCACCACGCTCATGTGGGCATGGGGCGGCATCTCAAACGCGCGCAGCTCCAGCAGGCCCAGGCGGCCGGTGCTGCTGTCGGGCGAGTACATCTTGTCGATGGAAAACTCGCTGCGGTGGGTGTTGCCCGTCACGTCCACCAGAATGTTGCGCAGCGTGCGGTCTACCACCCAGGGCGGCATGTCTTGCCCATAAGTGGCGCGGTTGGTCTCGATCTCGCGCAGCGCAATTTCCAGCTCGTACAACTGGTCGTTGCGGGCCTCGTCCACACGGGGCGCCTGGCTGGTGGGGCCGATGAAGAGGCCGCTGAACAGGTAGCTCAGGCTGGGGTGGTTGTGCCAGTACAGTAGCAGGCTGGCCAGCAGTTCAGGCTTGCGCAAAAACGGCGAATCTGCAGGCGTGGCGCCGCCCATCACAAAGTGGTTGCCGCCCCCGGTGCCGGTGTGGCGGCCATCGGTCATGAACTTCTCGGCCGACAGGCGCGTCTCCCACGCGGCCTGGTACAGAAACTCGGTGTGGTCCACCAGTTCGCGCCAGTTGCTGGCGGGGTGAATGTTCACCTCGATCACGCCGGGGTCGGGCGTGACCTGCAGAATCTTCAGGCGCACATCGCGTGGTGGCGGATAGCCCTCCAGCACGATCTTCATGCCCAGGTCGTGCGCCGTGGCTTCCACGGCGGCCAGCAGGTCCAGGTAGTCTTCCAGGCGCTGCAGCGGCGGCATGAACACATACAGCACGCTGTACTTCTCGCCCACCTTTTCGGCCTTGGGGCCGCTGGCGCGGCGCGGGTCACGCACCTCCACACACAAAGCCGTGCGCGACAACCCGGCCGCCGATTGAAACCGCTTGGGCGGCTGCAGATCAGCGTGGGGATCGGGTTGCCCGGTTTGGCGCGCGTGGTCGCCGCCTGCCGTGCCCTGCACCACACGGCGCGCCTCGCCGGGGGCGGTGGCGCCTGCCAGGTAAGGCAGGTCGCGGTCGCCGACCACGGCAGGGACCGCTGCGGTGGCATACCGTGCACGCAAGGCAGAGGCGGCCTTCAGCGGGCCCTGGGGAACGGTCGGGTCTTGGGGGATGAGCTGGTCGGTGTCGGCTGCGCTCAGCCACGGCAACGCGTCCAGCGGCAAGCGGTATCCCATGGACGAGTCGCCCGGGGTCAGGAACATGCGGTCGCCGCGGAAGTACCAAGGGCTCGTGCTCCAAGGGCTGCCTGCCCGCGCGCCTGTTTCGTCAGGGTCGATGGCATGAAGCGGCAACACATAGCCCACCACGGTGTCGAGTTTTTGCTCAAACACGCGGCGCAGGCGGTTGCGTTCCAGCTCGTCGTCCAGGCGCGCGTCAAACGGGTCCACGTTGACGGGCAGGCGCCGCTCGCGCCACAGGTAGTAGAAGGTGTCCTCGTAGCCGGGCCGGATGAAACGGTCTGTGATGCCCAGTTTGCCGGTGAGGTGGCGCACAAAACGCTGGGCGTCGTCGCTGGTGTAGTGCGACGGTTCCCGTTCATCGGCAAACAGGCTGGGGTTGGTCCATGCGGGCTGGCCGTCTGCGCGCCAACAGATCGAGAGCGCCCAGCGCGGCAACTGCTCGCCGGGGTACCACTTGCCCTGGCCCAGGTGCAGAAAACCGCCCTGGCCATATTCAGCGCGCAGCTTAAGCATCAACTCGGTGGCAAAGCCGCGCTTCGTGGGCCCCAGGGCGTCGGTGTTCCACTCGGCGGCGTCACGGTCGCTCACGGCCACAAAGGTGGGTTCGCCGCCCATGGTCAGCCGCACATCGCCCGCTTGCAGATCGGCGTCCACTTGGTCGCCCAGCGTCAGCACCGCCTGCCACTGGTCTTCGGTATAGGGTTTTGTAACGCGGGGGGATTCATAAATGCGCGTCACGCGCATCTCGTGGCTGAACTCCACTTCGGCTTCGTCCACGCCACCTTCAATGGGCGCGGCACCCGAGGGCTGGGGTGTGCAGGCCAGCGGAATATGCCCTTCGCCCGCCATCAGGCCGCTGGTGGCGTCCAGGCCAATCCAGCCCGCGCCGGGCAGATACACCTCGCACCAGGCGTGCAGATCGGTGAAGTCGACTTCGGTGCCGCTGGGGCCATCGAGCGCCTTCACGTCGGGCGTGAGTTGAATCAGGTAGCCCGACACAAACCGCGCCGCCAGCCCCAGGTGGCGCAGCAGTTGCACCAGCAGCCAGCCCGAGTCGCGGCACGAGCCGCTGGCTTTTTGCAGCGTCTCCTCGGGCCCTTGCACGCCCGGCTCCATGCGGATGAGGTAGCGGATGTCGTTGGCCACCTGCTGGTTGAGCTTGACCAGAAAATCAATCGTGCGCTGCGGGCTGCGGTCGACCTTGTCGAGGTAGGCCTGGACCAGCGGGGTGATCGGATCGGCCGCCAGATAGGGCGCGAGCTCTTGCTGGACCTCGTCGCTGTAGTTGAACGGAACCTCTTCGGCGTCAGGCTCCAGAAAAAAGTCGAAGGGGTTGTACACCGCCATCTCGACCACCAGGTCGACGGTGATCTTGAAACCGCGCGTTTTTTCGGGGAACACCAGGCGCGCCTGGTAGTTGGCGAACGGGTCTTGCTGCCAGTTGATGAAGTGCTGCTCGGGCTCGACCTTGAGCGAGTACGAAATCACGGTACTGCGGCAGTGGGGGGCAGGTCGCAATCGCACGGTTTGCGGCCCGAGGCCGACCAGCCGGTCGTATTGGTAGTGCGTGACGTGGTGGAGCGCGGCGTGGATGGGCATATGCCGGGCATGCTAGCAAGTCCCGAGCCATCGTGGGTAACTATTCCCTGGGCTATGCTTTTTGTTCATGGCCTGTTCACAATCTGCGCTGCGGGTCTTGAAACCAGTCGATCAGGCCTGCGCCCGCGCACATTCAATCCATAGCACCATCTTGGTGACAACACGGTTTTTCTGCCATGTCTTTGCAACCCCAACTTCTGCTTTTGCCCGGCCTGGCGGCCGATGAACGCATGTGGCGCGGCATGCTACCGCTGTTGCCCGCTGCGCTGCGGCCCGAGGTCACCACGGCCCACCAGGACGTGGCGCTGCACTCCATCGAAGACTTCGCTGCGCGGGTGTTGGCGCAGCACGCCGGCCCCTTGGTGCTGGCCGGGGCGTCCATGGGCGGCATGGTGGCCATGGAGGCAGCGCGCCAAGCGCCGGACCGCGTGGCGGGGCTGGCCTTGCTGGGCACCACGGCGCGGCCTGAAACGCCGGACATGCGCGCCCTGCGCGAGGCGGCGATGGAACTGTTTGAACAAGGTCGCCTGCGCGAGGTGATCGAGCCCAACGTGGCGCTGGCGTTTCACCCCGACAACACCACCCGGCCGGGGCTGGTGCAGGCTTACCTGGACTTTGTACTGGACGCTGGCGCCGCCCACCTGGTCCGCCAGAACCGCGCTGTCATCCACCGGCCCGATGCGCGCCTGCACCTGCCCCGCGTGGCCTGCCCCGTGCTGGTGGTGTGTGGCGAGGCCGACCAGCTCACACCGCCAGAATGCTCCGCAGAAATGGCAGCGCTGGTGCCCGGTGCCGACCACCATCTGCTGTCGGGCTGCGGCCACATGCTGACCATGGAACAGCCCGAGGCGGTCACCCGCGTGCTGGTGCAGTGGCTCGCCCGCAGTGGGTGGATTTGATGTGAATTTTGAGTGTTTTTGGCCTCTAGCGCTTATCCAATAAGCGCTAGTAGCTATGAAAATAGGAGTAAGAGCAGCTCACAAAACTCAGCGAAGCGGTTCTGGCTAGACGCTGCGTCGCAGGCAGTACGGGCAGTACGACAAGACGCTGCAACGACGCAAGAAGAGTTTTGTTCGCTGCTCTCAATCAGAACTCCAGGTTGTCAATCAACCGCGTGTTGCCCAGCCGTGCTGCGCCCAGTGCCACCAGCGTGCCTGGCGCATCGGCCGCCGTGGCGGGCAACAAATCGGCGCGGCGGCGCACGGTGAGGTAGTCGGGCAACCAGCCCCGGGCGCGCAGGGCGTCCAGGGCCTGGGGTTCCAACGCGGCAGGGTCGCTGGATGGATGGCGCCACCGTTCGGCCAGCTGGCGCAAAGCCTGCGACAGGGCCACGGCCTCTTGCCGCTCTTGCGCGCTGAGGTAGCCGTTGCGTGAGCTCAGTGCCAGGCCATCGGCAGCGCGCTCGGTCTCGCCCGCTACCACGTCGATGGGCAGCGCAAACTGCTGCACCATGTGGCGAATCACCATGAGCTGCTGGTAGTCCTTTTTGCCAAACACGGCGGTGCCGCCCGTCTGGCCCAGTACACAGGCAAAAAGCTTCATCACCACGGTGCCCACGCCCACAAAAAAGCCGGGGCGAAAGTGCCCCTCCAGCATGTCGGCCAGCGCCGGGTCGGGGTGCACCTTGAAGGTCTGTGGTTGCGGGTACAGGTCGCCTTCGCGCGGCGCAAACAGCACATCGCAACCAGCGGCCCGCAGCTGCGCGCAATCGGCCTCCCAGGTGCGGGGGTAGCTGTCAAAGTCTTCGTGGGGCAAAAACTGCAGGCGGTTCACAAAGATGCTGGCCACCGTCACGTCGCCCAGGGGCTTGGCCTGGCGCACCAGAGCGATGTGCCCGTCGTGCAGATTGCCCATGGTGGGCACAAAGGCGGGGCGGCGGTAGGGCGCCAGGGCCTGGCGCAGGTCGGCAATGGAATGGGCAATCAGCATGGAGTGAAAGGGAGTCAGTGGGCGAAAGTGAGGGGTGGCGGTTTACCAGGCGTGTTGGGCGTTGTCCGGAAACCGCCCCTGTTTGACGGCTTGCACATACGCCTCCATGGCGCCGCGCACGCTGTCCGCGTCCTGCATGAAGTTGTGCACAAACTTCGGCATCTTTCCCAGGTTCATGCCCAGCATGTCGTGCAACACCAGCACCTGGCCTGCCGTGCCGTTGCCCGCGCCAATGCCGATGGTGTGGCAGTGCGGCAGCTCGACCGTCAGGTCGGCGGCCAGCGCGGCAGGCACCATCTCCAGCACCAGCATGGCGGCGCCTGCGTCCTGCAGTTCGTGCGCTTCTTGGCGCAGCGTGCGGGCGGCGTCGTCGGTTTTGCCCTGCACTCGGTAGCCGCCCAGGGCGTGCACCGTCTGTGGCGTCAGGCCCAAGTGGGCGCACACCGGCACGCCGCGCTGCACCAAAAATTCCACCGTGGGCGCCGTCCAGCCGCCGCCTTCCAGCTTGACCATGTGTGCCCCCGCCTGCATCAGCACACAGGCGCTGCGCAGGGCCTGCTCGCGGCTTTCGGCATAGGTGCCGTAGGGCAGGTCGGCCACCAGCCAGGTGGTGCCCTGCACCCGCTGCAGGCCGCGCGCCACGCTGGCCGTGTGGTAGGCCATGGTGTCCAGCGACACGCCCACCGTGCTGGGCAGGCCCTGGCACACCATGCCCAGCGAGTCGCCCACCAGAATGCAGTCCACACCCGCTGCATCG
>NZ_JBKBTV010000068.1:0-24659 GCF_046291265.1 Acidovorax sp. | reverse complement strand
TCCACTGCGCACCGCGCCTTGCATCCCATCCCGCCAAGGCCACTGCGCGACCCCTGGGAGATCGCAAACACGTTCTTAGACCACTGGTGCACCAAAGGCCATGTGCTGCTGTGCCTGAGTGGCGAGCTGCACACCGAGTTGGCGGATGGCCGCCAGTACACGCTGACGCCCGGCATGAGCTATCAGGTGGCGGACAATGCAGAACCCCATCGGTCCACGTCGCCACAGGGAGCCACCCTGTTCATCGTGGACTGAGACGTTGCGCCCCCTTTGCGACCCCCCATTTTTTGACGACGACTTTGCAACCGTAGCGGCCCAGGCGGCCACCCGCAGGAGACGAGAGTGAAACTGAACGACCTTCCCCCCACCAGCACCTGGACCCTGGCGCGCCGCGCCGAGCGCATGAACCCTTCGGTCATCCGCGAAATCCTGAAGGTCACCGAGAAGCCCGGCATCATCAGCCTGGCGGGCGGCCTGCCCTCGCCCAAGACCTTCCCGGTGTCGGCCTTTGCCGAAGCCTCTGCCGCCGTACTGGCCAATGACGGCCCAGCCGCGCTCCAGTACGCCGCCAGCGAAGGGTATGCCCCGCTGCGCCAGGCGATTGCCGACTTTCTGCCCTGGGATGTGGATGCCGACCAGGTGCTCATCACCACCGGGTCGCAGCAGGCGCTGGACCTGATCGCCAAGGTGCTGATCGACACCGACAGCCGCGTGCTGGTCGAAACCCCCACCTACCTGGGCGCACTGCAGGCCTTCACGCCCATGGAGCCGAATGTGGTGTCCGTGGCCAGCGATGACGAAGGTGTGCTCATCGACGACTTGAAAGCCAAGGTTGGCACGGGTGCCAACAAGGCGCGCTTTTTGTACGTGCTGCCCAACTTCCAGAACCCCACGGGCCGCACCATGAGCGAAGCCCGCCGCGCTGCCCTGGTGCAGGCGGCCGCCGAGCTGAACCTGCCGCTGGTGGAAGACAACCCCTACGGCGAACTGTGGTTTGACAACCCGCCACCCGCCCCGCTCACGGCCCGCAACCCGGATGGCTGCATTTACATGGGCTCGTTCTCCAAGGTGCTGGCCCCCGGCCTGCGCCTGGGTTTTGTGGTGGCGCCCAAGGCCGTCTACCCCAAGCTGCTGCAGGCCAAGCAGGCGGCCGATCTGCACACGCCCGGCTACAACCAGCGCTTGGTGGCCGAGGTGATGAAGGGCAACTTCCTGGACCGCCATGTGCCCACCATCCGCGCGCTCTACAAAGAGCAGTGCGAGGCCATGCTGACCGCGCTCGACAAGGAAATGCAGGGCCTCTCCGTGCAATGGAACCGCCCCGACGGCGGCATGTTCCTGTGGGTGCGCCTGCCCGAAGGGATGAGCGCTGTCGAACTGCTGCCCAAGGCGGTGGAGCGCAACGTGGCCTTTGTGCCCGGCGCGGCGTTCTACGCCGACAACGCCGACCCGCGCACGCTGCGCCTGTCGTTTGTCACCTCTACGGCCGAGCAGATCGCCGTCGGCATCGCCGCATTGGCCGAAGCCATCCGCGACCACAAGGGCTGAACGCATGTTGAGGCTCTGGGGGCGCCTGTCGTCCATCAACGTGCGCAAGGTGGTGTGGGCTGCGCAAGAACTCAGCATCACGGTGCAGCGCACCGACGCGGGCGGCCAGTTCGGGCTGGTGCGCGAGGCCGACTATCTGCAGCGCAATCCCAATGGCCTGGTGCCGCTGATGGAAGACGACGAGACCGGCACTGTGTTGTGGGAGTCCAACCCCATCGTGCGCTACCTGTGTGCACGGCATTCGCCGGGCGAGTTGTACCCTGAAGCCTTGCGCGAGCGCTTTGTGGCCGAGCAGTGGATGGACTGGCAGCAGACCACACTGAACCCGGCCGGGCGCGATGCCTTTGTGCAATGGATACGCACCCCTGCGGCCCAGCGGGACGATGGGCTGATTGCCGCATCCGTGGCGGCCACCGAGCCTCTGATGGGCCTGCTGGATGCGCATCTGGCACGCCAGCCCTTCATGGCGGGCGACCGGTTCACCATGGCGGACATCCCTGTGGCCTGCGAGATCCACCGCTGGTGGGGCCTGCCACAAGAACGTGTGGCGCGCCCGCACCTGGAGCGGTGGTACAACACGGTCAGCACCCGCCCCGGCGCCAGGGGCGTGTTAGACCAGCCACTCGCCTGACCCGGAGTCCGCCATGCACCAGCGTCCCTTCAAGCAAATCGATGTGTTCAGCGACCGCCCGGGCTACGGCAACCCCGTGGCCGTGGTGTTGGACGCAGAAGGCTTGAGCGACAGCGACATGCGCCGCTTTGCGGCATGGACCAACCTGTCGGAGACCACCTTTCTGGTGCCCGCCACCGAGGCCGGGCGCGCTGCGGGTGCCGACTATCGCCTGCGCATCTTCAGCCCCAATGGCGAGCTGCCCTTTGCGGGACACCCCACGCTGGGCACCTGCCACGCGTGGCTGCAGGCGGGCAACACGCCACGCCTGCAGGGCATGGTGATCCAGGAATGCACGCTGGGTCTGGTGCGTATCGCGCAGACGGATGGCACCCTGGCTTTTGCGGCCCCTCCCCTCAAACGCAGCGCGCCCAGCCCGGCCCTGGTGCCACTGATCGCCAGCGCGCTGGGCCTGCGCCCCCCGCAGATTTTGGGCGCACAGCTGCTGGACAACGGCCCGGTGTGGCTGGGCCTGCTGCTCGACAGCGCCGACACCGTGCTGGGCCTGCACCCCGACCACGCGCGCCTGAAAGACCTGGGCCAGGACGTGGGCGTGATCCATGTGGGCCCCGCTGCCAGCAACACGGCCCAGCCTGGGGTGGTGGTGCGCGCCTTTGCAGCCCCCATGGGCAACCCCGAAGACCCAGTGACGGGCACGCTGAACGC
This sequence comes from Acidovorax sp., assembly GCF_046291265.1. Taxonomy (GTDB): domain Bacteria; phylum Pseudomonadota; class Gammaproteobacteria; order Burkholderiales; family Burkholderiaceae_C; genus Acidovorax. The sequence goes on along the minus strand of NZ_JBKBTV010000068.1, from coordinate 21,775 downwards.
CAGCCTGGCCGAGTGGCTGATTGCCGACGGCCTGGCCCCGCGCAGCTACCTGGTCGCCCAGGGCGAATGTCTGGGCCGCGCGGGCCGCGTGCACATCCGCCAGGACGACGACCACCAGATCTGGGTGGGTGGGCGGGCTGTCACCTGTATCGAGGGCACGGTGCTGCTATGAACCTGATTGCTTCCGTACCGCGACCCAGCGGCTGAACTCCACGCCCTCGGGCTCCTGACGGAGCCTTCCGAACCAACCCCCAAAGCGCCGTGAAACACACCCGGTAAGCCCCCGGCGTGTCTCCACCGTCACCTCACCACCCGCATCACCGTTTTTTGTATCAAGGACCCCCATGCCACAGCGCCCCTTCAAGCAAGTCGATGTTTTCACCGCCCAGGCCTACCGCGGCAACCCGCTGGCCGTGGTGCTGGACGGCACGGGTCTCAGTACCGAAACCATGCAGGCGTTCACGAACTGGACCAACCTGTCCGAAGCCACCTTCCTGCTGCCGCCCACCGCTGAAGGCCGCGCCGCCGGTGCCGACTACCGCGTGCGCATCTTCTGCCCCGGGCGCGAGCTGCCTTTTGCCGGTCACCCCACGCTGGGCAGCTGCCACGCCTGGCTTGAGGCCGGGGGCCAGCCCCAGGTGGCGGGCAAGGTAGTGCAGGAATGCGGCGTGGGACTGGTCACGCTGCGCCAGGATGGCGACCGCCTGGCTTTTGCTGCGCCGCCGCTGATCAAAAGCGGCCCGCTGGCGGAAGACGACGTGGCCTTGATTACACGCGGCCTGGGCGTGGCGCGCAGCGACATCCTGCACCACGCCTGGTGCGACAACGGGCCCAACTGGCGCGGGGTGATGCTGCGCAGCAGCGAGCAGGTACTGGCGCTCAAGCCCGACGCCAGCATCCTGGGCCAGCTGGATGTGGGCGTGGTCGGCCCACGCGGAAAGGTCGGTGTTATCGGCAGCACCGACGCCGAAGGCATCGCCTTTGAAGTGCGGGCGTTCTTCCCCGGCAACAACGGTCTGGCGGAAGACCCCGTCACCGGCAGCCTGAACGCCGCGCTAGCGCAGTGGCTTATCGGCGCAGGCCTGGCCCCCACGCAGTACGTGGCCAGCCAGGGCACCTGCCTAGGCCGCGCCGGGCGCGTGTATGTCGAGCAGGACGGCGACACCATCTGGGTCGGTGGGAGTTCGGTCACCTGCGTGTCGGGCGAGGTGCTGCTGTGACGGTGCCCTGCATCGACCACCTGGTCGTGCTCGCGCCCGACCTGCCGACCGGCGTGGCCTGGTGCGAACGCACGCTGGGCATCACCCCCACCACGGGCGGTGAACACCCGCTGATGGGCACACACAACCGCATCTTCAATGTGTCCAGCCCTTCGCACCCCCGCGTCTATCTGGAGATAATTGCTATCAATAGAGAAGCTATTCCCTCAATACCATCAAGCGCTAGACGCTGGTTTGACATGGATGATGCCGTCTTGAATGCGCAGGTTGGGCAACACGGCCCGCAACTCATCCACTGGGTGGCCTCCGTACCCGATGTGGCCGAGGGGTGCGTCGCACTGTCTGCGCTCGACATCGAACGCGGCGCCGTCGTCACCGCCAGCCGCCCCACGCCCAACGGCCTGCTGCAATGGCAGATCACCGTGCACGACGACGGCCTGCGCCTGATGGACGGCTGCCTGCCCACGCTCATCCAGTGGGGCGCAGTGCACCCGTGCGACAACCTGCCCGCCAGCGGCGTGCAACTGCAAACGCTCTCGCTGCAGCACCCGCAGGCCGCGACGCTGCAGGCCGCGTGCGAAGCCGTGGGGGTGGCGGCATCTGTTGCCATCACACCCAACACAACGTCCAGTACCGCGCCCCGGCTCACCGCGCAGCTCAGCACGTCGCGGGGTCCTATCACTCTTTCGTCGTTCATCCCTCAGGAGTAAACCGCCATGCTTTTCTCGGTACAAGAACTGCTGCTTTTCGCGCTCGCCGCGCTCGTGCTGGTGCTCACGCCCGGACCCAACATGGTGTACTGCGTGTCGCGCAGCCTCACCCAGGGGCCACGCGCGGGGTTGATCTCGCTCGCCGGAGTTCTCATGGGTTTTCTGGTGCACCTGCTGGCTGCGGCGTTGGGCCTCACCGCGCTGCTGGCCGCCGTGCCACTCGCCTTTGACGCCATCCGCTACGCCGGGGCCGCGTATCTGCTGTGGATGGCCTGGCAGGCCGTCAAACCGGGCGGCAACGCGCCGTTCGAAGCCCGCAACCTGCCGCACGACCGGCCACGCACCTTATTCCTCATGGGCTTCATGACCAACCTGTTGAACCCGAAGGTGGCGATGTTTTACCTGTCGTTCTTTCCGCAGTTTTTGCACCCCGAGCGCGGCCAGCTGTTGCTGCAAAGTCTGACGCTGGGCGGCGTGCAGATCGCCACCAGCGCCATCGTCAACGCGCTACTCATCCTGTGTGCCGCCCGCGTGGCGGTGTTCCTCAACCGCAACGCCGCCTGGATGCGCGCGCAGCGCTACTTCATGGGCACCGTGCTCGGCCTGCTCGCCCTCAAACTGTTGACTGAAAAGAAAGCCGCCGCATGAACGCCCGCCTCGACATCGCATCCCTCTTGCCCACCCTGGCCGACATCGAGGCCGCCGCCGAGGTCGTGTACCGCGACTTTGCCGCCACGCCCCAGTACCGCTGGGGCCTGCTCAGCGAGCGCCTGGGCACCGACTGCTGGCTCAAGCACGAGAACCACACGCCCGTGGGCGCGTTCAAGATCCGCGGCGGGCTGACCTACTTTGACCAGCTCGCGCAGCGCGGCACTATGCCCACGGAAGTGATCAGCGCCACGCGCGGCAACCACGGCCAGAGCATGGGCTGGGCCGCGCGCCGCCACGGCGTGGCCTGCACCATCGTCGTGCCACGCGGCAACTCGGTGGAAAAGAACGCTGCCATGCGCGCCCTGGGCGTCACGCTCATCGAGCATGGCGACGACTTCCAGGAAGCGCGGGAGCACGCCATGCACTTGGCTAAGGAGCGCGGCGCGCACATGGTGCCCAGCTTCCACCCCGACCTGCTGCGCGGCGTCAGCACCTACTGGTGGGAGTTTTTGCGCGCCGTGCCGCAGCTCGACGTGGTGTATGTGCCCATCGGTCAGGGCTCGGGCGCGTGCTCGGCCATCGCCGCCAAGCTGGCGCTGCAGCACTCCGTGCGCGTGGTCGGCGTGGTCAGCAGCCACGCCACCACCTATGCCGATTCGCTGGCGGCGGGCCACGTGGTCGAGGCGCCCGTCGCCACCCAGCTCGCCGACGGCATGGCCTGCCGCGTGGCCGACCCTGAAGCCCTGGCCGTGATGGCCCCGCACATCGACCACATCGTGCAAGTAAGCGACGCCGAAGTGGCCGCCGCCATGCGCGCCTTGTTTACCGACACGCACAACGTGGCCGAAGGCGCTGGCGCTGCCGCACTGGCGGCGGCACTGCAGGAGCGCGAGCAACTCAAGGGCTTGCATGTGGGCTTGGCGCTGACGGGCGGCAATGTCGATGCGTCAGCGTTCAGCCATGTTCTGTCGGCGTGAACGGCGCTCGTTCGAAACTCAAAAAGCAAAGCGCCCGGAAGCACGATGTGCCGCCGGGCGCTAGGAGATCGAGAAAGTGAGGCTCTGTTTCTTCAATTGCTCAGGATGAGCTGCGCAATCACCCCGGTGGCTATCGCCACGAGCAAATAGTCCGAACCGTTTTGAACCCAGTGGTAGCCCCGTGGGGGCGATGAAAGGTGGTGCCCGCGCCAGTCATTCACCACATAGTGCCTCGTGCGGTACTGGGGCGGAATGCGGGAGCCCCGTTGCCAACTGCGATCCGGCCCCGCACCGCGGTGGCTCTGCATGTGGTGCCCACCCGGACGGTGCTGCGGCCCTTGTGCACGCGGAGGTTCAGGACGATGGCCGGGGCGGTTCGCATGACCCTGGCCGTGGGGCCCCTGCTGCGCATGGCGGCCCTGCTGTCGGTCATCCCGCTGGCCGGGGTAGTTGTTGGGCTGCGCGACGGCAATGGCGGACGTGGCCAGCATGGCCGCCGCTACGGAGGCAATGCTTGCGCGACGGAGTAGTTGTTTCATGCGTTTTCCTTTCGCGGCCCATAAGGCCAGTGAAGACGCTTTCAGTGTGGCAACCCAGCAATGTCTGCGTATGTCGGAGAAATGCACTTCTGCATACTTTGCAACACAACGTCACGACGCCGAAAGCCATCCCATCTGCTGCCTGTCGTCGCTGGGGAGACAGCGCCTGACGACACTGCTGCAGACAATCGCCGCATGGGAACCCTCTACCTCGTGCGCCACGGCCAGGCCTCGTTTGGCGCTGCAGATTACGACCAGCTGAGTGCGCGCGGCCGAGAGCAAGGGGTGCGCCTGGGCGAACACTGGCGCGCGCGGGGCATGCAGTTTGATGCGGTCATCACCGGCACGCTGCGCCGCCACACGCAAACGCTGGAAGGCATTGCCGAAGGTTTGCAGATCAAGCCCGAAGTGCTGCAATTGCCGGGCCTGAACGAATACGACAGCCATGCGCTGATCAGCGCCATCCACCCCCAGCCCCTGGGCCCGGCCGACACGCCCGAGCGCTACCGCGCCCACTTTCGCATCCTGTGCGATGCGCTGGCGCAGTGGATGGCAGGCGTCATCAGCCCCCAGGGCATGCCGACGTGGAACGAGTTTTCAGGCGGCGTGCGCGCGGCGCTCGACCATGTGCGCCACCACCACGCGGGGCACAACGTGCTGCTGGTCAGCAGCGGCGGCCCTATCTCCACCGCAGTGGGCGAGGTGCTGGGCACGGCGCCCGAGGTGACCATTGCGCTGAACATGCGCATCCGCAACAGCGCGGTGACGGAGTTCTCGATCTCGCCCAAGCGGTTGATGCTGCAGACGTTCAATACGCTGCCGCATTTGAATGAACTGGAACATGCGGGGTGGGTGACGCACGCCTGAACGCCGATATTTGGGTCTTTCTGGCCGCTTGCGCTAGTGGATCAAGCGCCAAAAGCTATTAAAAATATAGCAATCCGATTCAACACAGGTTGGGCCCGTCCACCAGGGTTGACAGCGGCAACGCCTGCAGCTCCTGCAACAGCGCCACCAGTTGCACCGCAGCAGCCTCCACCACCGCCCGCCCCTTGTCCGCCGTAGCGGCTGCTGCATTGCCAACAGCCCCCGCCGGGTGGTAGTCCTGTATCTGCCAGCCCAGCTTGGCGCTTTTGCCGTTACCCAGAATCGCGTAGCGCTCTGAACGATCCTGCGACGTGGAGCGGAAGTCTTGCGCGTGCTCCATGTGCACGGTGTCAGGCGTGAGGTGCAGCATCATCGACGTCTCGATCTCACCTGCATGGATGCCAAAGCGGTGCTCCTGGCCGCTGAACTGGCCCGCCACCGCGTCGGGCAGCGGCAGGCTGAACCAGCTGGCGCTGTAGACGATGAGGTCGCAGCGGGTGCGCAGCTCGCGCGCCACGATGTCCATCACGCTGACCTGGCCGCCGTGGCCGTTGAACAGCAGCAGCTTCTTGATGCCCGCGCGGGCCACACATTCGCCGATCTCGGTCCACAGCGCGATCACGGTGGCGGGCGACAGGGTGAGCGTGCCGGGGAAGCGGATGTGCTCCGGGCTCAGGCCCACGTTCTGCGGGGGCAAGAACAGCACGGGCAGGTCGACGGGCAGCTGCGGCAGCGCGGCGTCGATCACGCCCTGGAGCAAGGTGGCATCCACCGACAACGGCAGGTGCGGGCCATGCTGCTCGATGGCGGCCACGGGCAGCACAGCCACCACCTGATCGGCCTGGCCCGTGCTTTGCAGCGCGGCAAAGTCGCGGGTGGACAGGTCGGCCCAGAAGCGCGAGGGCAAGGTGGGGCGGGCGGATGGGGGCGCGGCGGCAACGGTCATGGCGAGATGGTAGTCGCAGCGATGGCGTCCGCCTACGCCGCAAGGTGGCTACCGAAGCACCGTGGTCCCCAGCCAGACCAGCAGGTGCCCGGCGCCCATCACCGACAGCATCCCAAACGCCAGCCCGCTGGCACGGGTGTCCAGGCCACGGCGGCGCTGCCATGCACGTACCACCAGCGCCACCAAACAGCCCACGGTGGCAAACACAGCCCACAGCATCCACAGCAACCCCTTGCCCATGCAGCCGAAGTTCTCGCAATACAGCGTGAAGTTGTAGTACGACAGTGCCACCAGCAGCGCGCACACGCCCAGCAGGAAACCGTTCAGCACGCGGGACCACCAGACCACGGCGCGAGAAGCGGTCGGTGCAGAGGAAGAAGGGGCAGAGGGTTGTGAGGGCGCAGGCAGGTTCATGAACAACAACACCAGAACGAAACGGCGACAGGCCGTGCGACCCAGCATATCGCCCGCCGTCCAGCCACGCGGCGCCGCCCATCCCGCTACCATCACCGCATGACCCAAGACCTCTTCCGACAAGACGCCTATCTGCGCGAATGCGACGCGCAGATCACTGCCATCACCGACACCGGTGGCATCGTGCTGGACCGCACCGTGTTCTACCCGCTGGGCGGCGGCCAGGCCGGTGACAGCGGCGTGCTGGTGCTGGCCAATGGCACAGAGATCGCCATCGCCGACACCCGCAAGGGCAAGGACGCCGAAGGAAACGCCACCAGCGACATCGTCCATGTGCCCACCCCCGGACAGGAAGACCGCGTGGCGCAGCTCGCACCCGGCACCACCGTCACCGCCCGCATCGACTGGGAACGCCGCCACCGCATGATGCGGCTGCACACCACATCCCACCTGCTGTGCCATGTGGTGCCGCAGCTGGTCAATGGCTGCTCCATCACGCCAGACTACGCGCGGCTGGATTTTGCGATGACCGACCCCCTCGACAAGGAGGCCCTCACCGCAGCCATCGCCACCCTGGTGGCCGCAGCGCACCCGCTCACGGTGGCCTCGATCAGCGACGAAGAACTGGACGCCAACCCCGCCCTGGTCAAAAGCATGAGCGTGCAGCCCCCGCGCGGCAGTGGGCGCATTCGCACCATCCGCATTGGCGGCGACGGCGCGCCGCTGATCGACCTGCAGCCTTGTGGGGGCACGCACGTGGCCAATACGTCGGAGATCGGCGCCATCGTGGTGACAAAAATAGAGAAGAAAAGCGCTACGACTCGGAGAGTGGTGCTGGGCTTCGCCCAGTGAGCGCGGACACAAGTACGCCCCTAGAAGGTCAACAATCTTGAGCCACCGCAGCCGCCGGTTGCATTGGCTTACTCGGGCTGGTGAACAACGGGGACAATAACGCCCGCGCGCAGCACCAGCCCGATCTCGGGTTGTTGTGACCGGTTCTCCCGGCGCTGCAGCGCTCACTTTTTGCCTGCTGCCATGCCGATCTCCCTGCGCTCCGTTTCTTTTGCCTCCCTGCGCCAGCACCGCTGGTTCCGCCCTGCCCTCCGCGCAGTCGCGGCTTTGATCGTGTTGTGGCTGGTCACCTGGCTGGCCATTCCACCACTGGCCAAGGGCCCCTTGGAGCGCATCGCCACTGAGCAACTGGGCCGCGCAGTGACTATCGGCGCCATCGACTTTCAGCCCTGGAGCCTGGAATTTGCACTGCGCGACGTGGCAGTGGCGGGTGCTAACGGTGCGCCGCCTCAGCTGACCATTGGCCGCATCTATGCCGATGGCGAGCTGCAATCCATTGTGCGCATGGCCCCGGTGGTAGACGCCTTCACCATCGAAAACCCGGTGCTGCGCATCGCCCACCTGGGCGACGGCCACTATGACGTGGACGACATCATCGCCAAGGTCACCGCGCCCCCCAGCGAGCCCGAGCCCGACTCGGGCCCCGCGCGCCTGGCGCTTTACAACCTTGCGCTCACGGGCGGCAGCATCGACTTCACCGATCAGGCCGTGGGCAAAACGCACGAAGTGCGCGCGCTGGCACTCACCGTGCCCTTTATCAGCACCCTGCCCTCGCAGCGCGAAGTCAAGGTCGAGCCGCACCTGGCGTTTGCGCTCGATGGCAGCCAGTTCGACTCGTCCGCCCAAGGCACGCCGTTTACCCAAACGGGCAAGGCCGACGCCCAACTGCGCCTGGACGGCCTGAACCTCGCACCCTACCTGGCCTACCTGCCGGCCGACCTGCCCATCAAGGTGCAGGGCGCCACGCTCGATGCCGACGTGAAGGTGGCCTTTGAGCAGCACCCGCGCATGGCCGTCAAGCTGACCGGCACCGTGGTGGCCAGCGGGGTGCGCATCACCGACCGCCAGGGCGCCGACCTGCTGAGCTACGAGCGCCTGAAGATCGACATGGCCGACGTGCGCCCGCTGGAGCAGGTGGTGCGTCTGCAGCACGTGGAGCTGACCGCGCCTGTGGTCACCGCCACGCGCGACGCCGCAGGCGTGATCAACCTGGCGCAGTGGGCGCCACCCGCAGCGCCTGCCAAGCCTTCACTTCCCGCCAAGGGCGAGCCCGCTGCACCGGTTGCACCCGCCACCACAAACGCCTCGGCATCTGCAGAACCAGCCTCCTCGCCCGAGGCCGCTGCGAGCACAACATCGGCATCGGCCCCGGCCGTCACCGCCTCTGCAGCCAAAACCAAGGCCAAGGCCAAAGCCGCACCGACCTGGGCCGTAGAAGTCGCCACCGCCGCCGTGCGCGGCGGCACCCTGCGCTGGGCCGACCAGACCACCCGCCCCGCAGCCGCTGTGCAGGCCACCGACTTCACGCTGGATGTGGCCGACGTGGCCCTGCCCTTCGCCCCCCAGGACGCCAAGCCTTTCACCTTCAAGGGCGGGCTTCACCTGCAGGGCAGCACGCACAGTTTTACCGGCGAAGCCACCGACCAGAAGGCGCAGGTCAATGCCACCCTGAATGCGCTGGCACTGCAACTGGCCGCCCCCTACCTGGCCCAGGCGCTGGAGCCCGTGGTGACCGGCCAGCTCACCGGCGATGTGGGCGTGTTGTGGCAATCCCCCACACCCCAAGCCGCACAAACCGGAGCCACCGGCGTCACGCTGACCGCTGGCCCCTTGGCGCTGGAGCAATTGGCCGTCAAGCAGGGCAAAACCACGCTGGCCGGTCTGGGCAAGCTGGAACTGGCCGGCGTGCTGGTGCCGCTGGACACCCGCACCGCCACGCTGGAGCGCCTGGCCCTGAGCCAGCCCCAGGCCACCGTCGAGCGCGGCGCGGACGGGCGCTGGATGTTTGAGCGCTGGCTCAAAGCTGCAGCCGCGCCCCAAGGCACGGCCCAAGGCACGGCCCCCGTTACCGAGGCGGCTTCTGCGGCCACCCCGCCCTGGAAGCTGCGCGTGGCCGATTTCTCGCTGCAAGGCGGCACCGTCTCTTTTGCGGACAACGCCCAGCAGCGCCCCGTGGCGCTGGAAGTGACCGCCCTGGGCATCACCGCCCGCAACCTGGCCACCGACGGCAGCAAGCCCGAGGCTTTCCAGCTCACGGCCCGCGCAGCGGCGCCGGGCAAGGGCGGTAGCAACAACAAGGCGGCACCGGGCAAGCTCGACTACCAAGGCACGCTGGCGCTGCAGCCGCTGGCCACCCAGGGCCAACTCAACGCCACGCGCCTGCCCCTGCACACGCTGGACGGCTACCTGGCCAGCCAGTTCGCGGTGGAGTTGCTGCGCGCTGATGTGGGCTATCGCGGTCAGGTGACCCTGGCGCAGACGGACAAAGGCATCAGCCTGCGCATGGCGGGCGATGCGGTGGTCGAAGAACTCCAGGCCAACAGCACCGCCGCATCCACCCCCAAGACCGAAGCCCAGGTGGGCGAGGAACTGCTGGCCTGGAAGAGCCTGAACCTGCGCGGCCTATCGGTAGCCACCGCCCCCGGCACCGCACCGCGCGTGGAGGTCAAGGAGACCAGCCTGGTTGATTTCTTCGCCCGCATCACGATCAACGAAGCGGGCCGCATCAACCTGAGCGACATCGCCAAGACCCCGGCCGAGGCCCAGGCTGCCAATGCAGCCAGCGCCAACGCCCCTACAGCCGCCCAGACCGCCGCAGCGTCTGCCCCCTCCGCCGCAGCGTCTAGCGCCCTAGCCGCCGTGGCACAGGCCGACCCGTTGGCCCCCGTGGTGGTGTTTGGCCCGGTGAGCCTGGTCAACGGCAAGGTGCTGTTCTCCGACTTTTTCATCAAGCCCAACTACTCGGCCGACCTCTCCGAGCTGACGGGCAAGCTCAGCGCGTTCTCGTCCGAAGCCTCCGGCGACGAGCCCGTGCTGGCCGATCTGGAGCTGCGCGGCCGCGCCGAGGGCTCGGCGTCGCTCGAAGTCACCGGCAAGCTCAACCCGCTGGCCGAACCCCTGGCGCTCGACATCGTGGGCAAGGTGCGCGACCTGGAGCTGCCACCGCTCACGCCGTACGCGGTCAAGTACGCGGGCCATGGCATCGAACGCGGCAAGCTCAGCGTGGACGTGAACTACAAGGTGCTGCCCAACGGCCAGCTCACCGCCAGCAACCGGCTGGTCCTCCACCAGCTGACCTTTGGCGAACCCGTGGAGGGCGCACCCAACAGCCTGCCTGTGAAACTGGCCGTGGCCCTGCTGGCCGACCGCAACGGGGTGATCGACCTGGACCTGCCCATCAGCGGCTCACTCAACGACCCGCAGTTCAGCATTGGCCCCGTGATCTTCAAGATCATCGTCAACCTGATCGGCAAGGCGCTGACCTCACCCTTCAGCCTGCTGGCCAGTGCGTTGGGCGGCGGCGAAGAGATGAGCAACGTGCCCTTTGCCCCCGGCAGCGCCACGCTCACGCCCGAGGCGCAGCAGAACCTGGGCAAGGTGGTCAAGGCCCTGGCTGACCGCCCCGCGCTCAAGATCACCGTGACGGGCATGGCCAGCCTGAAAGACGAGCGCGAAGGCATGCAGCGCGAGCGCGTGCAGCAACTGGTGCTGGCCGAAAAACGCCGTGCCAACCCGGCGGACACCGCCCCCGTGTCGGCCGCTGAATACCCCGCCTTGCTCAAGGAGGTGTACCGCCGCGCCGACATGCCCAAGCCGCGCAACCTGGTGGGCCTGGCCAAGGAACTCACCGTGCCCGAGATGGAAGCCCTGCTGCTGGCCAACCAACCGGCCACCGAGGCCATGGCCGCTGATCTGGCCACGCAGCGCGGTCAGGCCATCCGTTCGTATCTGGTGTCGCAGAAGCTGCCGGTGGAGCGGCTGTTTGTGGCCGCCCCGAAATCAGGCAAAACACCCGAAAAGTGGACCCCGCGTGCGGAATTGACCCTGGCGACACAGTGAGTAGCCCCCTGAGTCGCTTCGCGCCTCGGCGCCGCCGCCAGAGTCGGCGGCTCTTCGGGCACGTCCAAGCCTGCACAGGCAGGCTTGGAGCCGCGGCCTTCAGCCCCCAAAGGGGGACGCACCCACTGGACCGGCAAAGCCGGATCCACGGGTGCACTCGCCTATGCCGCGCCAGTTTTTAGGGACATGGATGGCTCGCAGCACAATGGCGCACTGAAATGGAAGGGATTGGCGGCACAGGAACCAAAACCGCCCACCCCGCTCCCACACTGCAACCATGCCCTACCGCCTGCTCCACCGCCTTGCAGTTACTCTGCTTTTGATAGCTGCTAGCGCTTATTGGACAAGCGCTAGCGCCCAATTTAGCTCAAAAACAACCGGCCAAGGCACCAGCGTAGTCACCACGCCCTATGTGCGCGCCGAGCTGCTGGCCCATGCGCCGCAGGGCGTGGCGCCGGGCCAGCCGCTGTGGCTGGGGCTGCAGATCACCCACCAGCCCGAGTGGCACACCTACTGGAAGAACCCCGGCGACTCCGGCCTGCCCACCGAACTGGCGTGGACATTGCCCGCGGGCCTGGACGCCGGAGAGATCGCCTGGCCCCTGCCCAGGAAGATCCCCATCGGCACGCTGGCCAACTATGGCTACGAGGGCACGGTGCTGCTGCCCATCCCCGTCGCCGTGGCCAGCAGTTTTGCGCCCGGCCCGTTGGCGCAGGACGCCACCATCAAGCTGCGCGCCTCATGGCTGGTGTGCCGCAAGGAGTGCATTCCGGAAGAGGGCGAGTTCACGCTGCAACTGCCCGTCCAGAGCACCACGGCACTGAATGGCGCTGCGTTTGAAGCCGCCGCCAAGGCCCAACCCAAGCCCGTGCTGGCGGGCACCACCGGCACCGTGCCGGACAGCCAGGCCATGATCACCGATGGCAACGCACTGCAGATCAGCGTGCAAGGCCTGCCCGTGGCGCTGCGCGGCAAGACGCTGGATCTGTTCCCGGAGACCAGCGAAGTCATCGAAAACGCTGCGCAGTGGACGCAGGCCTGGAACGGCAGCGTGTGGACCGCCCAAATTCCCCTGTCGGCCCAGCGCAGCAACAGCCCCAACCTGATGCCGGTGGTGCTGGCCGAACAGGCAGCGCCCGGCCATGGCGCCGGGCCCGACACCCGCACCGGCTACCGCGCCGAGCTGAAGGTGCTGGGCACCTGGCCGCAGGGTGCAGCCGTTGCCACCGTGTCGCCCGCCCTGGAGGCGGCGCTCAAGGCAAATGCAGCGCAGGCGGGCGGCGCTGCAACGTCAGCCACAGGCTCGGGCGCATCATCCCTCACCCTCACCGCCGCACTGTTGGGCGCCTTGCTCGGTGGCCTCATCCTCAACCTCATGCCCTGCGTGTTCCCGGTGCTGGCGATCAAGGTGGTGGGTTTCACCCAGCATGCGCAAGACCGGCGCGCCCACCGCATCAGCGGCATCGCCTACACGGCGGGCGTGGTGCTGTCGTTCATCGCGCTGGGCGCGCTCATGCTCGGCCTGCGCGCGGCGGGCGAGGCGATTGGCTGGGGCTTTCAGCTCCAGTCGCCCGCCGTGGTGGCATCGCTGGCGGCGCTGTTCACGCTGATTGCGCTGAACCTGGCGGGGGTGTTCGAGTTCGGGCACTTCCTGCCCTCCTCGGTGGCCAGCCTGCAGGCGCGCCACCCGGTGGCCGATAGCTTCCTCACCGGCGTGCTGGCCGTCGCCGTCGCATCGCCCTGCACTGCCCCGTTCATGGGCGCATCGCTGGGCCTCACGGCCACGTTGCCTGCACCGCAGGCGCTGGCGGTGTTTGCGGCGCTGGGCCTGGGCCTGGCGCTGCCGTTTTTGGCCGCCAGTTTCATCCCGGCCGTGGCCCGTGCACTGCCCCGACCCGGCGCGTGGATGGACACCTTCCGCAAGCTCATGGCGTTTCCCATGCTGGCCACCGTGGTCTGGCTGGTGTGGGTGCTGGGCCAGCAAAGTGGCATCGACGGCGCGGGTGCGCTGCTGATCCTGCTGGTGGGGTTGGGACTGGTGGTGTGGGCACTGTCGCTGGCCGGGCGTGCCCGCCGCTGGATGGCGACCGTGTCTGTTGCGGTGATGGCGCTGCTGGTGTGGGCCTTTGTGCCGCACATCACCCACGTGCCCACGATGCAAGTCGCCATCCAGGCGTCGTCGGGCACCGGCTGGCAACCTTGGGCGCCCGGCGCGGCCGAGCAGATCGTGGCCGGTGGCCGCCCCGTGTTTGTGGACTTCACCGCCGCCTGGTGCGTGACCTGCCAGTACAACAAGAAGACCACCCTGGCCAATGCCGACGTGCTGGCCGACCTGCAAACCAAAAACGTGGCCCTGCTGCGCGCCGACTGGACGCGGCGCGACCCCGCCATCACCGCAGCGCTGGCTGCCCTGGGCCGCAGCGGCGTGCCCGTGTATGTGTTCTACCGCCCCGGCAAGCCCCCGGTGGTGTTGACCGAGGTGCTGAGCGTGGACGAGGTCCGCGCCACCATTGCTGAGCTGTAGATAGAGGTTTCCACCCGCGTTCTTTTTTCAACCACCGACCCTTCAGGAGAGCTTGTCATGAAGATGCTTCGCCGTACGTTGATTGCCACCGCCGCAGCCCTGTTTGCTGCAGGCAGCGCCCAGGCCGCCGCCACCGTGGGCCAGCCCGCCCCGGACTTCACGCTCAAAGACGCCACCGGCAAAACCGTGCGCCTGTCGGACTTCAAGGGCAAACACGTGGTGCTGGAATGGACCAACCCCGGCTGCCCGTTTGTGCGCAAGCACTACGACAGCGGCAACATGCCCGCCACGCAGAAAGACGCCACCGGCAAAGGCGTGGTGTGGCTCGCCATCAACTCCACCGAAAAAGCCAGCAGCGACTACCTGGAGCCCGCCAAGCTCATGGCCTGGAAGGCCGAGCGCAAGTCCGCCCCCAGCGCCATCCTGATGGATGAAGAAGGCACCGTAGGCAAGAGCTACGGCGCGCGCACCACGCCCCATATGTACATCGTCAACCCGCAGGGCCAGCTGGTGTACGCAGGCGGCATCGACAGCATCCCCTCGGCCCGCCCGGCAGACATCGAGAAGGCCACCAACTATGTGAAGGTGGGCCTGGCAGAGGCGCTGGCGGGCAAGCCGATTTCAGCGGCCACGACGCAGCCGTATGGGTGCAGCATCAAGTACAAGTCCTGAGCCAGTAATTGCGCCGCCGCCCACACTACATGCAGTGCGCGGCGGCCCTGTTGTGCATTGGCGGACCCAACTAAGATGCGGGCATGCAATGCCAACAATGTGGGCGTCCGCTCGCCAACCCGACCGCCATCTGCACGGCCTGCGACCAGGAGCTGTCCACCCCCGTCGGCGGGTGGCGTTACCGTTGCCCCGCATGCAACGGTTTCTTCGATCACTGGGCCACCACCCTTTTGCCCCGCAACGCCCGCTGGTACACACCCCAGAGTGAGATAGCAACCTGCCCGCTGTGCGAAGAGGTCTTGCAATGGAAGCGAGACGCGGAACCTGCGCAGCTCTCTGCGAGTTTTCAGGGCATCGCCATGGGTATGACGTGGGCACTCTGGTTCACTATCCCCAAACCACTTGTGCGGTGGGTCATGGAACATTTGGGCACATGGTTTGTCGTCCTCATACCGATGCTGCTGATCGCGATGCTGCTCATTGCCGTTCGCCCCTCCCTGCTGGGCACGGGGCAGGGGATCGGCCACTTTGTCACGATGCAACCCCCAGCTGTGAAAAAGCCCAAATTTTGGGTGAGCTTGATCATCGTAGTAGCTATCACGGTGAGCGTCCGGACCGCCCCACAGACAGCCCAGTTCCCCCTGTGGGGCGCCTGGCTTGCGCTGGCCGCAGCGGGTTGTTTGGCCGCCGTTCTGTGGCGGCGCTCGGCAGAGCGGCACAAGCGCCTGCACACACCTGACTCAGCAGCATCGCCCGCCACCCGCCTTTCGTAGTCCATCGACCCATGCTCCACACCCCCGACACCATCAGCACCCTGCGTGACCTGCTCACGCACTGCCGCACCATCGCTGTGGTCGGCCTCTCGCCGCAGTGGCACCGCCCCAGCTACTTCGCGGCCAAGTACATGCAGGCGCATGGCTATCGCATCGTGCCAGTCAACCCGCTGGTCGCACGAGAAGGCGGGCAGATCCTGGGCGAAACCGCCTACGCCAGCGTGACCGAAGCGGCCGCCGCGCTGGCAGCGCAGGGGCAGAAGATCGACATGGTGGACTGCTTTCGCAAAAGCGAAGACATCCCGCCGCTGGCCGACGAAGCGATTTCCATCGGCGCAAAGTGCCTGTGGCTTCAACTGGGTGTGTTCAACGAGGCGGCCGGGCATCGGGCCGAAGCAGCCGGACTGCAAGTGATCCAGAACCGCTGCGTGAAGATCGAACACGCGCGGCTGTTTGGCGGGCTGGGATGGATGGGCGTGAACACACGTGTCATCAGCGCCAAGCGCCTGCGGCAGCTGCCTTACTAGCAAATTAATAGCTACTAGCGCTTATGGAATAAGCGCTAGAGGCCAATTTGGCTTAAATTTTCACCCCATACCACTGCGCAGCGTCTGCGCCAATGCCATGACCGAGCCCCTCTCGAACAGCACCCCCGCAGCCAGCGGCGCCGACCGCGACTTCGGCTTTGGCACCCGCGCCATCCACGCCGGAGCCCAGCCCGATCCCGTGACCGGCGCGCGCGCCACGCCCATCCACCAGACGACGAGCTTTGTGTTCGACAACGCCGAGCACGCAAGCAGCCTGTTCAACCTGCAGACCTTTGGCAACGTCTACAGCCGCATCAGCAACCCCACGGTGGCGGTGTTCGAGGAGCGCATCGCCAGCCTCGAAAACGGCCGCGCGGCCCTGGCCTGCGCCAGCGGCATGGCCGCGCAGATGGCGGCGTTGCTGGCCATCCTGAAGACCGGTGACCACATCGTGGCGGCGAGCACGCTGTATGGCGGCACGGTGGGGCAGCTGGGCGTGGGTTTCGCGCGCTTAGGGATAGAGACCACCTTTGTGGACCCGGCCGACCCCGAGAACTTTGCCCGCGCCATGCGCCCCAACACCCGCGCCGTGTATGGCGAGACCATCGGCAACCCGCTGGTCAACGTGCTCGACATCGCGGCCGTGGCCGAGGTGGCGCATGCGCACGGTGTGCCGCTCATCATCGACAACACCGTGGCCAGCCCCTACCTGTGCAACCCGCTGGCGTTGGGCGCCGACATCGTGGTGCACAGCGCCACCAAATACATCGGTGGCCACGGCACCACCATGGGTGGTGTGGTGGTGGAGGGTGGCAAATTCCCTTGGGACAACGGCAAATTCCCCGAGGTGGTGGAACCCAGCCGGGCCTACCATGGCGTGAAGTTCTACGAGACCTTCGGCGACTTTGGCTACACGATGAAGGCGCGCATGGAGGTCAACCGCACCTTTGGCGGCGTGCTGTCGCCCATGAACGCGTGGCAGCTGCTGCAAGGCGCCGAAACCCTGCACCTGCGCATGCGCGAGCACTGCCGCAATGCGCTGGCCGTGGCGAAGTTTCTGCAGAGCCATCCGCAGGTGGCGTGGGTCAACTACCCCGGATTGCCGGATTCGCCGTATTTCGATCTGGCACAAAAACAGTTCCGCGCTGTGGATGGCTCGCCTGGCGCCTCGGGCATCCTGACCTTTGGCGTGAAGGGGGGCGCAGCGGCGGGAGAGAAATTCATCGACGCCTGCGAGTTCTTGAGCCACCTGGCCAACATCGGGGATGCCAAGACGCTGGTGATCCACCCCGCATCGACCACGCACCGCCAGCTGAGCGAAGAAGAACTGGCCCGGGCCGGTGTGAGCGCGGACATGGTGCGGCTGTCGGTGGGGATTGAAGATTTGCATGACATCCTGTGGGATGTGGACCAGGCGCTGGGGCGTGCTTGAGGTGAACAAGCCATGAACCTGATCTTGGAGGATTGCGCGCAGGTTCCCTACTTCACCAACATGCGCGTGGTGTTCGACGCTCTAGAGCTGAACGCCAGCGATTTCGACTGGTTTGTGAGCGACATTGAGCACGCGGGCGGTGATGCCTTTTGCTCCGAAGATCACTGGATTTCCGGCGAGGACTTGGAGCGAGCCCTCCTCAGCAATGACATTCAATTTG
This sequence comes from Acidovorax sp., assembly GCF_046291265.1. GTDB lineage: Bacteria > Pseudomonadota > Gammaproteobacteria > Burkholderiales > Burkholderiaceae_C > Acidovorax. Next base: position 4,392 of record NZ_JBKBTV010000068.1, on the reverse strand, counting down.
TCTGGGCCGTATTCAGCGCAATACCCAAGGGCGGCCCTCGCCCGGCAATCCACGAGCCACCTTACGCGGACGGCAACCCAGCGTTTTGGAGCGATCCGTCTCCACGACCGCAACTGATCGGGGCACTCTTTGAAATCGTGTGCTGGGATAGCAGTGCCACTATTCTGGTGGGGCTTCCAGACGCAGCCCTGCGCAGGTTTTGGCATCGATTCCCAGATTCAAAGCCGCTGAACGCAGCCCCGCGCTGATCCCTCGATCAGCGTGTTGTCGACGCTCCCAGCCGTTGTGACAAGCTCTGCGCCGCGTCCCGCAAATGCTGCGCCGCAGAACTCGCAGGCCCCGTCTGCAGCGTCGCACTCGGCCCAATCACCGCCAGGCACAACACCAGCTGCCCAAACCCGTCAAACACCGGCGTCGCCAACGCGCTGATGCCCGGCAGAAGCTGATCCGTGACTTCCGCGACCTGATGCGCGCGCACCGCATCCAACTCTGCCGCAAACGCGGGCTCGTCCAGCGCCCCCGCAAACCCTTCGGCGGCCAGCGCGGCGGCGGCGCGTTCGCGCGACCCAAAGGCCGCAAATACCTTGCCCGTAGCCGTGTGCCGCACCGACGCGGTGGTGCCGTGGCGCATGGCCACGTACACCGCCGTGGGGCCTTCTTCCACACGGATGATGACGGGGCCGCTGTCGCCCCAGACGGACGCTGACACGGTGTAGCCGATGCGCTGGGCCAGCGCGGGCAGTTCGGCAATGGCCAGGCGCACCGGGTCTACCTGCTGCAGGCTGATGAGGCCCAGCTGCATGGCCAAAGGGCCCAGGCCATAGTGGCCGCTCACTGCGTCTTGCTCAATCAAGCCGAGTTTGCCGAAACTGACCAGGTAGGGATGGGCCTTGGCGGCGGTCATGTCTGCCGCGCGGGCCAGGTCCTTGAGGGCCATGCGACGCCCGGTGCGCGCCAGCACTTTCAGCAATTGCCCCCCCACCTCCACGCTCTGGATGCCGCGCGGCGTGCGCGGGCTGCTGTCGTCTTCATCGTCGGGGCGGGGCAAGTCGGGTGCGTGGGTGGCCATGGGGTGATTGTCCATGGCGGAGTGGTTGTCCGGCTTCTCCGGGTTTTCACCTAAACAAATGCATTAGACATTAACGAATGTTATGACTAACATCAAAACATTCCGTTTAGTTAAACGCATTCATTCATAGCAAATCAACCCCATGACCACCACCAAAACTTTTGCCTCCGCCGCTGACCTTGAAGTCAAGAAGGTGAGCTTTGACAAGCTTTCCGATCACGCCTATGCCTACACGGCCGAGGGCGACCCCAACACCGGCATCATCATTGGCGATGACGCGGTGATGGTCATCGACACCCAGGCCACGCCCGTCATGGCGCAGGACGTGATCCGCCGCATCCGCGAGGTGACCGACAAGCCCATCCAATACGTGCTGCTGTCCCACTACCACGCGGTGCGCGTGCTGGGCGCCAGTGCCTACGGGGCCGAGCACATCATTGCCAGCGAAGACACGCGCGATCTGATCGTGGAGCGTGGTCAGTTCGACAAGGACAGCGAGATTGGCCGCTTCCCGCGCCTGTTCCAGAACGTGGAGAGCGTGCCCGACGGCCTCACCTGGCCCACGATGACGTTCAACAAGAAGATGACCCTGTGGCTGGGCAGTGTGGAAGTGCAGTTGCTGCAGCTGGGCCGGGGCCACACCAAGGGCGACACGGTGGCGTGGTTGCCGCAGGAAAAGATTTTGTTCAGCGGCGACCTGGTGGAGTTCGACGCCACGCCGTATGCGGGCGATGCGTATTTCAAGGACTGGCCACAAACCCTGGACAACCTGGCCGCCCTGAAACCCGAAAAGCTGGTGCCCGGCCGGGGTGCCGCATTGCAGACGCGAGAGCAGGTGCAGGCAGGCCTCGCGGGCACACGCGCCTTCATCAGCGACCTGTACGAGAGCGTCAAAGCCAGCGCCGCCCAGGGCGAAGACCTGCGCAAGGTGTACGAGGCCACGTTTGCCAAGCTGCAGCCCAAATACGGCCACTGGGTGATCTTCAACCACTGCATGCCGTTTGATGTGACCCGCGCCTATGACGAGGCCACGCAGTACCCGGACCCGCGTATCTGGACCGCCGAGCGTGATGTAGCAATGTGGAAGGCGCTGGAAGGCTGAGGCCCCGAGGGTGGAGGAGACAAGACCATGAACCCCAGAGACATTCCCGCCGAGGCCTTCCAAGCCAGCGGCGCCGAGTTGCAGGCCATCGATTTCGGCTACGTGCGCTCACCCGACCAGGACAGCGCCACGCCCGCGCAGCACCCCGTCGTGGTCGTGGGTGCAGGCCCCGTGGGTCTCTCGCTCGCCATTGACCTCGCCCAGCGCGGCCAGCGCGTGGTGGTGCTGGACAACGACCACAAGCTCTCCATCGGCTCGCGCGCCATCTGCTTTGCCAAGCGCACGCTGGAGATCTGGGACCGCCTGGGCGTGGGCCAGCGCATGGTGGACAAGGGCGTGTCGTGGAACCTGGGCAAGGTGTTCCTCAAAGACGAGCAGCTGTACGAATTCAACCTGCTGCCCGAAGCGGGCCATGAGCGCCCGGCCTTCATCAACCTGCAGCAGTATTACGCCGAGGCCTACCTGGTGGAGCGTGCGCTGCAGCTGCCGGGCATCGACATCCGCTGGCACAACAAGGTGACGGCGGTGGCCGCGCGGGACGACGGCGCGCTCCTCAGCGTCGACACACCCGACGGCCCTTATCAGATCGACGCGCAATGGGTGACGGCCTGCGATGGATCGCGCTCGCCCATGCGCCAGATGATGGGACTGGAAAGCAAGGGTCGCATCTTTCAGGACCGTTTTCTGATTGCCGACGTGAAGCTGCAAGGCGCCACGGAGTTTCCGACCGAGCGCTGGTTCTGGTTCGACCCGCCCTTTCACCCCAACCAGAGCGTGCTGCTGCACCGCCAGCCCGACAACGTGTGGCGCATCGATTTCCAGCTGGGCTGGGATGCCGACCCCGAAGAAGAGAAAAAGCCCGAAAACATCATCCCGCGCGTGAAGGCGTTGCTGGGTGCAGATGCCCAGTTTGAGCTGGACTGGGCCAGCGTCTACACCTTTGCCTGCCTGCGCATGGACCGGTTTGTGCACGGCCGCGTGGTGTTTGCGGGCGACAGCGCGCACGGCGTGTCGCCCTTTGGCGCACGTGGCGCCAACAGCGGTGTGCAGGACGCCGAGAACCTGGCCTGGAAGCTCGACTGGGTGCTCAAGGGCCGCGCCAGCGCTGCCCTGCTGGCGACCTATGGCCCCGAGCGCGAATACGCGGCCGACGAGAACCTGTGCAACTCCACGCGCGCCACCGACTTCATTACGCCCAAGAGCGAGATCAGCCGCCTGTTCCGCGACGCAGCGCTGCATTTAGCGCGCGAGCATGTATTTGCGCGCCGCATCGTCAACAGCGGGCGCCTGTCGGTGCCTGCCACGCTGCACCAGTCGCCACTGAACACGCCGGACACGGACACATTTGTGGGCACCCAGGTGCCCGGCGCGGTGCTGCTGGATGCGCCGTTGGCGAAACAAGGCCAGGCCACCTGGCTGCTGCGCGAACTGGGGATGGAGTTCACGCTGCTGGTGTTTGGCCCTGCCCCCACCTGGGCCGGCGCACTGCCCCATGTGCAGGTGCTGCAGATCGGGCTGGACGTGATCGACACCCAGGCGCTGGCGGCGCAGCGGCTTGACGCGCTGCCGGGCACGGCGTACCTGGTGCGGCCGGACCAGCATGTGTGCGCGCGCTGGCGCACGCCTACCGAAGCGGCCATGCGTGCGGCCCTGGCCCGTGCCACAGCAACCGCCCCGTGAGCGGCCTCAGACAAGGAACCCAACATGCTGAACACCCAGCCCCATCTGCAGGCCTGCGACGATTTTTATGAGGCGCTGATCACGGCGCACCAAGGCTTGTCCACGCCAGAAAGCCACGCCATGAACGCGCGCCTGGTGCTGCTGCTGGCCAACCACATCGGCGACCAGACCACGCTGCTGCATGCACTGCAACTGGCGCGGGGCAACCCGCAGCACAGCAGCGCGCGCGCGGCGGCGGTGGAACACCAGGCCATCACCCCCGTGGTGCCCAGCCACGCCACGGCCTGAGCCTCAGCGCGCGCGGAACCGCCCTGTTTTTCTATTCCAGCCGCAGGGCCCCAGCACCGCGCAGACGGTGCAAGGCCCCTCTTTGCCTTTATTCAACCTTCACTACAACCACCGGAGACAAACCCCATGCAGCGCAAACACTTTCTCGCCACCCTCGCCGGGCTGGCCCTCGCCACCGCCCTTCCCCTGGCCCACGCGCAGGACACCAAACCGCTGGAATGGGTGGTGGGCTATGCCGCAGGCGGCGGCTCGG
>NZ_JBKBTV010000067.1:0-24779 GCF_046291265.1 Acidovorax sp. | reverse complement strand
GGCGGTCAATCAGAAATCTAAGTCAAATTAGCCTCTAGCGCTTATCCATAAAGCGCTAATAGCTATCAATTTTGAAATTCAGGCCGGTTTGGCACAGCGCAATCCGACGCCACCACTCAGCGTGCCGCGCTCTGCAGCATTTGCACCATCTCGCTAAAACCCCGCTGGCGCGCCAGCTGCAGCGGTGTGTTTCCTTGTCGGTCGGTCAGTGTTTGGCTGGCACCCGCCTGCAGCAGGGCTAGCAAGGTGGCTTGGTGGCGCGGGCCGCCGTTGCCCAGCACGATGGATTCGATGAGCGCCGTCCAGTGCAGGTTGTTCACGTGGTCCAGCGGTGCTCCTGCGGCAATCAGCTGGCGCACCACGCCGTCGTGCCCCAGGTGGGCGGCGGCGATGAGTGCGGTGCCGTCGTAGCGGCTGGTCACCTGCTTGGCGCTGGCTCCCCGTTGCAGCAGCAGGCGCAGCGTGGCCTCGTCGTCCGCCACGGAGGCAATGGTCACGGCGTCGTAGCGGTCATTTTCCAGCAGATTGAGATCAGCGCCCGCTTTGGCGAGGGCTCGGATGGTTTCTGCTTGCCGGGCGTACGTGGCCACATGCAGTGGCGTGCGGCCAAACGCGTCGCGGGCGTTCAGATCACCCTTTGCGGCGATCAGCTTGGTCAGCGCGGGCATGTCGCCCCGCGTCGCCGCGGCATGCAGGCCCTGGTAGGCCGCTGATTCGGCAGCCGTGGGAGGCACCTGGCCGAAGGCGGGGGCGGCGCAGGCCAGCGACGTGGCCAGCGCGAATGCAAGGTTCCAGTGCTTCATGGGTGTCTCCGATGGCGTGCGTGTGCGTGCGTGTTGAATGCGGGTTGGGATTTACTTCAACAACTCTTGCACCTTGGCGATGCCCGCCACGGCACATTGTTCGTCCAGGTGTCCGCCGGGTGCGCCGCCCACGCCCACGGCGCCGATCACTTCATTGCCCACCTTCACCGGCACGCCGCCGCCCAGCAGCAGGTAGCCGGGGATCTGGCCCAGGTTGGCCGCGGCGGGGTTCTTCTGCGAACCTTCCATGATCGCCAGTGTGGTGTTCTTGGCCGATGCGGATGTGTAGGCCTTCAGGCGGCTGGCTTCCAGCGTGTGGGGGCCTGCGTTGTCGGCGCGGTGCACGGCGCGCACGGTGCCTGCGCGGTCCACCACGGTGGCGGTGACGTTGTATCCGTTGGCGCTGCAGGTGGCTACGGTCTGCGCAGCGATCTGGGTGGCCAGGTCCAGCGAGATGTTCTTTTCGGTACGAACGCCTTCGGCGCTGGCGGCGGTGGCGATCAGGGACAGGGTGAGGGCGGCGACGGTGGCGAGGCGGTTTTGCATGGTGTTCTCCGGTGTTTTGGTGTCGGCGCCACCCGTTGTGGTGCCGTGGGAGAACTGTAAAAAATGCAGCGGCTTTCAGCCATTCGTGCGGCTACGCGCGGCGCTCCGTAGAACTACGCAGTGGCACGCCGCCCATGCCCCTGCGCACCGCTCAGCCAAAACCGTTCGTGCTGAGCTTGTCGAAGCATTGCGCGGCGCTTCGACAGGCTCAGCGTGATCGGCTTGGCGCATCGATGCGATGCACCGCAGCTCGGCCCCGGCTTCGACAAGCTCAGCCCGAACCGCTGAGGGGTCACGCGTGTCTATTCCACCAGCGCCGCATACCGCCGTATCAGCTGCGCCAGCGACTCCGACCCCAGCTTGGCAAACAGGTTGGCGCGGTGGGTTTCCACTGTGCGGGGAGACAAAGTCAGCGCCTTGCCGATTTCCTTGTTCGTCAGCCCTTCCACGATGAGCCCCAGCACCTCGCATTCGCGGGCCGACAGCTGTGCGTAGCGCTCACGGGCCTGCTGGTCCGCCTGGTGCCGCTCGCGCGACCGCACATGCTGGCGCACGGCGTTCTGCAGGGCTTCGATCAGCACTTCGTCGTCCACCGGCTTTTCCAGAAACTCCGCGGCTCCGGCCTTGAACGCGCGGCGGCACATTTCCACCGTGCCGTGGCCGGTCAGCAAAATCATCGGCTGGTCCACGCCCTGCGCCAGCAGTTGTTCCAGCACCGTCAGGCCGCTGATGCCGGGCATACGCACATCCAGCACGATGGCGCCGATGCTGGCGCGGTCAAACCCCGCCATGAACGCCTGCGGGTCGGCCCAGGCCTGCACGCGCAGGCCCACGGTGCTGATGAGCAGGGAGAGGCTGTCGCGCACGGCGGCGTCATCGTCCACCAGGTGGATCAGGGGCGAGAGGGATTGCGCGTTATCGGTCATGGGCGGGCGGTGCGATCGTTGCGGTCGGCAGGGTCAGCACAAACTCGGCGCCCCGCTGCGCCGGGGCTGGCGTTGTGGCTTCTGGTGCCAAAGTCAGCTGCGCACCCATGGCCTGCGCCAGGCTTTCGCACAGTGTCAGGCCCAGTCCCAGCCCGCCCGTGCGCGTGGTGTAGAACGGCTCGAAAAGGTGCTGGCGCGCCTCGGGTGGTATGCCGGGCCCGTGGTCGCGCACCGACAGGGCCACGTGCCCAGCATCTGCGCGCACCATCGCAATGTGCAGTTGTCGCTCTGCGGGTGGCACCTGCTCCAGCGCCTGCAATGCATTCATCAGCAGGTTGTGAATGATCTGCTGCAGGGCCACGGGCTCGGCCAGCACGGTGGGCAGGTCGGGGGCGGTGGTCACCTCGGGCACCACACCGCGCTGGGCCAGCTCGGGCTCCAGCAAATGCAGCGCGTCGTGTACCGCCGTGGTCAAGGCCAGCGGCTGCGCCTGGCCCGCAAGGTCCGGGCGCTCCACCAGGCGGCGCAGGCGGCCTACCACGGTGGCGGCGCGGCGGGCTTGCTCCACAGCGCGGGCCATGGCCGTGTGGGCGGTGTCGAGATCAGGCGGGTCGTCCGCCAGCAGGCGCTGGGCGGCCTGGGTGTTGGACAGCAGGGCGGTCAGCGGCTGGTTCAGCTCGTGCGCCATGCCCGCAGCCAGCTCGCCCAGCGTGTTCAGGCGTGCCACTTGGCCCAATCGCAGCAGTTCTTCGGCACGCTGGCGGGCCACGCGCTGGCGCCACAGTGCGCGGCCTGCCGCCCACAGCGCAGCGGTCAGCAGGCACCAGCCCAGCATGCCCCACCAGGGCATCTCGTTCAGGCCGACGCTGCGGCGCGCCACCACGTCCAGCGGCTGGCTGGGCGCGGCCAGCAGTTTGTGAAAGTCATAGCTGCGGATGCCGCTGCCCATGTTGCCCCGGCCCGGCTGAACCACAAAGGCCTCGCCGCCATGCTCCAGGGTGACGCGCACGGGGCTGGTCGCCATGTCCATGGGCCATTCGTCGACCGGGATGGTGGTGCGCAGGTCGATGTGCAGCGCGTAACTGGCGGGTAGGCCAGCCAGCACCAGGTAATAACGGCCTGCTGGCAGATTGAGTGCGGCGATGGCGGCGTGGCCGGTGCGGCGTGAGGTGGCTTCGGCTGCCGCCAGCTCCGTCTGCAGTGCGGGAGGCCAGTCGCCTTGCGCCGACCGCTGCAGCACCCCCAGGATTTGGGGGTACACCGAGGTCAGGCGGGGCAGGGGTGATGATGCGGCGCTGGTGTTTTCGCCCCCTGTGGTGGCAGGCTGCAGCAGCGCCAGCGTGGCCATGATGGCGTCGTGCTGCACCACGCGTTGGCTCAGCAGCCGGTGAACGATGCGCGCGTCGGTCTCAAACGCTGCATGCAATTGCTGCAGGCGCGCCACCGCCAGCCAGCTGGCGCCTGCGCATGCGACCACGGCCCACAGCAGCAGGCTGGGGAGGTGCAGGGTGCGGTGTGAAAGAAGGCGGCGGAGCCATGCCGGGGTCATGCGCGGATTCTGGCATGGGGGCTTGCGTGGGCCGCCCTTCAACGATGGGGCGCTTTCGGAGCCCGCGGCGCAAAGCGGGTCTTCAGGCGGCTCTGGTGTAATTCCGGGCTCGGTTCTCTCGCGCCACTCCAATACCTCAACCATGTCCACCCCTCCCCCCAAGCCGCACCACTGGCTCACGCCGCGCAATCTGCTGTCGGCGTCCATTGCGGTGGCGGTGGTCACCATCGTGCTCAAGACGCTGGCCTGGGTCGTCACGGGTTCGGTGGGCCTGCTGTCAGATGCCATGGAGTCGTTTGTGAACCTGGCCAGCGCCATGTTTGCCCTGGCCATGGTGACGGTGGCGGCACGGCCTGCGGATGACGACCACCCCTACGGCCACCACAAGGCCGAGTATTTTTCGTCGGGGTTCGAGGGCATCCTCATCGTGGGGGTGTCGGCAGGCATTCTGTGGGCGGCGGGGCACCGCTTGTTCGACCCGCAACCCATCGAGCAAGTGGGCTGGGGCCTGGGCCTGTCGGTACTCAGCTCCGCGCTCAACGGGTTTCTGGCGTGGCTCATGTTCCGCTCGGCGCGCGCGTACCGCTCCATTGCGCTGGAGGCCGACGCCCGCCACCTGGTCACCGATGTGTGGACATCCGCTGGCGTGCTGGTGGGCATTGCGGGCTCGGTCCTCACCGGCTGGTTGTGGCTGGACGCCGTGGCGGCGATTGTGGTGGCGCTGAATATCCTGAAGGAAGGCGTGTCCCTCGTGTGGCGCTCGTCCCAGGGCCTCATGGATTCGGCCGTGGAGCCCGAGGTGCAGGCCACCATCGATGCCGCGCTGCAGCAGTTCGTGTTAGCCCAGCCGCCCGGCACTGTACGGTTTGATCATGTATCTACACGCCGGGCAGGCCAGCGCCAGTTTGTGGACATGCACCTGCACATGCCAGCCGATTGGACTTTGCGCCACGCCGCCGAACTGCGCGGCCAGGTCGAACGCGCTCTGATGGCCGCTGTGCCCGGCCTGCGCGCCACCATCGAGCTGCTGCCCACCGATGTGGAAGCGCATTTTGACGATCCGAAGGAAGAAGTGAAGTGATAAGTGTCCTGCAACGTGTGCGCGAAGCGCGTGTAGATGTGGCAGGCCAGACCGTGGGCGCCATCGGCGCAGGCCTGCTGGTGCTGGTGTGCGCCGAACGCGGCGACACCGAGGTAGAGGCCGACAAACTGCTGGCCAAGCTCCTGAAACTTCGCATCTTTTCAGACGATGCGGGCAAGATGAACAAAAGCGTGCAGGATGTGGCGGGCGGCCTGCTGCTGGTGAGCCAATTCACCCTGGCCGCAGACACCACGGGCGGTAACCGCCCCAGCTTTACCCAGGCCGCGGCGCCCGACGAAGGGCGACGGCTGTACGACTACTTTGTGGCCCAGGCCCGCAAGGCCCACCCCGAGGTGGCGACGGGCCAGTTTGCGGCGGACATGCAGGTGCATCTGATCAACGACGGGCCGGTGACGATACCGCTGCGCATTGCACCTGTGGTCGGTTGATTATTCAAAATTAATAGCTGCTAGCGCTTGATGGATAAGCGCTAAAGCCTGTTTTGATCATTATTTCTGGCGAGCAACCAGTGGCGACACTGGCAGCACCCGGAAGGCCACCGATGCCAACGCCAGCCAAGCCGCGATGGTCAGCATGACAGCGGTGTGCGCATCCCACCCCCAGCGCTGCGCCCAGGTAGCGACGATGCCGGTGAACCACTGCATCAGCGCTACGCCCAGGAACATCGCCATGGTGTAGGCCGACAGGGCGCGGCCCGTGAGGGCGGGCGGGTAGGACGCACGCACGTCGGCGTACTGCAGCACTCCGTAACCCGACAGCAGGCCCATCAGCAGAATCAGCACCACGCTGGCCGCCGGGTGCACGCGCAGCAGTGCGAGCAGAACGAACAGCGCCGCCATCAGCAGCGACGCATTGCCGATCCACCACCGGCGGCGGCCAATGCCGGGGTCCAGCCGGCCCGCCAGGCCGGGCGCGAACAGGGCGATGAGCGAGAGGCCCAGCGCCACGTTGCCGCTGTCCACCAGGGAGAGGTGGTAGCGGTCCATCAGCAGCGGTGCCAGCCACAGGCCGCGCAGCGACAGAAACGCTGCGTAGCCCGACATGCCCAGTATCAGAATGCCCCAGGTGTGGGGCACCGTGAGCAGCTGCCCAAAGCCCAGCAGTGCCTGGGCCCAGGTTTCGCGCTGGGCGGGCGGGGGCAGCAGCGGCGCCGGTTCGTGCACCCGCAGGTAAATCATCAGCCACGACAGGGCGCTCAACACCGCCAGCACCGCATACCCCGCGCGCCACCCGCCGCCGTGCTGCACCAGCCACGCCAGCGGTGTGCCCGTGAACAGCAGGCCGAGCCCGCCCACGCCCATGGCCACGCCCGAGAGGTAGGCAAACCGGTCCGCCGGAAAGTGCCGGGCGATGAACAGCGTGCAGGCCAGGAAGGCGGGCGAGCAGCCCACGCCGATCAGCAGCTGACCCGCCATGAGCCAGGCGTAGCCGGGCGCCGCGGCAGAGAGCGCGGCCCCTGCAATGGCCAGCGGGAAGGCGGTGAGCACCGTGCGCCGCAGGCCCCACAGGTCCAGCCCCACGCCCATGAGCAACTGGGCCACGCCGAACGACAGGCCGAACAGCCCGGCGAAAGCACCCAGCGATCCCGGCGAAAGCCCGAACTCGGCCGTCAGCCCCTGGGCCAGGATGGCGGTGGTGGTGCGAAAGGCCTGGCTCAGCGCAAAGCCGCTGAGCAGCGTCAGCAGCATGACCCAGAGCGCGCGGGGCTGCGGGCGGTCGTTGCCTTCAGGCGATGGCGCGGAGGGTGGGGGTGGTGTTTGGTGGCTCACTGACGCCAGAAGAATACCGCGGCCATCACCAGGCCCGTGGCCACAATGCCCCAGCGCAGCACATTAGCGGGCAGCTTGCGCGCCACGCGCGCGCCGCCATAGCCGCCTGCGGTCGCGGCCACCATCATCATCAGCGCCTCTGGCCACAGCACCACGCCGCCAGCGGCGTAGATGGCCACGGCAATGGCGGTGAGCAGGGCCGACACCCAGTTCTTGAGGCCGTTCATGGCGTTCAGGTTGGTCTGTCCCAGCAGGCCGAACAGCGCCAGCAACAAGATGCCCAGCCCGCCGTTGAAATAGCCGCCATACGCCGCCACCACCAGCACACTCAGGGTGGCTTTTGGGGTGGACGGTTTGCCGCCCGCCAGCCTCTTGCGCAGCGCGGGGCCGAAGGCGAACAGCGCCGTGGCAACCAGCAGCAGCCAGGGCACCACCAGGCGAAAAGTGGCGTCGGGCGTGACCAGCAGCAGCGCGGCACCTGCGGCGCCGCCGATGAGCGACAGCGTCACCAGCAGGCGCATCGACAGCCCCGGGGGCGGGGCGGTGTCGTCCTTGAAACCCCACGCCCCCGCCATGTAGCCCGGCAGCAGGGCGACGGTGCCGGTGGCGTTGGCCACCACCGGCGGCACGCCGGTGAAGACCAGCGCTGGCAGGGTCAAAAAGCTGCCGCCCCCCGCAACGGCATTGAGGGCACCCGCCACAAAAGCGGCGGTCAGCAACAGGGCGATCTCGAACATGTCTCCTCCGGGGGGGCGCGAGAACCCGCCGTCGGACACGGAAACATGCGCGCACGGGTTATGAATACTTCCGCTTGAGCGGACTTTGTCCGAATCTTAGGTGGGTGCTGCACCATGGTGGGGCAGTGCGTGGGGTGAAACGCGTTGGCCTGCAGGCACACAAATCGCCGCCAAGGCACGCCCGTGCTGGCTTTGGGCGGGAAATCACCCGACTGCGAGCAACGCAGGCGTTAAGGTGTTTTGCTTAAAAGTTGCCTATGCGCGCACTGGCCTGCCCACCGCGCGCAGGCTTCAGACCCGCTGCTTGCCCAGCTTGCGGCTGAGGGTGCGCCGGTGCATGCCGAGGCGGCGGGCGGCTTCGGAGATGTTGAAGCCCGTCTCGGCCAGCACTTCGTGGATGCGCTCCCACTCCAGCGTTTTGATGGAGCTGGAGCGGTTGGTCAGCTCCACCTCGGGATTGCCTTCCATGAGGCCGAAGGCGGCCTCGATGTCATCGGTGTTGGACGGCTTGGCCAGGTAGTGCACGGCGCCCAGTTTGACGGCCTCTACCGCGGTGGCGATGCTGGCAAAACCCGTCAGCACCACGATGCGCGTCTTGCTGCTGTGTGCATGCAGCTGGCGCACGCAGGCCAGGCCCGACGCTTCGCCTCTGAGTTTGAGGTCCACCACGGCGTAGGCCGGTGTGTGGGTGGCCAGCAGCACTTGCATCTGCGCCATGCTTTCGGCGTGCAGCACCTGGTAACCGCGCCGCTCGAACGAGCGCGCCAGGGTGCGGGCAAAAGCCTCGTCATCCTCCACGATCAGCAGCAAGCGTTGTTCAGTGTCCATGGTCGTTGGGTAGCGTGTCCGGCAAAGCAATGGCGGCCAGGGGGAGCGTGATGGTGACTTCCGCGCCACCTCCTGGCAGGTTGCGCGCGGCGACGGTGCCTCCTAGGGTGCGGGCCACGTTCATCGACAAAAACAGTCCCAGGCCGCCGCCCGGTCGCCCCTTGGTCGATTTGTAGGGGGTGCCAATCTGTTTCAGCACGGCGGGGGAGAAACCCGGGCCTTGGTCGCTCACCACAATGCGCAGCACCTCGGTGTCGCTGGTTGCCTGCAGGCCCACCCACTGGGGCGATGCATCGCGGGCATTGTCCAGCACATTAAAAACCATTTGCTCCAGCGTGGCATCGGCCACCATGGGGCGGTCGTCCGCGATGCGGTTGTCAAACACAAACTGGTCGACCGACCGCGTGCCGCGCCAGTCCTGCACCAGGGCGTCCAAGAACTGGCACACCGTGGTCTGGCTGGAGTCTTCGCCGCGGGTCTCCCCCGCCGACAGCAGGATGCCACTCACGATGGTTTTGCAGCGCTGCACCTGGGCTTCCATCTCGGCGATTTCTTCTTGCAGCACGCGGTCGGTGGCCAGCGCCGGGATGCGGCGCCAGTCGCCCAGAATGACGGCCATGGTGGCCAGCGGTGTGCCCAGCTCGTGCGCGGCGCCAGAGGCCAGGAGGCCCATGCGCACGATGTGTTCTTCTTCCACCGCCCGCTGCCGCACCGCGGCCAGCCGCGCATCGCGCTGGCGCAGGTTGTGACTGATGCGCGTGATGAAGATGACGACCAGGATGGCGTTGAGCACAAAACACACCAGCAGGCCCAGCACATAGGGGCTGGTCCAGCCTTCGTGCATGTTGGGCGCCATGGGCAGGGGTTTGCTGTGCTGGGCCAGCAGCACCACACACGCCGATGTCAGAACGACGATGAACCAGATGTAGCTGCCCCGCAGCAGCATCGCGCCCACTGCAATCTGCAGCACGTAGAGAAAAACGAAGGGGTTGCTGATGCCCCCGCTCAGGTACAACTGGGCGGTCAGCGCGGCCACGTCGATCAGCAGGCCGATGAAGATCTCGACGTCGTGCACGCTGCGCCGAGTGCGCCAGCGCACCAGGCTGACGATGTTGAAGATCGCCATGCAGCCCACGATGGTGAGCATCTCCCGCATCGGCAGGGGCATGCCCAGGATGTAGTGTGTGGTCTCGATGGTGAGCAGCTGGCCCACCACGGCAATCCAGCGCAGCTGGATCAGCTGGTGCAGGTTTTTGAGGCCCGCTGCCGCGGTGGCAGAGCGGGCCTTGCTGAAGGGCCGCAGGGGGCGGGACACACGGCGACTGCTGCTGGTCATCATGGGGGAGTGGGGTGGCGACTGCGGGCGCGCAGCCTAAGCTCGTAGCGTGCCACAACCACGCTGGCCCCCACAACCATCAGTGCCAATCCGAACCAGGTCACGGCATAGACCAGGTGGCTGTTGGCAAAGCGCACCACGGTCAACCCCGTGCGCGGCCAAGTGCCAGAGGCTGTGGGGCGCTGCTCGGTGTTGGTGGCGCCTTGCCGGTTCGGAAAGCCCACATCCACAAAGTACGGTGCTGCGTTGGGCAACTGCAGCGCCTGCGCCATGGCTGCGACATCGCGGGAATGCCAGCGTTGCTGCGCCGGGTCGTTGCGGCGCAAGAAGCCGCCGCCGGGTTCGCTGATGCGCAGCAAGCCCTCGATGGTCACGCGCTCATCTGCGCCGGTTTGTGGCGAGGGTGATTGCCACTGCGTGCGCTGATCCGCAGGCACGAAGCCCCGGTTGACCAACACGTGCGTGTGATCATCTTGCTGCAAAGGGGTCATCACCCAGAACCCGGCGCCGAGTTCTGTTGTGGCCTGGGTCAGCAGGGTTTTGGCAGGTAACCAGCGGCCCTCTAGGCGCACCGCCAGGTATTCGTGGTCTGCCGCGTTGACCTGCGGCCACTGTGCGGGGCGCGGTGGGGCGCTGGGGGTGGCATGGATGCGTTCCGTAGTTCGCTCGATGAGATCGAGCTTCCAGGCCAAGCGCTGCACCTGCCACAGGCCCAAAGCGATGAACGCCGCAAACAGCGACACGCCCACCACCCCAAGAACGGCCAGCGTCCACCTGGAGTGGGGGCCTTGGCGCCCCGTGTTTGCGGCGGAGTCCACGAGAAATGGAATGGGTTGTCTAGGGCGACGAGCGCAGATCTGCGCCCGCGGGGGGCATGCCTGGCATGGCGGGATGGTCCGGCATCATGTTGGCGTTCATGTGGAACATGACCCACAACGTGCCCGCAATGGTGATGGCCACAAACACCACGGTGAAGATGGTGGCCAGCAGCGTCCAGCCGCCTTCCACCTTGCCGTTCATGTGCAGGAAAAACACCATGTGCACCAGGATCTGGATGACGGCGAAGCCGCCCAGCACCAGCACGGCGGTGTTGCGGTCGGCAATCACCTTGGCCATGACCAGCCAGAACGGAATGGCCGTGAGGATGATGGACAGCACAAAGCCCGTCATGTAGCCTGAGAAGGTGCTGTGTGGCTCGTTGGCATCGTGGTGAGGGGTGTCACCGTCGTGGTGGCTGCCATGGTGCTCGTGTGTTGTGTGTTGTGCGCTCATTTACAGCACTCCCATCAGGTACACAAAGGTAAAGACGCCAATCCAGACCACGTCCAGAAAGTGCCAGAACATGGACAGGCACATCAGGCGCCGGGTGTTCTCGGGAATCAGGCCATGCTTTTTGATCTGCAGCATCAGCACCACCAGCCAGATGAGGCCAAAGGTGACGTGCAAGCCGTGGGTGCCTACCAGCGTGAAGAACGCCGACAGGAAGGCACTGCGCTGGGGTGTGGCGCCCTGGTGGATCAGGTGATAAAACTCATAGAGTTCGAGTGCCAGAAAGCACAGGCCGAAGAAACCCGTGACCGCCAGCCACAGCAGCGTGCCATTCACATCCTTTTGCTGCTTGCGCAGCATGGCGAACCCGAAGGTGATGGACGACAGCAGCAGGAAGGCTGTGTTGATGGCGACCAGCGTCAGGTCAAACAGTTGCGCGCCTGTGGGGCCTGCCGCATAGCTGCGGCCCAGCACGCCGTAGGTGGCAAACAGCGCGGCAAAGATGAGGCAGTCGCTCATCAGATACAGCCAGAACCCCAGGGCTGTGCCGTTTTCAGGATGGGGAT
Organism: Acidovorax sp.; assembly: GCF_046291265.1. Taxonomy (GTDB): domain Bacteria; phylum Pseudomonadota; class Gammaproteobacteria; order Burkholderiales; family Burkholderiaceae_C; genus Acidovorax. The sequence goes on along the minus strand of NZ_JBKBTV010000067.1, from coordinate 13,348 downwards.
CGTGCGCGAGGTGGTAAGCGCGCGGCGCCAGGGCGCCAGCGGCGCCTGCTTGGATGCGAAGTTCAGACATGGCGGGCCAGTTGCAGAGTGCGGGTTTCTTCGGTGGAAATCACTTCAGATGCCGGGATGTAGAAGTCACGCTTGTAGTTGAACGTGTGGATGATCGACGCCAGCAGCAGCACCGCAAACGACACACCGGCCAGCAGCCACATGTGCCAGATCAGTGCAAAGCCGAACACCAGCGACAGAGCCGAGATCACCGCACCCGAACCTGTGTTGGCAGGCATGTGGATGGGTGCAAAACCAGTCAGCGGGCGCTGGTAGCCGTGCTTCTTCATATCCCACCAGGCGTCGATCTCATGCACCACGGGGGTGAACGCGAAGTTGTAGCTGGGCGGGGGCGACGAGGTGGCCCATTCCAGTGTGCGCGCGTCCCAGGGGTCGCCGGTCCAGTCGCGCAACTGGTCGCGCTTGAGGTAGCTCACCACGATCTGGATCAGGAAGCAGGCGATGCCCAGCGCAATCATGAAGGCGCCGAACGCAGCGATCTGGAACCAGATTTGCAGCGACTGGTCTTCAAAGTGGTTGGCGCGGCGCGTGACGCCCATCAGCCCCAGCACATACAGCGGGCCAAACGCCACCCAGAAGCCCACCACCCACAGCCAGAACGAGCGCACGCCCCAGGTGCGGTCGAGCTTGTAGCCGAAGGCCTTGGGGTACCAATAGTTGATGCCCGCAAACAGGCCGAACAGCACGCCGCCGATGATCACGTTGTGGAAGTGGGCGATGAGGAACAGGCTGTTGTGCAGCACGAAATCTGCCGGTGGCACGGCCAGTAACACGCCGGTCATGCCGCCGATGGCGAAGGTGATCATGAAGGCCACGGTCCACATCATGGGCAGCTCGAAACGGATGCGGCCCTTGTACATGGTGAACAGCCAGTTGAAGATCTTGGCGCCCGTCGGGATCGAGATGATCATCGTCGTGATGCCGAAGAACGTGTTCACGCTGGCTCCCGAGCCCATGGTGAAGAAGTGGTGCAGCCACACGAGGTACGACAGGATGGTGATCACCACCGTGGCGTACACCATGGAGGTGTAGCCGAACAGGCGCTTCTTGCAGAACGTGGCCACCACTTCAGAGAAGATGCCAAAACACGGCAGGATCAGGATGTACACCTCGGGGTGGCCCCAGATCCAGATCAGGTTCACGTAGAGCATGGGGTTGCCGCCCAGCTCGTTGGTGAAGAAGTTGGTACCGATGTAGCGGTCCAGCGACATCAGCACCAGGGCGGCTGTCAGCACGGGGAACGACGCGACGATGAGCGCGTTGGTGCACAGCGCTGTCCACACGAAGACGGGCATCTTCATCAGGCTCATGCCGGGCGCGCGCATCTTGATGATGGTGACGATCAGGTTGATGCCCGAGAGCGTGGTGCCCACCCCCGCGATCTGTAGCGCCCAGATGTAGTAGTCCAGTCCGGTACTCGCGCTCTGAGCCCCCAGGTTCGAGAGCGCCAGCCAGCCCGAGGTAGAGAACTCACCCAGGAACAGCGACACCATCACCAGCACAGCACCGGCCGTGGTCATCCAGAAGCTGAAGTTGTTCAGGAATGGGAACGACACATCGCGCGCGCCAATCTGCAGCGGGATGAGGTAGTTCATCAGCCCCGTGACCAGCGGCATGGCGACGAAGAAGATCATGATCACGCCGTGGGCCGTGAAGATCTGGTCGTAGTGGTGCGGCGGCAGGTAGCCCATGTTGTCGCCAAAGGCCATGGCCTGCTGCAGGCGCATCATCACCGCGTCGGCAAAGCCGCGCAGCAGCATGACGATGCCCAGAATCATGTACATGATCCCGATCTTCTTGTGGTCGATGCTGCAGATCCAGACGCGCCACAGCGGGCCCCACAGGCGGAACTTGGTGATGCCCGCCATGACGGCGATGCCGCCCAGCACCACGGCGATGAAGGTCCACAGCACGATGGGTTCATGCGCCATCGGGACGGCGTCCCAGTTCAGGCGGCCCAGCGCCCAGTGGGCGGGGGAGACGGTTTCGGAGGACATAGGGAGGCTCATTGGCGGGTGCTCGTGCTTTGGGCAGGTGCCGGTGCAAGGCGGGTTTCGAGGGTGGCGACCACCTCGGCGGCGTTCTGGGCGGTGCACACGTCCTGCGGCAGGTTCAGGCCCGCGGCCCGCACATAGGCATCACCGCCCAGCGCGTCGATGGCCATCATGTGGTGCATGCACATCTTTCCGTCTTCGACGCAGCGGTTGAGCACCTTGTCGTACAGGCCTTCTTCCACCGATGAAAAATGCTGCACGGGGTCGCGTTCGCTGGGTTTCACCAGGTTCAGGTAGGTGCTTTTGTCCAGGGGCTTGCCGTCGGTCTTGGCCTTTTGCACCCACTGGGCAAAATCGCCATCGCTCAAGCCGTGGAACTTGAAGGTCATGCCCGAGAAGCCCGCGCCGCTGTAGTGGGAGGACATGCCCTTGAACACGCCTGGCTTGTTGATCACCGCATTCAGCTCGGTCTGCATGCCAGGCATGGCGTAAATCATGCCGGCCAAATCGGGCACATAAAACGCGTTCATCGTGGATGTGGCGGTCAGCTTGAACAAGATGGGGCGGTCCACCGGGGCGGCCACTTCGTTCACAGTGGCAATGCCCAGTTCCGGGTAGAAAAACAGCCATTTCCAGTCCATGGCGACCACTTGCACTTCCAGCGGTTTGACGTGGGGCGCCAGCGGGCGCTGGGCGTCAATGCGGTCCAGCGGGCGGTAGGGGTCCAGTTTGTGGGTGCCGATCCAGGTGATGGCGCCCAGCGCGATGATGATGAGCAGCGGCACGGTCCAGATCACCAGCTCCAGCGTGGTGGAGTGGTGCCACTCCGGGTCGTAGTCGGCCTCGGTGTTGGCGGCGTTGTTCTGGCGGTACTTCCAGGCAAACCACAGGGTGAGGGCGATCACCGGAACGATGATCACCAGCATCAGCAGCGTGGCGGTGATGACCAGCTGGCCTTGCTGGGCAGCGATATCGCCTGCCGGGTTGAGAACGACGGCTTGGCTGCAACCGGTGAGTAGTCCGGTGGCCAGGGCGGTCGCGGCAAGCCAGGCAAGCCTGCGGGTTTCCTTGGTATGGTGCATGCGGGGACGCGACAAAAGGCGCTTAGGTGTAAACACGAATGACTGGACTACCGCACTGTAGTAGCCCCACCAAATTTGTCGATTGGACATTTTGTCCAAGATCAAGGTTTGGCGGGTTTGGCGTAGGCCGGGTCAACTGGACAAGCCCCGCAACCCACCATGCAGACGGTTGCTGGTGCTTTTCGGGCTGAAAATGGTTTGTTAGTGGTGTGTTATCAGGGTTTTCCTACGCTTGCTGCTGGCAAATCACACTTGTGACGAGCAGCGGCGCAAGGTAGAACTGGGGCAGTAGTTCAATTGAGGAATGTCGATATGGTTGGCCAAGGTTCTGCGGCGCTGGGTGCGCCAGGGTTTGAGGGTGAAGGCTCGCTGGCGCGGGCACATACGGATGAGGATGTCACCCCCGGCGAGATCGCGGTGGGCGTGATCATCGGCCGGTCGTCCGAATATTTCGATTTCTTCGTCTTTGGTATTGCCAGCGTGCTGGTGTTCCCGTCGCTGTTGTTCCCGTTTTTATCGCGGTTGGACGGCACTTTGGCTGCTTTTGCCATCTTTTCCGTCGCTTTTGTGGCGCGCCCGTTCGGCACTGCCATTTCGATGGCCGTTCAGCGGCGCTGGGGACGGGGCACCAAGCTGACGCTGGCGCTGTTTCTGCTGGGGGCCAGCACCGCAGGCATGGCGTTTTTGCCGAGTTACGCCTCCGCGGGCACGGTCGCCATCGTGGCGCTGGTGGTGTTGCGCGTTGGCCAGGGGCTGGCGCTGGGTGGGTCTTGGGACGGTTTGCCGTCCTTGCTGGCCTTGAGCGCCCCCCAGGAGCGCCGTGGCTGGTTTGCCATGATTGGCCAGCTGGGTGCCCCCATCGGGTTTGTGCTGGCTGCGAGTCTGTTTGCTTATCTGTACAGCAGCCTGAGCGTGGCTGAGTTTTTGGACTGGGGCTGGCGCTATCCGTTTTTTGTGGCTTTTGCCATCAACGTAGTGGCCCTGTTTGCCCGCCTGCGCCTGGTGGTGGGCCAGTCGTATGCCGAACTGCTGCAGCAGCTGGAGCTGCAGCCCGTGGGCGTAACCCGCGTCATGCGCGATGAAGGGCGCAATGTGCTGCTGGGGGCGTTTGCCGCTCTGGCCAGTTTTGCGCTCTTCCACTTGGCTACGGTGTTCCCGCTGTCGTGGATCGCCATGTATTCAGAGCAATCCATCACCGAGGTGCTGAGTGTGCAGATCGTCGGCGCTTTTTTGGCCGCTGGTGCCATCATGGTGTCGGGCTGGCTGGCCGACCGCGTGGGTCGCCGCAATCTGCTGGGCACCATGGCGCTGTTTATTGGCGCGTTCAGCTTGGTGACACCGTGGCTGCTGGGGGCCGGGCAGGTGGGCAACAACGTCTTTCTGCTGGTGAGCTTTGTGCTACTGGGCCTGTCGTACGGGCAGGCATCGGGCACCGTCACAGCCAACTTCTCACCGAAGTACCGCTATACAGGGGCTGCGCTGTCGGCCGATTTGGCGTGGCTGGTGGGCGCGGGTTTTGCGCCGCTGGTGGCGCTGGCGCTGTCGGCCAAATTTGGGCTCGGCGCCGTGTCGCTGTACCTGCTGTCGGGTGTGGTGTGCACGCTGGTCGCCTTGCGCATCAATCGGCGGATTGAACGCAAGGAATAAGAGCGGTTCTGCGGGTGGCGCTGGGTGGGGCCGGGCAGCTGGCCCGCACTTGGTCACCAAAGCGATAGCTGAGTAAGCGGGTGCTTACTTGGCGTAAGGGTCTGCAAACCCTAGCTCTTTCATGATGTCTATCTCGTAAGCTTCCATCTCGTCGGCATCCGCCGCGCTGGTTTCATGGTCCCAGCCCTGGGCATGCAGCGCACCGTGCACCAGCAGGTGCGCGTAGTGTTCTTCCAAGCTTTTGTTCTGCTCGCGCGCCTCGCGCTCCACCACGGGGGCACACAGCACCAGGTCTGCGGTCACCACGGGCTCTTGCGTGTAGTCAAAGGTGAGCACGTTGGTGGCGTAGTCTTTTTTGCGAAAGTCGCGGTTCAGCTGCTGGCCTTCTTCCGCGCCCACGATGCGCACGGTGATCTCCGCATCGGTGGCCAGGGCGTGGCGAATCCAGCGCGTGACCTTGTGGCGTGGCAAGACGGCGCGGTGGGCCGCCGCTTCGGCAAAACGGCCAAATTGCAGCGATAGGGCGAGTTGGTGGAGAGACATTTATGGTCTTTTTGGCCTCTAGCGCTTTATCCGTAAGCGCTACTAGCTATTAAATTGAGAGTAATGGCATCAACTGCGCGCAGGAGCGGCGCGGCGCGGTGCGTCGTAGGCATCCACAATGCGCGCGACCAGCGGGTGGCGCACTACGTCGGCGCTGGTAAAGCGGGTGATGGCAATGCCTTTGACGCGTTTCAGCACCCGTTCGGCATCCACCAGCCCGCTCATTGCCCCTTTGGGCAGGTCCACCTGGCTCACATCGCCCGTGACGACGGCGCGTGCGCCAAAGCCGATGCGGGTCAAAAACATCTTCATCTGCTCGGGCGTGGTGTTTTGCGCTTCGTCCAGGATCACAAACGCATTGTTCAGCGTGCGCCCGCGCATGAAGGCCAGCGGCGCGATCTCGATGGCATTGCGCTCAAAGGCCTTTTGCACCTTGTCATGGCCCATCAGCTCATACAGTGCGTCGTATAGGGGGCGCAGGTACGGGTCCACCTTTTGCGCCAGGTCGCCGGGCAAAAAGCCCAGTCGTTCGCCCGCCTCTACCGCAGGGCGGGTCAACACGATGCGTTGCACCGTGCTGCGTTCCAGTGCATCCACCGCGCAGGCCACCGCCAGATAGGTTTTGCCCGTGCCGGCGGGGCCGATGCCGAAGGTGATGTCGTGGGTGGCAATGTTCTGCAGGTACAGGTTCTGTGTGGGCGTGCGCCCCCGCAGGTCGGCGCGGCGGGTGTTGAGAATGATCGCGTCGTCAGGCGCTTGCAGCAGCTCGCTGTCGCCGGCCAGCATCAGCTGGATGTAGTCCTCGGTGATCGGGCGCTCGGCCATCTCATACAGCGCCTGCAGCAGCTCCATCGCCTGTGTGGCCTTGGCCTTGGGGCCGTCCACCTTGAACTGCTCGTGCCGGTGCGCAATGCTCACCGACAGGGCCACTTCGATGGTCCGCAGGTGCGCGTCGGCCGGGCCACACAGGTTGGTGAGCCGGGGGTTGTTGTGGGGGGTGAAGGTGTGGCGCAGGATCACGCGGATAATTCCAGTCTGGCAATCGAGAACACGGAAAAAAACGGCGCTGCACCATGTGCAGCCGCCGACAAAGGACACCCATGATAGGCAAATTGACCGGCACCCTGCTGGAGAAGAACCCCCCCGAGGTGCTGCTGGACTGCCACGGCGTGGGTTATGAGGTGAATGTGCCCATGAGCACGTTCTACAACCTGCCTGCGGTGGGCGAGCGGGTCAGCCTGCTCACCCAGTTCATTGTGCGGGAGGATGCGCAGCTTTTATACGGCTTTGCAACGCCGCAAGAGCGCCAGGCTTTTCGTGAACTGGTCAAGATCTCCGGCGTAGGCCCGCGCACGGCTTTGTCGGTGTTGAGTGGCATGGGCGTCGGCGATCTGGCCCAGGCGATTTCGCTGCAGGAGGCCGGTCGTCTGGTCAAAGTGCCGGGCATTGGCAAGAAGACGGCCGAGCGGTTGCTGTTGGAGCTGAAGGGCAAGCTGGGGGCGGACATGGGTGTCACTCACGGCGCGGCGAATAGTGATGCGCAGGCAGATATATTGCAGGCGCTGCTGGCGCTGGGTTACAACGACAAGGAGGCTGCGGCAGCGCTCAAGGCGTTGCCTGCGGATGTGGGGGTGAGTGACGGTATTAAGCTGGCGTTGAAGGCGCTGGCGAAATAACACAATGGCTAAAATTATGAACTCTAATTTCTATTCTCCAGTGAAACTTGTGGGTCTGTGTCTCGTTGTGGCGTTGACCGCGTGTGGCGGTGGAAGCAACGACACGCCTGTGACGGCCGTCGATCCTGTCGTGCCAGAACCACCTGTGGTTGTGCCCACACCGGTCAACCCGGGAATACCGAGTAACAATCGCATCGAACCCCTTGACCTTGGGCTGCCAAAAGCCGCCAGCGCGGCTTCGCTCAAGGCATCCGAACGCAGCGCTGCGTTGCCTCCGGCTTCGGTGCGCCTCGGACCTGTGGGCGAATCACAGAGTCTGTTGACCAAGAACGCCGCTGGGTATGGAGCGCCTCAGCAGATCGGTGTTTCCCGCAGTGTTGTGGCTACCGCGACAGCGAAGGACACTCTGGCACAGCTGACATGGCGGCCTGCTGGGTCCGGTCTTCAGCGGGCCGCCATCAGCTTCACGGCAGATGGAGCCCTGGGTGTGCGGTTGGGTGTGCTGGTGCGCAGCCTGCCTTCTGGCAGCACGATGCGTTTCTACGCTCAGTCAGGAGGAAATTTTGTTCAGGTATCGCGGGAGGAGGTGTTGCGCATTGTGCAGCGCAATCTGGATGCGGGAGATGTCGGCGACTCGGCGCGTACGTATTGGGCGCCTGACTTTGGCGGGGCTGAAACCACCCTCGAACTGGAAGTGCCTGTCAGAGCCAATCTGGCAGAACTCGACATCGCCGTTCCGTCGCTGTCCCACTTCGTTGTCTCGCCAGAACAGGCTACTGCCTCGGCATCGTTCACCAAAGTGGGAGAGTCGGGCACTTGCAATGTCGACGTTTCGTGCAAAGCTGAATTCACCAGTGAAAGTCGATCTGTTGCCCGCATGATTTATGTCCGCGATGGCGGCAGTTTCCTGTGCACAGGCACTTTGCTGAACGACATCCAATCGAGCACTACCCCGTATTTTCTGAGTGCCTTCCATTGCATCTCTTCGCAATCGGTGGCTTCTTCACTCACGACAGACTGGTTTTACCGCTCCACCGCGTGCAACAGTGGAAGTCTCAATCTCGCCACGCAGCGTCTGCAGGGCGGGGCCGTGCTTCTGCATGCAAGTGCTACCACTGACACGTCCTTCATGCGCCTCAACAATCCCCCGCCGCAGGGCAGCGTGTATGCGGGCACCTACTTTGGTGACATGACGCAAAACGCGAATGTCGCGGGAGTCCATCACCCCCGAGGTGATCTGCAAAAAGTCAGTACCGGCGCTTTGGCGCGGTTCAGCAACTGCAGCAACGAAGTCTGTGCGATTAGCACGCCGGCGGACGGGCGCTTTTTGACCGTGGGTTGGAGCGAGGGCACTACGGAAGGGGGCAGCAGCGGGTCGGGGCTGTTCTTTGGCATTGGCAGTTCCCGATACTTGGTCGGCCAGTTGTACGGCGGCGCGTCCAGCTGCCAAGTGCCAGCCGGGCGCGACCATTACGGGCGCTTTGATCTGGCCTTCCGCTCGGCTCTGAAGCAATGGCTGGTGCCTGGCTCTTAGCGCGCGGACATGCAGGAAGTAATGACCCCCTAAAAATGACCATCCAAACTGACGACTTCGCCCCCGCCCCCGCTAAACGCGTCATCTCCGCCATTCCAGTTTCCCCTCAGGAGGAAGCGATCGAGCGCGCCCTGCGCCCCAAGCTCCTGCAGGAGTACGTGGGCCAGGTTAAGGCACGCGAGCAGTTGGAAATCTTCATAGGTGCGGCAAAGAAGCGCGGCGAGGCGCTGGACCACGTGCTGCTGTTTGGCCCGCCGGGCCTGGGAAAGACCACGCTCAGCCACATCATTGCGGCCGAATTGGGCGTCAACCTGCGCCAGACCAGCGGCCCGGTGCTCGAAAAGCCCAAGGACCTGGCGGCGCTGCTGACCAATCTGGAAAAGAACGACGTTCTGTTCATCGACGAGATCCACCGCCTCTCGCCCGTGGTCGAGGAAATCCTCTACCCCGCGCTGGAGGACTACCAGATTGACATCATGATCGGCGAGGGGCCTGCGGCGCGCAGCATCAAGCTTGACCTGCAGCCCTTCACGCTGGTGGGTGCGACCACGCGCGCCGGCATGCTGACCAACCCGCTGCGCGATCGCTTCGGCATCGTCGCGCGGCTGGAGTTCTATACCGCGCAGGAGCTTGCGCGCATCGTGCAGCGCAGCGCCGGCCTGCTCGACGTCCCCATGGACGAAGTGGGCGGCTTCGAGATCGCCCGCCGCTCGCGCGGCACGCCGCGTATCGCCAACCGGCTGCTGCGGCGCGTGCGCGACTATGCCGAGGTCAAGGGCGATGGCCGCATCACCCTGGATATCGCCAACCGTGCCCTGGCCATGCTCGACGTGGACCCGCAGGGATTCGACGTGATGGACCGCAAGCTGCTCGAGGCCGTGATCCACCGCTTCGATGGCGGTCCGGTGGGCCTGGACAACATCGCCGCCAGCATCGGCGAGGAGGCCGGCACCATCGAGGACGTGATCGAGCCGTACCTCATCCAGCAAGGCTTTTTGCAGCGCACCACCCGCGGCCGCGGGGCCACGCTGGCCGCCTACCGGCACCTGGGCGTGACCCCGCCCCAGGCTGGCGGGCAGGACCTGTTCGAAGCCTGAAACGCAAGGGAGCCATCCCATGGCACGCTCCAGCCGCCGCAAGAAGAACCCGCGCGAGAGCGCCACCAAGGCGGCGCCCGTGCGACGGGGCCCCGGAGTGAACTGGACGCCGGCCTTGCGGGCCCAATGGGAGGCCCTCGCGCCCGGGCGCAGGTTCATGGGTTCCTGCGGCCTGGCCCTGGTCGTGGGCACCCTGCTGCTGTACGGCCTGGGCGGGGTGGTCTATGGCCAGCTCACGGTGTTCCTGTTCGAGGGCTTTGAGGACCTGCCCGGCTGGGTGGCCGTGTGTGGCGCGGCCAGTGTGTGGTGCCTGGCCGCTGCGCTGGGCGTTTACCTGGCGGGGCGCCACTGGCCCGCCATGGCGTCCGAGCGTTGCCAACGCCTGCGGTTTCGGGCCTGCGCGGCGACGGCCGTGCTGGCGGCCATCACCTTGCTGCTGTGGCTGCTGAGCGCGCCGGGCATGTGGGGCGCCCTGGGTGCCTGGCCCGGGCTGGCGCCGCAATCAGAGTGGCTGCTGGCCCCGCTGCCCTGGGCGTGGGAATGGGTGCTGCCTCTGGCGCGCGATGACCTGCAGCCCTGGTGGACGGGCGCGGCCGTGGTGGTGGGCGGCCTGTCGGCATGGTTGCTTTGCGTAGGCCGTCGACCGCGCGCCGGGCTGGCCTGCATGGGCCTGGCGCTGATGTTCATCGGCCTGTGGGCGCTGGGCGGCGCGGCCTACCACTATGTGGCGGGCCGGGGGCTCGCCGGGGTGGTCGAGGAGGTGGCCGCACTGAACCTGCAGTCCCATCCGGGCCAGCGCAATGCCGATACCTTCCTGTGGTTGCTGAGCGCCTGGTTTCTGCTGGCCCTGGGGGCTGTGCTCATGGCCGGGGCGTTGCATATCCCGTCGGCGGCAGCGCAGCGCTTGCAGCAGGCCCCTCCTCGGTGACGGGAGCCCGGTGCTGGCTGCGGGCACCGTCCAGCATGCCGGCCACGATCAGCACCTGCGCGATGTAATAGGTGGCCAGCACCCACAGCTGGGCCAGCGGCAGGGGCTGTACGAAGCGGTTGGTGGCCAGCGTGGCATCGCTGAGCATGAAGAACCCGGCCCCGATGGCGACCAGCCAGGCGCCGCGCCCGCCCAGCACGGCGGCACGGCCGATGGCCTGTGCAGCCATTAGGGCGATCACCAGCACATACGCCGCCACCGGCCCGCGCAAAGCGGCCGGCAGCCCGCCCAGCCACAGGAAGGCATACATGCCCACGCCGATGGCCAGCGTGGTCACCAGCGCGCCGCGCCGGGCAAACCAGGGAACGCCTTTGCGGAACAGCACGATGTAACAGAGGTGGGCAAGCAGAAAGCTCACCAGCCCGGGGATGAAGAAGCCGCCGAACATCAGGAACACATCGCCCGCGAGCGAGCCGGCCAGCGCAGCGATGAGCCAGCGGCCTTCGGTCCTGTCGAGGCGGTTGCCAGGGGCCGCCGTGCGCAGATGCCCGGCGACCACAGCAATGGCAATCACCATGGTCAGCGGCTTGAAGATCCAATGCCACTCCTGCAGCCCGAGCACGCTGGTCGCCGTGGCAAGGGCTGCCGATTCGACCAGCAGCGCCATGCCCATGCCGATGCGCCCCTGCACCGCCGCGCCCAGAGCCCATTGCGCGATCAGCAGCGTGGCGAACCAGATGGCGTTGTGCACCAGCGGCGCCGTGTCGGCCTGCCAGAGGAAGGCGGCCACACCGGCCAGCATGAGCGCGAACTGCACGCCCGCAAACCATTGCAGCGTGCGCGACATGGGCGGGTGGTACAGCGGCATCCGGGCAATGTCGAAGGCCGGCTTGGGAAAGCGCTCGGCCACGTCGGCCGGCCGCCAGCCGGGCGGCTTGATCCACACCCGGAGTTTGTCGAGCCAGTTGCATGCATGCCAGCTGTCGTGCGCCAGGCTTGCGTAGACCTGGGCATTGGCCCACAGCGGGTCCCAGCTGTTGAGCAAGCCACGCGTGCCGTAGACGCACTTTTCCTGGTCGTCCTCGTCCTTGAAGGTGCCGAAGATCCGGTCCCAAATGATCAGGATGCCGCCGTAGTTCTTGTCCAGGTACGGGTCATTCACCGCGTGGTGCACGCGGTGGTTGCTGGGGCTGCAGAACCAGCGGTCGAACCAGCCCAGCTTTCCCACCTGCTCGGTGTGCACCCAGAACTGATAGAGCAAATCGATCAGCGCCACCACCGCAAACACCAGCGGCGGCACGCCCGCCAGCGCCATGGGCACATAAAACACCCAGCCCAGCAGCGCGCCCGAGCTGGTTTGGCGCAGTGCGGTGCTGAGGTTGTAGTCCTGGCTCTGGTGGTGCACCGCGTGCGCGGCCCACAACACGGCCGACTCATGCCCCATGCGGTGCAGCCAGTAATAGCAAAAATCGTAGAACACCAGCGCCAGCAGCCAGCCGGGCAGGCTGGTCCAGAACGCATCGCTGCGCCACAACGCCACGTGCTCGAAGAGTGCGGTGTAGATGCCGATGCGCAGCAGCCGCGTGAATACGGCGCTGGTCTGGCTGAGCATGCCCAAACTGATGCTGCTGACCGCATCGGCCAGCCGGTAGGTGTTGCGCTGGCGCTTGTAGCCGATGAACAGCTCGATGGCGATCAGCAAAAAGAAAACGGGGGTGGCTAGGACGATGATCTGACTGGGGCTCATGGGGGACACCAAAATGTCCGCCGATTCTTGCGCCAATCAGGTCAGCGCGCCTCTGGCATCAACCCTGATGATGCGTTCCACCACGCCCATGGTCAGCCCGCCGCGTACGCCGATCAAAAAGTCGTGCAGGTTCACCGTGGGGTCGCAGTGGCCGGGGATGAGCCACAGCATGCGGCCCAGCGCGGGCAGGCGGGCTTTGGGGCCGTCGGCGTAGAGCAGGCCGTGTTCGTCGCCACCGTTGGCAAAACGCAGCGCGCGGTCGGCGGGCAGCAGGGCGACGGTGGGCAGGCCGGAGTCGATGGCGTGGCTTTTGTGCCCGGCATCGCACACGGCGTGGCCTTCGCGCACCGATACCACCTGGGTCTTGACGAACAGTGCGTGCTCAAAAGCGGGTTGGGCCGGTTCGCGCTCGTTGCGCGCGTAGTCGGCATCCATGAACAGGAAAGAGCCCGCCTGCAGTTCGCCAAAAATACCGCTGGCGGCTTCGTGCACCAGCGTGCCGGTGCCCGATCCGGTGATCAGCGGCACGGTAACGCCCGCAGCCTCGATCAGTTGCCTGGTGTGGCTGGCGGCGCGCACCACCTGGGCAATCGCCTCTTTGCGGCCCACGGTGCTGGCCATGTGCTGGGCCCGGCCATGGTAGGCCTGGAGCCCCGCAAAGCGCAGTCGGGGGCTGCGCGCCACGGCCAGGGCCAGTGGCACGGCAGCTTCGCCGGGCGGCACTCCGCAGCGGCCCTGGCCTACGTCAATTTCCACCAGCACGTCGATGTCCGCATCGCGGCCATGCTGCGCCATGGCGTCGGCCAGGCGCTCTATACCTTCGGGGTGGTCTACCGCCACCCCCAGCCGTCCACCACGCGCCGCCAGCTGGGCGGCCAGCCGCGCCACACGGTGCAGCTTGGGCATGGCGATGACCTGGTTGGTGATGGTGATGTCATCCACGCCGCCGGCGGCAAGGGCCTCGGCCTCGGCCACCTTTTGCACACACACGCCCTGGGCGCCTGCGCGTTGCTGCAGCAGCGCGAGTTCGG
>NZ_JBKBTV010000066.1:0-24782 GCF_046291265.1 Acidovorax sp. | reverse complement strand
CGCTCGCCGTAGGGCGGGTTGAGCAGCATCACGCCGGGTTGTTCGCTGGGCGGCATGCGCTGCAGGGCGTCGCCGCCGCGCAGTTGCACGGCGTCGGCCACGCCCGCACGTTCGGCGTTGCGCTGGGAAAAATCGACCATGCGGTGGGCCACATCACTGCCAAATATGGGCACAGCGCTTGTCTGTATTGCGCTTTCAGCTTCGTTTTTGATAGCAGACCAGACATGTGCCTGGAACGGCAGCAGTTTCTCGAACGCAAAGCGGCGCAACATGCCCGCCGGGATGCGGCAGGCGATCTGCGCGGCCTCGATGGCGATGGTGCCGCTGCCGCAGCAGGGGTCGTACAGCGGCTGGGGGTTGTCGCCGTGCGGGTCCCATCCGCTGGCGGCGATCATGGCGGCGGCGAGGGTTTCCTTCAGCGGGGCGTCGCCCTTGTCCTCGCGCCAGCCGCGTTTGAACAGCGGCTCGCCAGAGGTGTCGATGTAGATCGTGGCTTCGTCGGTGGTCAGGTGCAGGTGGATGCGCACGTCGGGCCACTGCGTGTTCACATCGGGGCGCACGCCGCTTTTGTTGCGGAAGCGGTCGGCCACGGCATCTTTGACTTTGAGGCCTGCGAAATTCAGGCTCTGCAGCGGGCTGTGCTGGGCGGTCACTTCGACCTTGAAGGTCTGGCGCGTGGTGAACCAGATTTCCCAAGCCACGTCGCTGGCGGCGGCATACAGGTCGTTTTCAGAACGGTAGGGGCGGTGCGCGAGTTGCACCAGCACGCGCTGGGCCAGGCGACTGTGCAGGTTGAGCAGCAGCGCCTCGCGCCAGGAGGCGCGCAGCAACACGCCACCCCGGCCCACCAGCAGGTCTTGCCCCGTGAGGCCGGTGATGCCATGCACCTCGTCGGCCAGAAAGCCCTCGACACCGGCGGCGCAAGGGAGAAAAAGTTGGAGTTGATTCATGACGTTGGTGAGGATACGCGCTCGGAAAGTGCGTGTGAATCCGGCGTTCCCGCACGGGCCAGCAGCAATTGGCGGATGGATTCGGGGATTGGCGCCACTTTGCGGTCGGCCTTGCCGATAAAAACAATGCCGATCTTGCCGCGCGCCACCTCGCGGCCCTCGGCCTTTTCGGTCATGCGAAAGACCAGGTCAAACCCATAGCGGTTGAAGTCCGCAGGCGCCATCTCCACCCGCATGGTTTCGCCGTGGAAGCCCTCGGACTTGTACTGCGCCACGATGTCGCCGACCACGATGGACAAGCCGCCCACATCGGCCTCGGGGTAGCCCAGCGACTGAAAGAAACGCACCCGCGCCTCGGACACGAGGCTGAGCAGCTGCGCGTTGTCCAGGTGCCCGCCCTGGTTCACGTGGCTGATGTAGATCTGCATTTCGGTGGCAAAGCCGAATTGAGGAGGAAGGTCAAAAACGATGCGGGCCATGGCAGAGCAACGGTAATAGGGAAACGAAAACGGAAACGTGAAGAACCGGAAACACAACCTAGCGCGCCCGGCATGCCCCTCCGGCAGCGACGCTACAGCGCTTTTCGCAGGTTCGCGGGCGCGATCTTGAGCGCCTCGCGGTACTTGGCCACGGTGCGGCGTGCGCATTCGATGCCTTGTTCCTTGAGCATTTCGGCGATCTGGCTGTCTGACAGCGGCTTGGCCGGGCTTTCTGCGGCCACAAACTGCTTAATGAGCGCGCGCACGGCGGTACTAGAAGCGTTGCCGCCTGTCTCGGTACCCAGGCCCGAGCCGAAGAAATACTTCAGCTCGTAGGTGCCAATCGGGGTGGACATGTACTTGGCGGTGGTCACGCGGCTGATGGTGGATTCGTGCAGGCCCAGTTCGTCGGCAATGTCGCGCAGTACCAGCGGGCGCATGGCCAGTTCACCATGGGTGAAGAAGCTTTTTTGCCGCTCCACAATGGCGCGCGAGACGCGCAGGATGGTGTCAAAGCGCTGCTGGATGTTTTTGATGAACCAGCGCGCCTCCTGCAGGCGCTGTTGCATGCCCTGGTGGCCTTCACCGCCCTTGTGGCCGCGCAGGGCGCCGGCGTAGATGTCGTGCACGCGCAGTCGGGGCATCACGTCGGGGTTGAGCGCGACGATGAAGTTGTGCTGGCCATCCCGGCCGTTGGCACGCCCTGCTTTGCGCACGATGACATCGGGCACGATGATGTTGCGTTCCACATCGGCAAAACGGCGGCCGGGGCGGGGTTCCAGCCGGGCGATCAGCGCCATGGCGGCGCGGGTGCGTTCTTCGCCGTCACCGCACAGCTGCGTCAGGCGGCGGATGTCGCGGCGCGCCAGCATCTCCAGCGGCTGCTGGCAAATGCGCAGTGCGGTCTGCACCGCATCGGGGTCGATGTCGCTGTCTTCGTCGGCGGCCAGGGCCTTGAGCTGCAAGGTCAGGCACTCAGCCAGGCCACGCGCGCCCACACCCACGGGCTCCAGGCTTTGCAGCAGGCGCTGGGCCACGGTAAAGCGGTGCACCAGCTCTTCGATCTGCTCCAGGTCGTCAGGACCGGCCAGGCTGATGGCCAGCTCGTCAAGCGGCTCTTCCAGATAGCCATCGTCGGTCAACGATTCGATGAGGAAGCGCAGCGCGGCGCGGTCGATCTCGGACAGGCGCAGCGACAGGGCCTGGCGGTGCAAAAAGGCGGTCAGCGATTCGTGCGAACGGGCCAGCTCGGTGGCGTCGGCCTCGTCGCCTTCGGAGTCGTTGCGGTTGCGGGCGGGTGCGTCGCCACCCCACTCGGCGTCGTTGGGCGCCATCTCTACGGTGCCGTCGCCGCTCCAGTCGGGCTCATCCGCGCCAGCACTCGGCGTTTCAGCATCATTTTGGCCTTCAGCGCTTGTACTGCTTGCGCTGGTAGCTCCTGAAAATATAGCGTCATCCGAACTGTACTCATCGGGCTGCGCGGGCGTGTCGGCCGCCTCCAAGCCAAACTCCTCGCGCGGGGCCTCGTCGGCATTGCGTTCGAGGAACGGGTTTTCGTCGAGCATCTGCTCGACTTCCTGGGACAGCTCCAGCGTGGACAACTGCAGCAACCGGATGGACTGCTGAAGCTGGGGGGTCAGTGCGAGATGCTGCGAGACGCGCAGCGAGAGACCTGGTTTCATTGATTGAGCGCCGCCGGGCCGCCCCAAGGCGCGATAGCCCCTTCGGGGGGCAGCGAACCACGCGCAGCGGGGAGCGTGGGGGCGCATCGCCGCGCCGCCGGGCCGCCCCAAGGCGCGAAGGCCCCCTTGGGGGGCAGCGCAGTACACGAAGTGACAAGCGTGGGGGCCATGTCGTTCACATCTTGAAGTGTTCGCCCAGGTACACGCGCCGCACCTCGGCGTTGTCAACGATCTCGGACGGTGTGCCCTGGGCCAGAACCTGGCCATCGCTGATGATGAACGCGTGGTCGCAGATGCCCAGCGTCTCCCGCACGTTATGGTCGGTGATGAGCACACCAATGCCGCGCGCTTTCAGAAAACCGATGATGCGCTGGATCTCGATCACGGCGATGGGGTCGATGCCCGCAAAGGGCTCGTCCAGCAGGATAAAACGCGGTTGTGTGGCGAGGGCCCGGGCGATCTCTACCCGGCGGCGCTCGCCGCCGGACAGGGCCATGGCGGGCGAGGCGCGCAGGTGGTCCACGCGCAGCTCTTGGAGCAGGGCGGTCAGGCGCTCTTCGATGCCCGCGCGGCTGAGCGGCTGGCCGTCGTCGCCGCGCTGCAGTTCCAGCACGGCGCGCACGTTTTCTTCGACCGTGAGCTTGCGAAAAATGGACGCTTCCTGCGGCAGATACGACAGCCCGAGGCGTGACCGGCGGTGAATGGGCATGTGGGCGACCGACTGGCCGTCGATGCGAATGTCCCCCTCGTCGCTGCGCACCAGCCCCACGATCATGTAGAACGAGGTGGTTTTACCCGCGCCGTTGGGGCCCAGCAGCCCCACGACTTCGCCCTTTTGCACGACCAGCGACACATCCTTGACCACCTTGCGGCTGCCATACGACTTGGCCAGGTGCAGCACTTCCAGGCGACTGCCCGCCTGGAAATCGGCATTCAAGCGGCTCCCCTCCTGGGGTTCAGGACCGGTGCTCACGGGCTGCGCGCTCACTTGGCGCCGCCGCCAAGGCTGTTGCTGGGGCGCAGCACCGGGGCCGATGCGGGCGCTGCCGAAGCGGGGGCTCCGGGCCCGGTAGGGGGCGGGTCGTTGGGCGAAAGCACTGCACGCACACGGCCACCCGTGGCGGGCGCATCACCTGCCGCATTGGTAGATGGCCGCCGCTGGCCGTCTACCGAGAACACATCTGTCAGGTTGTTGTAGACGATCACGGCGCCAGTGATTTCGTCGTTGAGCACCGAGCCGCGGTAGCGGCGCAATTCGGCGCGGGTGATGAACCGCACGTTGTCGGCCTTGCCGTCGTATTCGATGACTTCGCTTTCGCCTTCGATGAATTCATCGGGCGCGCCGGGCAAGGTGTCTCGCTTTTGGCGGAAGAAGGCGCGCTTGCCAGCCTCTGCCGTGACGACGCCGTACTGGTAACCGTCTGCATCCTGTCGCACATCCAGCCGCGCACCGCGCAGCACGATGGAGCCCTTGGTCATGACCACCCGGCCAGTAAACACGCTGGTCTGCTTGAGTTCATCGTGCCGCAAAGCGTCGGCCTCGATGTTCATGGGCTTGGCGCGGTCGGCCTTTTCGGCATGGGCCACACCGAAGGTGCAGGCCATGGCGGTGAGCAGAAGGATCGAGAGTAGGCGATGGTTCATAGGGCACGAATCTTGCAATCATTGTAGCCACGCATTCGCGCCCACCATGAAAAAAGCCCGCACACGCGGGCTTTGGCAGACGCCCCGAGGGGCTATTAATAAGAATACACAGCGTATTGTCAGCCTTTGCGGGCCGTAGCAGCGAGGTGTTCCACCACCTGCAGCACCGTCTGCATGCTGCCCGCCATGGTGCCGTCGGTGTAGAACTTGCCGGCCACGCCCATCGAAGGCACGCCTTCCACGCCATACGCTTCTTGCAACTGCGATGCGCGGCGGACCTGGTTGGACACGGAGAACGAGCCGTACACCTCTTTGAACTTGGCCGCATCCACACCCTGCTTGGTCACCCAGGCCAGGATTTCGTCGTCTTTGGCAAGCTTTTGCTTTTCGACGTGGATGGCGCGGAACACCTTGGCGTGCAGTTCTTCGAGCTTGCCCATGCCTTCCAGCGTGTAGTACAGCTTTTGCTGGGGCACGAAGCTGGCGTTGAAGGCCACGGGCATGCGGCGCACGCTCAGGTCCTTGGGTGCTGCCTTGACCCAGGCGTCCAGCACCGGTTCAAACGCGTTGCAATGGGGGCAGCTGTACCAGAAGAACTCGATCACATCGACCTTGCCTGCGGGGGCATCAGGCGCTACGGGCTTGTCCAGCCGCTTGAAGTCCTTGCCCTCCTTGAACTGGCGGGCCTGCGCCATGGCGGTGTTCGCCACTGGCAGTGTCAGGGCAGATGCGGCAACCACCGAGGCGGTGGACAAAGAAAACTCACGGCGTTTCATGACAAAGACTCTCCTGTTACAGGTCTGGGGGATGTGAGCCATGCCCCCGTAAAAAGTTCAGACCTCGAAGTCTGACGTATCAGCGCTGAACGCGAACCAGTGCCGAGTCCACCCCGGCGCCGTCCAGCTTTTCCTTGATCCGCTCGGCGTCGTCGCGTTTGGTGAACGGGCCCACCCGCACGCGGAACACCGCCCGGCCATTTTGTTCACGCTCGCTCACACGGGCTTCCCAGCCCAGCATGGCGAGTTTGGCGCGCTGCGCATCGGCGTCTGGCTGGGTTCTGAAGGCCCCGGCCTGCACAAAATAGTCGAACGGATCCAGATTGCCGGTGGCGGCGGCCTTGGCCACGGCCAGATCGCCCAGGGGGTCGGCGCCCGGCTTGGTTTCGGCCTTGGCGTCCGGCTTGCTGGCCGCTGGCTTGGGCGCGGAGGCCGCAGCCCGCACCTCTGGTGCCGCAGCCGGTGCAGGTGCAGATGCGGGGGCCGCCACCACAGGCGCCGGTGGGCGCGCCGGGTTGCGCCCATACAGCGGCGAGTTCGGGTCCCAGTTCTTGTTCTTCTGCGATTCGGCGGCATCCATGTCCACACCACGACCGCCCCCCTTGTTCAGGAAGGGCACCGGCACCTTGGTAACGTAAACCGCCACGGCCAATGCCGCCCCCAGGCCGACGATGACACCGACGATAAAGCCGATGATGGTCCCGCCCTTTTGTTGCTTTTTCATGATCAAAGTCACTGCTTACATTCTGGCTGGAGCCGACACGCCCAGCACGGCGAGGCCATTGTGCAATACCTGCGCAGTGGCGGCGACGAGGGCCAGACGGGCCTTCTTCACCACCTCGTCATCCACCAGAATGCGCTCGGCGTCGTAATAGCTGTGGTAACAGGCGGCCAGGTCGCGCAGGTAGAAGGTCACGTCATGCGGCGCTTCACCATCGGCAGCAGCCGTGAGCATCTCGGGGTACTTGGCCAGTTGCAGCATCAGCGCCTGGGCCTGCGGGCCTTCCAGGGCCGACAGGTCGACACCGTGGAGCGACGCCACATCGCCCCCCCCGGCGTCTTGCCAGGCCCGCAGCACCGACTGGATGCGTGCGTGCGCGTACTGCACGTAATACACCGGGTTGTCGTTGTTCTGCGCCACGGCCAAGTCCACGTCGAAGGTGTACTCGGTGTCGGGCTTGCGACTGAGCAGGAAGAAGCGCACGGCGTCCTTGCTGGTCCACTCGATCAAATCCCGCAGCGTGACGTAGCTGCCCGCGCGCTTGCTGATCTTGACCTCTTCGCCGCCCTTGACCACGCGCACCATGGTGTGCAGCACGTAGTCGGGGTAGCCCTGCGGGATGCCCACATCAGCCGCCTGCAGCCCGGCGCGCACGCGGGCGATGGTGCCGTGGTGGTCCGTGCCCTGGATGTTGACGACCTTGGTGTAGCCGCGCTCCCACTTGGCGATGTGGTAGGCCACGTCGGGCACAAAGTAGGTGAACGTGCCGTCCTGCTTGCGCATGACCCGGTCCTTGTCGTCGCCGTAGTCCGTGGACTTGAGCCACAGCGCGCCGTCCTGCTCGTAGGTCTTGCCGTTGGCCACCAGCTTGTTCACCGTACCCTCCACGCGGCCACTGGTGTACAGGCTGGACTCCAGGTAGTACTCGTCAAACTTGAGGTTGAAAGCCTGCAGATCCTTGTCCTGCTCGTTGCGCAGGTAGGCCACCGCAAACTGGCGGATCGATTCCACGTCTTCCACATCACCGCTGGCGGTGAACTCGCGGTCATCGGCCTTGACGGTCTTTTGGGCGAGGAAGTCGTTGGCGATCTCCTGGATGTATTCGCCGTTGTAGAACGCCTTGGACGCTGGATTCTCCGGATCGACGGGCCAGCATTCGTCTCCGGGCTTGAAGCCCTTGGCGCGCAGTTGCGTGCTGGTGGTCAACGTCTGGATCTGCACACCCGCGTCGTTGTAATAGAACTCGCGGTGCACCTTCCAGCCCTGGGTGCTGAACAGGTTGCAGATGGCATCGCCCAGCGCAGCCTGGCGGCCGTGGCCCACGTGCAGCGGGCCGGTGGGGTTGGCCGACACAAACTCAACCAGCACTTGCTGGCCGTTGTTCGCCTGGTAGCCAAAATGCGCGCCAGCCGCCAACACCTCGCGCACCACTTCCTGCTTGGCGGCGGGCTTGAGGCGGATGTTCAAAAAGCCGGGGCCTGCAATCTCGATCGCCTCGACCCAGCGCGCAAACGCAGGGGTGGCCTCCAGCGCAGCCTTGAGCTGTTCGCCCAAAGCGCGTGGGTTCAGCTTGAGGGGTTTGGCCAGCTGCATGGCGGCGGTGCAGGCGAAATCGCCATGGGCGGCCACCTTGGGGGATTCGAACGCTGCCTTGGCGCCAGCGCCGGGGGACAGAACTTCCAGCTCGCCGGCAAGCGCGGCGAGCAATTCATTTTTGGCTGTAAGCATCGGCGGATTTTACGGGGCACGGGTAAGCGCGGCGGAACACCTGTTCAGGCGCCATCCGCGTTGCCGCTACAGACGTTCTATGGTGCAATCCCGCCGGGAGCCCCCATAACGCATTCACACCAGGAGATTCCATGAAAAAGCTTCTTTCCCTGACCGCTCTGGGCCTGGCCCTGTCGCTGGGTCTGTCCGCCCACGCAGCCGAGGACAAGGCGCCGACCAAGCAGCAATCCAAGATGGTCACGTGCAACGCCGACGAAAAAGCCAAAACGCTCAAAGGCGACGAACGCAAGGCGTTCATGAAGGAATGCCTGTCTTCCAACAAGCAAGAAAAGCAGCAGACCAAGATGAAGACCTGCAACGCCGACGAAAAAGCCAAGACGCTCAAGGGCGATGAACGCAAGGCCTTCATGAGCGAGTGCCTCAAGGGCTGACAGCGGCACCAGCCAAAAAAAGCCCGCCAGTGGCACCACTGGCGGGCTTTTTGATTTCCGCTCCTGGTGGGCAGGCCGCCCTACCAGCCCCGCGCCCAGAACACCGCAATGACCGCCACCACCGGCAGCCCATGCGACTGGATCATCACGAGGCGGCGCACCTTTTTCACCTCCAGCGCCTCGGGCAGGGCGCCTGTGGCATGCAGGTTGCGGCGCCAGCGGCGGAACATGATGGACGGCCAGATCGACAGCAGGGCCATGACCACCACGATGGTGATCTTGATGTGAAACATGGGCTGCGACAGATACCAGGACGCCCCCTTGATGCCCCAGATGAGGCGCGCCAGACCGCTGCCAATCATCACCATGGCAGCCGCGCCGTAAATCACATCCAGCCGCGCCAGGCGTTCGACCACGGCAGCGTTCATCCATTCAATGCGGCACAGCGCGGCCTGGCTCGACAAAAAGACCACAAAGGTCAGGATGGCCACCAGATGCAGGGCGGCCAGGGTGGCTTCGAGG
Source organism: Acidovorax sp. (assembly GCF_046291265.1). Classification (GTDB taxonomy): domain Bacteria; phylum Pseudomonadota; class Gammaproteobacteria; order Burkholderiales; family Burkholderiaceae_C; genus Acidovorax. Next base: position 15,849 of record NZ_JBKBTV010000066.1, on the reverse strand, counting down.
GTCATGGGTTTCCTTGTTGTCGCCGGTCTGTCGGTGCAGCGCACGGGGGCATGCAGCCTTCTGGGCACCGGACACCGGGTTGTTGGCGGCCATTGTGCTTGAGGACCTTGCCACCCCGCTGCGTGCGCGGCGTGCGCGGCAGAAAACTGCTTGAGAGGCTCCATGACCTTTCGGACGCTGCCTGAATTAAAAAAGTGAGCTGCTAGCGCTTGATGCACAACGACTTGAGGCACAAATCACCTTGAATGCCTTGTATATCAAGCGCTACCCGCTCCTATTTTTGATGCTGCGTTGCGTGGCGTCTTGCCCTTCGATCCACTGCCGCACCGGCTGTCTGGCGCAGCGCGAAGAACGCTCAGACCGTCGCCGGTACAACCGCCGCTGCAGCGGGCTCTTCCGGCGCGGGCAGGGGCTGGCCGTCCAGCGCCGCGTTCAGGCGGTCATAGTCCAGCGCGTTTTCCCAGCGGGAGACCACCACGGTGGCCACGGCGTTGCCGATGAAGTTGGTCAGCGAGCGGCATTCGCTCATGAAACGGTCCACACCCAAAATCAGCGCCATGCCCGCCACGGGCACTTCGGGCACCACGGCCAGGGTGGCGGCCAGGGTGATGAAGCCTGCGCCGGTCACACCTGCCGCGCCCTTGGACGACAACATGGCCACCAGCAACAGGGCGACTTGATGGCCCAGCGTGAGGTGCGTGTCGGTGGCCTGGGCGATGAACAGCGCGGCCAGCGTCATGTAAATGTTGGTGCCGTCCAGGTTGAAGGAATAACCGGTGGGCACGACCAGGCCAACGACGGACTTCTTGCAACCGGCGCGCTCCATCTTTTCCATCAGCGAGGGCAGGGCCGACTCGGACGAGGACGTGCCCAGCACCAGCAGCAGCTCGGCCTTGAGGTACTTGATCAGCTTGATGACCGAGAAGCCACAGGCACGCGCCACGCCGCCCAGGATGACGAGCACGAAGAACAGCGAGGTGATGTAGAACGTGGCCACCAGTTCGGCCAGGTTGAGCAGCGAGCCCAGGCCAAACTTGCCGATGGTGAAGGCCATGGCACCAAACGCGCCAATGGGGGCGGCCCGCATGACGATGTTGACCACCTTGAACACAGGCACCGTCAGCGATTCGAGAAAGGCCTGCACCGGCTTGCCCGCATTGCCCGACAAGGCCAGCGCCACGCCGAACAGCACGGCCACCAGCAGCACCTGCAGGATGTTGTCGCCCACGAAGGGGCTGACCAGCGTCTTGGGGATGATGTCCATGACAAAGCCGGTCAGGCTCATGTCGTGCGACTTGGCCACGTAGCTGCTGACTTCTTTCTGGTCCAGGTCGGCCGGGTTGATGTGCATGCCCGCGCCCGGCTGCATCACGTTGGCAACGATCAGGCCGACCACCAGGGCCAGGGTGGAGAAGGTCAGGAAGTACGCCATGGCCTTGCCGAACACGCGGCCCACGGTGCTGAGCTGCGACATGCCCGCAATGCCGGTGACGATGGTCAGAAAGATCACCGGCGCGATGATCATCTTGATCAGCTTGATGAAGGCATCGCCGAAGGGCTTCATGGCAGCGCCGTAGGCGGGCTCGAAGTGGCCCAGCAGAACCCCGAGGATGATGGCGACCACCACCTGAAAATACAGCTGCCGATAAAACGGCAGCCGCGCGGGGTGGGCAGTGGGGGCGGTAATGGTGTGCATGGAGATCTCCAGAAATCACGGGGACTGCACCACCGGGGTGCGTCGAGGGTGCCGTTTGTACCGCCGCACGCCGTTTGAGCCGATAACCTATTGGTATTAGTCGGCGGGGCCGCCATAGGGGGCGTCTGGCCACAAATCAGGGTAATTACTTAGTCCCCAACCCGGTGCGGCACACTCTGCGGCTGCGCCTGGCGCCCTCCCGGATCGCGCTGACTTGCCACCCACGAACCCTTTTTTTGCCATGCCGACGCCCACCCGCCGCAAATTCTGGACGCTGCTAATCCTGCTCGGCGGCATGGTGGCCAGCATGTTTGTGGCCGGACAGTGGGCCTGGCAGCGGTCGCTGCATGACGAAAACGAGAGCGTGCGCGGCCAGTTGGCCCTGTACGGCCAGGCGCTGGCCCAGCGCATCGACCGCTACCGCACCCTGCCCGAGGTGCTGGCGCTGGACGCGCAGCTGCGCGACGCGCTGAGCCGCCCCCTGAGCGCCGCCGAAGTCGAGCAACTCAACCACAAGCTGGAGCAGGCCAACGGCGCCAGCCAGTCGTCCACGCTCACGCTGCTCAACCGCGACGGCCTGGCCGTGGCCGCCAGCAACTGGCGCACGGCCACCAGCAATGTGGGGGTGGACTACAGCTTTCGCCCGTATGTGCAGGAGGCCCTGGCGCAGGGGCGCGGCAGCTTCTACGGCATTGGCGTGACCACGGGAGAGCCGGGCTACTTTCTGTCGCAGGCCATTCAGGGCGACAACGGCCAGACGCTGGGACTGGTGGCCATCAAGATCGCGCTGCAGGAGCTGGAGCGCGAGTGGCTGCAGACCACCGACATCGTGCTCGCCTCGGACGCGCATGGCGTGGTTTTTTTGGCCAGCCAGGATGCGTGGCGCTACCGCCTGCTGGAGCCGCTGGACGACGAGGAACGCCGCGAACTGAACGCCACCCGGCAATACGCCGACCAGCCCCTGCGCCCGCTGCAGTACCGCGTGGTGGACCCCATGGACAACGGGGGGCGGCTGGTCAGCGTGCAAACACCCGATCTGCCCGCGCTGTCTGGCCGCGTGCTGTGGCAAACGCAGCCGCTGCCCGGCACGCCGTGGCAACTGCACCTGGTGCACGAAACCCATGGCAGCGTGGCAGACAGCCGTTGGGCCGCTGCGGCAGGCGCGGGCGGCTGGCTGGCGCTGGGCCTGCTGGTGCTGTTTGTGCGCCAGCGCCAGCGCCTGTCCAGCCTGCGCCAGCGCAGCCGCCACGAGCTGGAAACCGTGCTGCGCCAGCACGCCCAAGAGCTGCGCACCGCCCAGGACGGCATCGTGCAGGCGGCGCAACAGGCCGCAGAGCAGACCGACACCGGTCTGAGCCGCAGCCTGGAGCACCTGCCCCAAGGCGTGGTCATCATCGACGCCGACCTGAATCTGGTGGCCTGGAACTCGCGCTACGTGCAGCTGTTTCGCTTCCCGGCCGACCTGATGCGCGTGGGCCAGCCCATTGCCGACCTGCTGCGCCACAACGCGCGCCGGGGGTTGCTGGGCCCCGGCCCAGTGGATGAGGCCATCGAGCGGCGCCTGTCGCACCTGCGCAGCGGCCTGCCCCACCTGCACGAGAGCGCCAAAGGCGACGGCACGGTGCTGGAGATTCGCGGCAACCCGCTGCCCGAAGGCGGCTTTGTGACCAGCTACGCCGACATCACCAGCTACAAGAACGCCGCACGCGAGCTGCGCAGCCTGGCCGACGCCCTGGAGCAGCGCGTGGCCGACCGCACGCGCGACCTGGATGCCGCCCGGCGCGAGGCCGAGCAGGCCAACCGCTACAAGACCCGCTTTGTGGCGGCCGCCGTGCACGACCTGCTGCAGCCCTTGAACGCCGCGCGCATGTTCACGTCCTTGCTGCGCGGCCATCTGCCGGGTGATGCCGAGCGGCATGCGGTGGACCGCATCGACGGTGCACTGGCCGCGCAGGACGCGATCCTCAACAGCCTGCTGGACATCGCGCGCATGGAGTCCGGCCAGCTCGACGTGCGCGTGCGCGACGTGGCGCTGGGCCCGCTGCTGCAGGTGCTCGGCCACAACTTTGGCGTGCTGGCCGAGAGCCAGGGCCTTGCGCTGCGCTGCGTGCCCACCAGCGCTGTGGTCCGCACTGACGAGAACCTGCTGCGCCGCATCCTGCAGAACTTTGTCTCCAACGCCATCCGCTACAGCCGGCACGGGCGCATCGTTGTGGGCTGCCGCCGCGACGGCCCGGGGCACGTCCGCATCGAGGTGCATGACCAGGGCCCCGGCATCCCCGAGGCGCTGCAGCGCGAGATCTTTGAAGAGTTTCGCCGCCTGGACGAAGGCCAGGGCGGCGACCGGGGCGCGGGCCTGGGCCTGGCCATCGTCGAACGCCTGGGCCGCCTGCTGGGCCACCCCATCGGCCTGCGCTCGCAACTGGGGCGGGGCAGCGTGTTTTCGGTGCGCGTGCCATTGGGCGACCCGGCCGCCGTGCAGCCCATCGGCCCCTCCACCCCATCGCACGAACAGGGAGACGACGACACCCCACTGCACGGCAGCAGCGCCTGGGTGATCGAAGACGACGGTCCCACCTGCGCCGCCACCCGCGCCCTGCTGGAACGCTGGGGCTGCCAGGTGCCGCTGGCCGCTGGCGCGCCCGAGGCGCTGGTCCAGGCCGAACGCGGCCAGGCGCCGCAGCTGGTACTGCTGGACGTGCACCTGGGCCCCGGTCACCACGGCCCGGATGTCTATGCCGCGTTGTGCCAGCGCTGGGGGCAGACGCCCGCCGTGATCCTGGTGACCGCCGAGCGCGACGCCACCTTGCGCCGACAGGCGGCCGAACGCGGCTGGGGGTTTTTGGCCAAGCCGGTAAGGGCACCGGCGCTGCGGGCGTTGATGAGCCAGACGTTGTTGCGGCTGCGGGAGAGTCAACAACGTTAGCTATGGAATTTATAGCTCTTGGCGCTTATTCCGCAAGCGCCAGATGCCATTTTCATTAGTGAAATCGTATGAGATTATCTGAACGCGGATGAGAGTCGACGAAGCCTCTGGAATGGGCGTGGTGTGTCGAGGAGTGTGAATTGCCGGGCCACGGAAGGCTTCTTTGGGCCCAGAGCCGCCGTTCAGAAGTGCTGCCCGGAAGCCGCCATTGACTTGCTGCAGCGGCTGCTGGAAATCCCGGTGTCTGCCTACGGCAAGCTATAGTTTGCCGAGTTGACGCGTGCCGGGTTTCATGGAATTTTTATACCTGGACGTTTGAACAGGTCATCGCTTGCAAACCTATGCTGCAAGCGACCTCCAGGAGAAATCAGTGTCCAGAATATCCCGCACGGTCCAGTTTATCCCGCAGGTTTTGCGGGATACATCACGTTAGATTTCTTTGCCAACGATTTATGTCATTCAACATAGAAGACAAGGCAGTTCATCTGATAACTGCAGTCCTGACGGCACTTGTGGGTCTCTGCATAGTCATTTGGAGGCCAGAACTTCTTAAAGATGCAACCACGTCAATTGGAACGATTGGATCGTTCGCTACTGCATACGGAGTCTTTTTCGCGATCATCGAACTTCGTCGGGCGCAGAAGGCGTCAGAGATGGCGACAGACGAAGCCAGAAAAGTCTTCAATGCAGTGACTGGCTTGGTCACCGCCCGCGAGATTGCGGAATGTCAAACCACTATTTATGTGGCGATCTGCTCCCTCGAAGAAGGGCGAGCGATTTCCTCGACGGTTCTGCATCAAATAGTGAAGCTGTACTCTCAGGTCTTTTATGCCCAACTCTCGGAGGATGCTTCTCCGCATAGAAAAGCACGCTCGACGATAGAGGCCTACAGCTATAACCCAAATGTGAGCACTTCTAGTTCCTCAAAGAGGACTAAGCAGGCATTGCTATCAATCGCTGGTCAACTGGCTGAACTGCAAGGCTCGACCAAGAATTTCACGGAGAAGAGCAGATGATTCCTAAGGCACTACGAAGCTTCGTCTATCAGCTTCAGCCCGCAACAGAGAAGGGCCAGCTATCTTGGAGCGAAGCCGATGGACTCGCGTACTTCTGCGACCATAAGAACCACACTCTGCATATTTCTTCCCACTTTGACGAAGATCGCGGAGTTTCATCGTTCTACTTTCGGATCGTGACGAATGGAAAATCAACGCCGTTTAGCGTTCGCGATTTCGATGAAGACTTTGAGACGATGAGAGCGCTCTATGAGGCTGTTATCGCCAACGCGAACGATGTAGGAAGCGATATAGAAGACTTCTTCGACTGAAGAAATCTAACCCTTCAATCGAGAGGACACGTCCCGGCAAGCCGGGTCATGCCTTTCATCTCAAACGTTAGAGCGCAAACCCGCGTACTTGATGCCTTTTCCACCTGCCAAAGTCGCGGCTGCCGCCATCAAACGTTGGCTGCTACTTCTCGCTGCCGTTCTCGCGCTGGGCATTGCACTCGCATACACCCCTCGCAGCTACACACAGATCGAAGAAGCTCGCGCTCTTCGCGAGCGTGGCCAATTGGTGCAAGGAGTGATCGTGAGCTACCGTTTACTGACCGGGCGCAATCGGTGTTCCAGTAGCGTGTTGGTTGAGTATTCGGTTCAAAAAGTCGCCCACTTCTTGCGCGCGCATGGTTGCGGCGCCTCCCCCGAAATGAAGCCCATAGGAACGCCGGTCGATGTCATCTATTTGCCGGAGTCTCCAGTAACGAGTGAGATCACAATGTCAGGCTTGTCCGTACCGCGGGCAAGTTGGGCATTGGTCTTCACCATGTGGTCTGTGGCAGCAGGTCTATCACTTGCGGCATTTCTAGTTTGGTCCAGAACCATGGGCTCTCCCAGGCTCCAAAATGCGCCCTAACCCTTCCATCGTGGGGATGCACAAAAGGCTGCGCCTTTTGTGCATCCCTCATGTCAAACGTTGAGCACCCGCTTTCATCGCCCCCACAGACCGCTCCTGACCGAATTCCGTCATCTGGCTAGCACCTGACCAGCTGTATACGCACCGACCCGGAAATATTGAAAAGATCTGCGCGTACCAACCCACGGTCGCGCTCGAACCCTGGTTTTGCAACCAGCACCAAATTGCGACCAGTTCGAGTCGTTGCGATTCAAGGCGTGGTTTCGGTATCCAGACTTTTCACCAACACCGCCGCCTGCGTCCGGCTATAGCAAGCCAGCTTCTTGAGGATCGCGGTCACATGCACCTTCACGGTGTTCTCCGCCAACCCCAGCGCCGCCGCGATCTGCTTGTTGAGCAACCCATCGGCCAGGCACAGCAGCACGCGGAACTGCTGGGGCGTGAGCTGCGCCAGCCGCGCGGCCAGCTCTGCGTCTGCCTCGGAGCGCTCAGCGGCGATGGGCGGGAACCCGCTGCCGCCGTCGAGCACGGCCTGGATGGCGTCGCCCATGGCTTCGGCGGGCGCGGATTTGGGGATGAAACCCGCCGCGCCGAACTGCTGCGCGCGCCGGATGACACGCGGGTGGTCGTTGGAGGAAATGATCACCACCGGCAGTTCGGGGTATTCGCCGCGCACGTGCAGCAGCGACGAAAAGCCGCGCGCGCCGGGCATGCTCAGGTCCAGCAGCACCAGCTCCACCTCGGGGTGCTCCTGCAGCGCCTGACCCAGCGTGGCGGCGCTGGCCGCCTCCAGCGTGCGGTACTGGGGCAGGCGCTCGCGCAGCACGTGCAGCACGGCGGCGCGGAACAGGGGGTGGTCGTCAGCGACGAGGAGCGTGGGCGCGGAGGACATGGAATGTGCAGTCTGCCAGGGGGCAGTGGTCAGCCGCCCTGGGGGCCTTTCCAGAACGCAGGTTGTGCGTACTGGTGTTTCAGGAAGTCGATCCACAGCCGCACGCGCAGCGGCAGGTGTTTGCGCTGGGGGAAGACGACGTAGATGCCGTTGGGTGGCGCGGCGTAGTCCTCCAGCACCGCGACCAGGCGGCCTGCGGCGATCTCGGCCTCTACCTCCCAGGTGCTGCGCCAGGCGATGCCCCAGCCGCCCAGGCACCAGTCGTGCAGCACCTGGCCGTCGGAGCAATCGAGCGGGCCGCCAGGCTTGAGGTGCATGACCTCGGTGGAGCCATCGGCACGGGGACCGCGCGCGCCCGCAACGGCGCCGTCCAGGGCTTCCCCGCTGGCGGTCCGCGGGACGCGAAACGCCCAGCCGCGCGTCTGCGATGCGTCGCTGGACAGCGTGAGGCAGTCGTGCTGCAGCAGTTCTGCCGGGGCGCGCGGGGTGCCGCGGCGGGCGAGGTATTCGGGCGTGGCCACGCACAGGCGGCGGTTGTCGGCAATGCGCACGCTGACCAGGGACGAGTCGGGCAGGTCGCCCACGCGCACGGCGCAGTCAAAACCCTCACCGGCTAGGTCCACCACGCGGTCGCTGAGGTTGAGCGAGATCGTCACATCCGGGTGCTCGGCCCGAAAACGCGGCACCAGCGGGGCGACGTGGCGGCGGCCAAAGCCTGCGGGCGCGGTGATGCGCAGGTGGCCCGTGGCCTTGACCCCGCCTTCGGACACGCTGGCCTCGGCATTGGCCACGTCGGACAGCAGGCGCTGGCAGTCCTCCAGAAACGCGCTGCCTTCGTGCGTGAGGCTGATGCGGCGCGTGGTGCGCACCAAGAGCTTGACGCCCAGGTGCTCTTCGAGCGCATCCAGCCGCCGCCCCATGATGGCGGGTGCTACGCCCTCAGCCTTGGCGGCGGCAGTCAGGCTGCCGCGCGTGGCCACCGACACAAACGATTCGAAGGCCTTGAGTTTGTCCATGGGCGGTGATTATGGAGACATCGGCAGGCGGGCGGGCTGCCGCACCGCGCAGCACGCCCTGCGCCCCTCACTTTTAGATAAAAACAGGCTCCAGCGCTTACTGGATAAGCGCTAATAGCTATTATTTATATAGCATTCAAAGCAAGCGCGACTTCAAAAATCCCACCGTGCCATAGCGTTTGACCTCGGCATAGTGGTCGCGCGTGAGCCCCTGCACCATCGCTGCATACGCATCCGCCAGGTCGGGCGCAATGGTGAAGTGGTCGTAGTTCACGATCACCCCCACGCGCTCGCCCTGCGCGGCGAGCGGGGCGAGCAGGCGGCGCACCTCCTGCTCGATGGCGGTGATGGTGGTGGCCGTGTTGATCTGCAGGCCCGAGAAGTCGATGTGCAGCAGTTGGCGCGCCGCATCCAGCTCGAAGCGCTGCACCAGCGGGCGGTTGAGCAGTTGCTCGCGCAGGCCCAGCGGACCGGGCTCGAACAGGCGCAGGTCCATGGTCTGCAGGCCGGGGCTGATGCGCGGCGTGAACGCCATGTGGGCGAGCACGTCGCGGTGCAGGTCGATGCCGGGCGCCAGCTCGATCAGCTCCAGCGCGCCGCCGCCGTCCGGCTCGCCCGAGGGCACCAGGCGGAACACGCAGCGCTCCGTCACATACAACACCCGCTGGCCGCGCCGCAGGGCCTCGGCGCCGCTGAAGGTGCGGTGCTCCACCTCGCGAACGAACTTGCGCGCGCCGCCTTCGTGAAGGATGTGCAGGTGGCCGTCGACCGCCTCCACCTGCAGCGCGCCCGCCGTGAAGGTGCCGACAAACACCACGGTCTTGGCGTTCTGGCTGATGTTGATGAAGCCGCCCGCCCCGGCCAGGCGCGGCCCGAACTTGCTCACGTTGAGGTTGCCATGCTGGTCGGCCTGCGCCAGGCCCAGGATGGCGATATCGAGGCCACCACCGTCGTAAAAGTCGAACTGGTTGGGCTGGTCGATGATGGCCTGCGGGTTCACGGCCGCGCCAAAGTTCAGGCCCCCCGCGGGGATGCCGCCGATGACGCCCGGCTCGGCGGTGAGCGTGACGAGGTCGATGATGCGCTCTTCGGCCGCCACGCTGGCCACGCCCTCGGGCATGCCGATCCCTAAGTTGACCACCTGGTGCGGGCGCAGCTCCAGCGCCGCGCGGCGGGCGATGATCTTGCGCTCGGTGAGCGGCATCGCCTCCAGCGTGTCCACAGGCACGCGCAGCTCGCCCGCAAACGCGGCGCTGTAGGGCTCGGCAAAGGTCTGGTGGTGGTGCGCGGGCTCGGTGGCCAGCACCACGGCGTCCACCAGCACGCCGGGCACCTTCACCTGCCGGGGGTTGAGCGTGCCGCGCTCTGCAATGCGCTCGACCTGCGCGATGACCACACCGCCTGAATTGCGCGCCGCCATGGCGATGGCCAGCGCTTCGAGCGTGAGCGCCTCGCGCTCCATGGTGAGGTTGCCGTCCGCATCGGCCGTGGTGGCCCGGATGATGCCCACGTGGATGGGGAAGGCCTTGTAGAACAGGTAGTCCTGCCCGTCGATGGGCAGGACGCGCACCAGGTCTTCGGTGGTGCGTGCGTTGAGCTTGCCGCCGCCGTGGCGCGGGTCCACAAAGGTGTCGAGGCCCACGCGCGTGAGCGTGCCGGGCTTTCCCGCCGCGATGTCGCGGAACAGGTGCGTGATCACGCCCTGGGGCAGGTTCCAGGCCTCAATCTGGTTGTCGACCGCCAGCTTCTGGATGCGCGGCACCAGGCCCCAGTGCCCGCCGATCACGCGCTTGAGCAGGCCCGCGTGGCCCAGGTGGTTGAGGCCGCGCTGTTTGCCGTCGCCCTGGCCTGCCGCGTAGACCAGTGTCAGGTCGCGTGGGGTTTGTGTCGATTCCCAGCGCTGGGCCAGCGCCACCGCAATGCTCTCGGCAAAACCAATGCCCACAAAGCCGCCGGTGGCTACGGTGTCGCCGTCGTGGATGAGCAACACCGCGTCGGCGGCGCTGACGATCTTGTTCTTGTAGGCAGCGTTCAGTGCGCCAGCGGCCAGGGGTGCCTGCATGGTTTTGTCTCCCGTGGGGGTTATTTTTGTGGCGCCGGGGTCTTTGTCCTTCGCCCTGGCGTTGCGCGCAGCGTAGTGCTTTACCGGCCACTGCGCCATTCCGTGCAATTACGGACCATCTCCAGTTTTGCGTAAAAGTCATTGGTTTCGAGCTTTTCAGCGTATTTATGTGGGCAAACATTTGCAATACAGTCTGGCTCATGGGGTCCACCCGTGTGGGCCCTGCTGCTTTTCCCCCCATTCACCTTCAAGACCCAAGGCACCCCCATGACCGACCGCACCACCGCCCACGGCCTGCAAGTGGCCACTTCCCTGTACCGCTTTGTCGACGACAAGGTGCTGCCCGGCACGGGGGTCGATGCCGCCGCGTTCTGGAAGGGTTTTGACGCCATCGTGGCCGACCTGGCCCCGCGCAACATCGCCCTGCTGGCCGAGCGCGACCGCCTGCAGACCGAGCTGGACACTTGGCACAAAGCCAACCCCGGCCCCATCGCCGACATGGTGGCGTACCGCAGCTTTCTGGAAAAGATCGGCTACCTGGTGCCCCAGCCCGCCGATGTCAAGGCCACCACGGCCAATGTGGACGACGAGCTGGCCACGCAGGCCGGCCCGCAACTGGTGGTGCCCATCCTGAACGCCCGCTACGCACTGAACGCCGCCAACGCGCGCTGGGGCAGCCTGTATGACGCGCTGTATGGCACGGACGCCATCAGTGAAGAAGGCGGCGCCGAAAAGGGCAAGGGCTACAACCCCGTGCGCGGCGCCAAGGTGATTGCGTTTGCACGCCAGGTGCTGGACGACACGGCGCCCCTGGCCGCTGGTTCGCACAAGGATTCGACGGCCTACAAGGTGGAGGGCGGCCAGTTGGTGGTGTCGCTCGCTAACGGCAGCACCACGGGTCTGAAAGATGCCTCGCAGTTCAAGGGCTACCAGGGCAACGCTGCCGCGCCTTCGTCGGTGCTGCTGCAGCACAACGGCCTGCATCTGGACATCCAGATCGACCGCACAACACCCATCGGCCAGACCGATGCGGCGGGCGTGAGCGACCTGGTGCTGGAAGCCGCGCTGTCCACCATCCTGGACCTGGAAGACTCCGTAGCCGCCGTGGATGCTGAAGACAAGGTGCTGGGCTACAGCAACTGGCTGGGCATCATCCAGGCGACGCTGACCGAGCAGGTCGCCAAGGGCGGCAAGACCATCACGCGCGGGCTGAACCCTGACCGCGTCTATACCGGACCGGCCGGTGGCGAAGTGCGCCTGCATGGCCGCTCGCTGATGTTCTTGCGCAACGTGGGCCACCTGATGACCAACCCGGCCATCCTGTGGACCGATGCGCAAGGTGTGCAGCGCGAGATTCCCGAAGGCATCTTGGACGCGGTGGTCACCACGGCCATCGCACTGCACGACCTGCAGGGCCACGGGCAGGACGGAATCCGCAACTCCCGCAAAGGCAGCGTCTACATCGTCAAGCCCAAGATGCACGGCCCCGCCGAAGTGGGCTTTGCCGCCGAACTGTTTGGTCGCGTGGAAAAGCTGCTGGGCCTGCCCGACAGCACCGTCAAGCTGGGCATCATGGACGAAGAGCGCCGCACGTCGGTCAACCTCAAGGCCTGCATCGCGGCAGCATCGAGCCGCGTGGCTTTCATCAACACCGGCTTCCTGGACCGTACGGGTGACGAAATGCACACCGCCATGCACGCTGGCCCCATGGTGCGCAAGGGCGACATGAAGACCAGCGCCTGGATCCAGTCGTACGAGAAGAACAACGTGCTGGTGGGCCTGTCGTGCGGCCTGCGCGGCAAGGCGCAGATCGGCAAGGGCATGTGGGCCATGCCCGACCTGATGGCCGAGATGCTCAAGCAGAAGATCGCCCACCCTAAGGCGGGAGCCAACACCGCCTGGGTACCCAGCCCGACGGGCGCCACGCTGCACGCGCTGCACTACCACCAGGTGAAGGTGAGCGACATCCAGATCGAGCTGGAAAAGACCGATGTGAATGCCGAGCGCGACAACTTGCTGACCGGCCTGCTCACCGTGCCCGTGAGCGCCAACCCGAGCTGGAGCGAGGCCGAGAAGCAGCAGGAGCTGGACAACAACGCCCAGGGCATCCTGGGCTACGTGGTGCGCTGGGTGGACCAGGGCGTGGGTTGCTCCAAGGTGCCCGACATCCACAACGTGGGCCTGATGGAAGACCGTGCCACCTTGCGCATTAGCAGCCAGCACATGGCCAACTGGCTGCGCCACGGCGTGGTGACACCTGCCCAGGTGAAGGAAACCTTCGAGCGCATGGCCGCGGTGGTGGACGGCCAGAACGCGGGCGACGCGCTGTACCAGCCCATGGCCGGAAACTTTGACACCAGCTACGCCTACCGTGCGGCGCTGGATCTGGTGCTCAAGGGCGAAGAGCAGCCCAGCGGATACACCGAGCCGCTGCTGCACGCCTGGCGCCTGAAGCTGAAGTCGGCGCAGGCGGCCTGAGGGGCTGATGTCTATGGGAGGGGAGCACCATAGCCGCCCTCCTTTCTACTCCTCTTTTTATAGCTGCTAGCGCTTATGGGATAAGCGCTAGCAGCTATTTTTGCTTGAAACCCTGGGCCTGCCGCTGGTTCCGGTCTTGCGGAGCGGTCAGTGGCCCATCGCCTTACACTGGCTGGCGGCGCTCCTGCGCCACCCGCCCCATGCCTGCGCAAACCCCTCCCCCATCGCTCCTTTCTTGTTGTCCGCTGTGCGGCCAGCCCAATCAGTGCGCCATGGTTGCCGGTCGCCCGCCCGAAAGCTGCTGGTGCATGGCACAGGTGATCGACTCCGCCGTGCTGGCCACACTACCTGAGGCGCAACGTGGCAAAGCCTGCATCTGTGCAAACTGCGGCACCCCACAGACGGACGACGATCCACCATCGTCCCCTCGGGCTGCGCCGCCACCGATATGATTTCCACTTTTCGCTTTTTAGCGCCCGAAGGAGTCTGAGATGCCCACCTACCACATCGAAATGATGGAAGGCCGCACGGTCGAACAAAAGAAGAAGCTCGTGGAAGAAATCACCCGCGTGTCTGTCGAGATTCTGGGCGGCTCGCCGGAATCGGTCGACATCCTGATCACCGACATCAAACGCGAAAACTGGGCCACAGGCGGCAAGCTGTGGCTGGAGCGGACGGCCTGAACGCAGACCGTCCAGTTCAGCGCCGCCCTTTCAACGCCTGCGTTTATTGGCCCACCCCATGAGTGCCGCGTCGGGTTCATTGGCCGTGTTGCGCGAGAAGTACGGCGAGCGCTATCGCTGGCTGGTGCTGCTTTCGGTCATGGTGGGAACCATGGCGTCGATCATGTCGTCGACCATCGTGAACGTGGCGATTCCGGACATGAGCCACTACTTCACCCTGGGCCAGGAGCGTGCGCAATGGGTCACCTCAGGGTTCATGGTGGCCACGACCGTGTCGATGCTCACCACGCCGTGGTTGTTGTCCCGCTACGGCTATCGCGCCACCTATGTCGGCGCGATGTTGCTTTTGCTGGCGGGTGGCGTGGGTGGTGGCTTTGCGCGTGATTTTGGCCTGGTTCTGGTCGCGCGGGTGGCCGAAGGGCTCGCCGCGGGCGTGGTTCAACCGATTCCCGCGGTCATCATTCTTTACGCCTTCCGCCCCCACGAACAAGGCCGCGCCAGCGGTATCTTCGGCATGGGGGTGGTGCTGGCACCGGCCATCGGCCCCAGCATCGGTGGGCTGCTGGTGGACTGGTTCGGCTGGCGTTCGATCTTCTTCATGGTCGTTCCGCTGTGCCTCATCTCCATCTGGCTGGCCTATAAATTTGTCCCGGTGACCGCCCCTGGCGGCGTGGAGGCGAATCGCCAAGGTGAAGCGCTGGATTGGCGGGGCCTGCTGCTGGGCACGGTAGGCACGCTGTGCCTGCTCAACGGGCTGGTGGCGCTGCACGGCGGCTCGGTCACCGAGGCTGGGGGTTTGTTGTTGGGTGCGGCGCTGGCAGTGGCTGGCTTCATTGCCTGGCAACGCAAGCTCATTCATACCGGCCGCAAGCCCTTGATGGATCTGCGCCTGTTCCAGTACCGCCCGTTTGCGATGGGTAGCGTGGTGGCCTTCATCTATGGCACCGCCTTGTTTGGCTCGACCTATCTGTTGCCGGTGTTCATGCAGCTGGGGTTGGAGTTGTCTGCATCCCATGTGGGCACCCTCATGTTGCCCGCCGGTCTGGTCCTCGCGATCACGATCGCTTTTGTGGGCCGCCTGGCGGATCGTCAACCGACCCATTTCCTGGTCAGCATCGGCCTGGGCTTGCTGGCGCTCTCTTTTGGACTGATGGTGTTCGTGGGACTCGGCTCTCCGCTGTGGATGCTGGTGGCTTTTGCCATCCTGGGGCGGATCGGCCTGGGGTTCATCCTTCCGTCTCTGAATCTGGGCGCCATGCGCCCCCTGGACAAGTCGCTGATCTCTCAGGGCTCGAGCGCCATTGGTTTTCTGCGCATGCTGGGCGGCGCGGCAGGCGTGAGCCTTTGTGGCATCGTCCTGGAATGGCGCCTGAGCGCACACGGCGCATCCTTGGTAGCGGGCGAAAGCAACCCCGCGCGCATCGCAGCCTTCGGCGAGACATTTTTGATGCTCACCATCCTGTGTATGGTTGCCCTGGTTGCCGCATGGCAGTTGCGCGAACCCAAACCAGATCTGGAGAATGTTTGATGCGTTGTGACCGGACAGGTTGACCGGTTTCTGTCGTTTGGATCTTGTACGGTCGGTGCGCTGTCGTTGCGTCGTTTCTCGATGTGTTTCCACTACCTCCCTCCACGATGGCGCTATAAACACCTTCGCGGTGACCGGCTGAAAGCTCATCCTGAGTGAGGTCACTTCAGCCACCTCACACCGCTACTACCCAGCGAAATGGAATCAAAGTCATGTGCCAACTGCTCGGCATGAATTGCAATGTCCCCACCGATGTGACCTTCAGCTTTACGGGGTTTGCACAGCGCGGAGGCAAGACCGACCACCACAGCGACGGCTGGGGCATTGCCTTTTTTGAAGACAAGGGATTGCGCCACTTCGTGGACCATCAGGCGGCCGTGGATTCCCCGGTGGCTGAACTCATCCGGCGCTATCCCATTAAGAGCAAGAACGTCATCGCGCACATCCGCAAGGCCACCCAAGGTGTGGTGAGCCTGCAGAATTGCCATCCTTTTGTGCGCGAGTTATGGGGGCGTTACTGGGTGTTCGCCCACAACGGGGATCTGAAGGACTTCCGTCCCCGCCTGCACTCACACTTCCGTCCGGTGGGAGACACGGACAGCGAGCACGCGTTCTGCTGGATGCTACAGGAGTTGGCGAAGTCCCACGCCAGTGT
>NZ_JBKBTV010000065.1:0-24790 GCF_046291265.1 Acidovorax sp. | reverse complement strand
AACACGTTCCGGTACTACGATGCGGACCTGGGGGCGTTTACGACGCCTGACCCGATTGGGCTCATGGGCGGGCTGAATCTGCATCAATATGCACCCAATCCCATCAGTTGGATTGATCCTTGGGGATGGGAAAAATGTGGAACAGGCCATCCGTTGAAGTGGAACGGCGCTCGCGATAGGGATGGACTTACGCGTAAAGATCATGTTAGGAGGCACGGGGCTGATACTCCTGGCAGAAACGTGCCGCACGGAGTTTTTTCCGGTAATCCTCTCAACCAGACTGCAGAGGCATGGAAAATCGCCAAAGAGAGGGGAATTCAGCCCCAGACGCAGCCAAACGGTAACCTGGCTTACACAATACCGATGAGGAATGCCGGCATACAGGGAGGAAATCCAAATCATCCTGATCATGGTAAGATATTGAATAATGTTTTGATAATTACAAAACCCAATTCAAATCAAGTTGTTACCTCGTATCCTGTCCATTGATAATTATGAAAAAAATCAATTTTCTATATCAAGATTCCGCTCATTTGGAAAGGCAAAGCGATGGGCTAAATTTTGTTATTGCGCCTGAAATCAATGGGGGTGCGATTTGTGTATATTGCAATGAATATGATTCATTCGCGTTGTCAATCGCTGATTTCGAAAAAAATAATTTCGTTGTTGTCTCAAGGTCGAATAAATTTCGAGCAGCGACGCTGGAAGAAATATGCCAACAAGGGCTTTCAACGTTTGTTGATGTGATCAGAACATACGACACTCAAAGCAAACAAGAGAAATATGTTTATTTGCATCAAGATGCTTCGATTGATGCTCTGAAGTATGCATTTTTCACATTTAAAAATATTGATTATCAACAAGAAGGGGTGTATTGCAATATCCCGGAATTTTATGATGAAGGTATATATTTCTTCTCCGTAGAGGAAGATTGTTTTTGGCGCAGCCTAGAGGACTTTGGGTCGCAAAGTAAGGCGACAAAATTCAAGGCTCATAAGGTAGTTCCAACGTCTTTGTCAAAGATATATGAGGCTGGCTATCTAGATTTCGTTGTGGGAGTCAAAGAGTTTTCTTTAGGTCGCGAAGGGCTCGTTGGCGTAGATGTAATCGAGTTTTAATCTGTTTACTACCCATCCCTCTTTGGCGATTAAATAGTCCGATCGCCTGATCAGAGTGCCATCAGCAGCTACCCCGCTGTTCCGCATTGATGAAGCTGGGGCCATAGAACCCCACCCATCCGCGGTGCACGAGTTGGGAGGTGACGCCAGCAGGCATGCGGGACAGCGTGCCTATTTGCCAACCTAGTCTGGTCAGACCAAGTCAATGTTCTGAGACGTGCGAGCAATGATGGGCAAGGCCAGCCACCCGCCACAACAACGGCAGATCAAAAGGGCCTAAAGCCTCAGCCGCAGCAGGAGCGCCCACTGCACGGCCTCCGGCAACTCGATTCCGCGTAAGTCAGCCGTGTGCCATTCGCTGTAACTTGCGCTTGCGCAGCGATTTATCGATCACAACAATGCAGGCCAGCACCAGGCCCAACGCAGCCAGTACCAGTAGCCCCGAGCCAACGCACACCACGCGAAATTGTGCTTCGGCGTCTCCTTGTTCGCGCTCGTAAGGCATCTGGATGGCATCGAAAATTTGGACGGGCAGCTCTTGGGTGCTGCTGCGGCTCCAGCAGGCCACGATGGCGAATCGTCCGTCGATGAGGAGGACATCGCCTGCTAGTAGTTGCGCTGCGCGAAAGTCTTCTGCGGGTTCGCTCGTATCGGACGCAGGGCTTTGCGCTGAAGACCGGGCTATCTCGAAAAACACGCTTGGAAAGCCAGACTTCTGCTCCAGCGCAGTGGTAACCGGGGCGTCAGGCCCCAGGCCAAGCTGTTTTCGCAGCCCAGCCTGGATGTGCTCCTCCGCAAATTCCATCGAGAGCTCTGGAAAAAGCTTAAAGACCCACGAAACGTGCCATGGCAGCTCGATTTCAACCAATGCGAACTCCACGCCTTTTTCGTCGCGTCCTTTGAATACAGACGCCAAGCCCGTACCGCGCAGTTCGGCCGAAGAAAGTTGCCGCAGGGGCAGGTCTAGCGAAAGCGCCACCCCACTCGGGAGGCGGGCTGTTTCAGCCGCGGGCACCGCAGTCGCCAAGCTGAACCAGCCCAGGGCCACCATGAGGGCCAGCGCCAACCAGTGCTTTTGCATTGCCGCGATCCGGATCACACCCGCCAGTCTTCGCGTCCCAGCACCTTCTTTTGGTAATACAGCGCGTTCACGCGGACGCCACAGGCCATGGTCAGCCCAACGCCTAAGCCATTCATCACGCTGTCGGGGACGCCCAGCATGCCCCCGATGAACCCGAGGGCCAGCCCAGCGCTGACCAAGAGGATTGCCTGACGCCACAAGCCCAGCACCAAGAGGTAGATGAACGAGAAGAAAAATGCGTAGAAATTCATGCCGACCTTGATGCGGTCCTTCCAGTGCAGCTGCTTGATCGCTGCTTGAAACTCGGGTGACGGAGCCCCGAGACCCGGAACGCCGTGCTTATCGAAGAAATCGAATCGGAACTTCCACTTGTCACTCAGACTGGAATCAAGTCGAGAAATATTGTTGTTTGCGTCAGTCATTGGAGTTCCAAAAAAATCAAATCACAAACGTCAAGAAAGTGCCTCAAGAAGAGTGCGACGAAGATGACGTGGTGCTGAGCAGGACACCGCCTAGCCAGTGGCCTCTCACTTCGCCACGATCTTCACCGCGTGCAATCCCTGCATGGTGTTGAACTTCACCCGAATCGTTTTGGCGGGGACGCCCAGGCGCACGAGTTCGTTGCGGGCGGCCATGGCGCGCATGAGGGCGATGTCTTTTGCGTCGATGGGGGCGTCTTTGCGGTTGCAGTAGCCGGTGATTTCCAGGCGCTCGTCGGCGGTTCTGGTGTCGGCAAGCCGGGCCAGCAACGCCAGCGTTTCAGCCGAGAGCTTGACCTGGGCGGGGGTGAACTGCGCCACCATGCCATCGTCGGGCAGGCGCGGCGGCTGGGCCACGGGCTCGGGGGGTGCTGCGGTTTCTACCGGTTGGGGCGCGACGTCGGCGGGTGCGGCGGTGTTTGCGGTGGTGTCTGTTTCAGGCGGCGTGGAAGGCGCACAGGCGCATCCGGCCAAAACAACCACCATGCTGGCGGCCAGCAGACTCAGTGAAAAGGAGCGGGGAGTGATAGTCATGAGAGGGATTTAAAGTAGACAAAAGGAATCGGCGGGCGTGCCTCGGACAATCCGTGCTGGGTTAAAGCCGACGGGCGCTCGCTGCCTGCTATTGCGACAGCTTCCAGAAGGTGACTTGCGCGAACTTGGCGTCGTTGGCCCAGGGGTCCCAGATGGTCTTGTCGCCTTTGCTCATGGCGCCGGGCCAGGCGCCTTGCGACGTCGACATGGCGGGGGCGTAGCTGCCCCGGGTGCGCAGGGTTTCGGTCTTACCGTTCTTGGTGTACGTGTAGCCGCCCGCGGGCAGGTCGCCGCCGGGGTACACCACAATCACATGGCCGTTGGAAGACTCTGTTTTTCCGCCCACCACCAACACGCCCTCACGGGCAAGGCGGCCGACCTGGCCGGAGGCGACAACCTTCCAGTGCGCTTGGCCGCGTAGGTGTTCCACCAGTGCGTTAGCGTTCATCCACGGCTGGCTGGGCAAATACTGCTTGATGACGTGCCAGGCCGCGTGGCTGCACGAATGCGGGTGCAGTGCATAGGCCGCATCACAGGCTTGTTTGAGTTTGCTGACAGAGTTGGCGTCTACGGGCACGGGGTCTTGTCCTCTAGGGGGATGGGATGGGGCGATGACGGGGCTTTGGACTGGTAGGCCTGGGCCTTGGTGCTCCAGCGCAGACTGGGCAAGCGGTAGTTGCCGCCCACAGTGGGTGACAGCACTGTCAGTCGCAGTTCGTGCGGGATGCCGCGGCGCCATTGCCCTGCGCGCACCACCAGCTCTTGGGGGGGGTCCACCGGGAAGAGGTGCGGAAGGCGGCCCAGGCAGCGCCCGGTGTCATCCAGCAACACGGGCAACGGAAAGCGCTGCCAGGGGGCATCCGCAGGAAGGTGTTGGTAATAGTCGTCGGTGAAGACGCTGACCAACCGAACCTTGACCGGCTGTGCGGGCCGCGCCAGGCCGCAGGCCTTGACCGCAGACCGGTACGGTTCTATGTCTGCGGGCAGGGCCACGGTGGCGTCCACGGCCTGGCACTGGGCCGCAGCCACGGTGACGAAGTCATTGCCCGCCAAAGCGGGCGCCGTGGGCAAGGTGAGCAGGGCGCAGGCCAGCCATGGCGAGCGCACAAGCGCCCGCGTGGCAGGTGTTGTCAATGTCAATGGAGTCCCCCCGAGCAGCAAAGTGAGCGAGAGGGTGATCTGGCGTCACCCTGAAGTGACGTGGAGTGTCGCCGCAGTTTTTTACGGTTTGGTCTCAGTGACGGGGTTTGGCAACCGCTTGCATCACCTTTAACAAATCAGAACAGTTGTGTGCTGTAGGGCTTGGCTGCAACGGTGTGCCTGCGCTTTGCACCGCCATGGGCGCAGCGCAGGCAACGGGCTCAGCGCAACGCGGCTTCGATGTCGCCCGCCAGCTTCTTCGGCGCGTCCTGCGGCGCATACCGGCGGATCACTTGGCCATCCTTGCCCACGAGGAACTTGGTGAAGTTCCATTTGATGGCCTTGCTGCCCAGCAGGCCGGGGGCTTCGGCGGCGAGCCATTTGTACAGCGGCGAGGCGTTGGCGCCGTTGACGTCGATCTTGCCCATCATCGGAAAGCTCACGCCGTAGTTCAGCTGGCAGAAGCTGGCGATCTCGTCGTTGCTACCCGGGTCTTGGCTGCCGAACTGGTTGCAGGGGAAACCCAGCACCACCAGGCCCTTGTCGGCGTACTGCTTGTGCAGTTCTTCCAGTCCACCAAACTGCGGGGTGAAGCCACAGGCGCTTGCCGTGTTGACGATGAGCAGTACCTTGTCCTTGTACTGGGCCAGCGGCACGGTCTGGCCGTTCATCTGCTGGGCTTCAAAGTCGTAGATGCTGGTGGGCATGAGAAAGCTCCTGGGTTGGGATGACGCGCCATGGTAGCCGCTGCCCTTCCGCGGTGTGCGGCTCAGTGTGCGGCGGCACTGGGGCGGCGAAACTGCAGCGCGGCAAGCAACGATGCCAGCAAAATCAACGCACCGCCCACCACGGTGCGCGTGCTCAAGGTGGATGCGCCCAGCAGTGCCGACGACACGCTGGCAAAAATCACTTCAGACAACATCACCAGCGCCGTGGTGCCGGCCGCCAGCCGTGCTGCGCCGAACTGCAGCGCCCAGTTGCCCAGCATCAGCACCCCGGCCAGCAGCAAGCCGGTGATGACCCAGGTGCTGTTGAATGCAGGGAAGTGCTCCACCACACCCACCTGCAGCCCGATGCTGGCCACCGCCAGCGCCATCAGCATGCAGCCGCCAAACATGGTGGCCATGCGCGCAGGCCCCGGCACGGCGTGCAGGCGGCGCAGCGTGACGTTGGTGAGCGCAAACATGAAGCCGCCCAGCAGCGCCAGCGCGTCGGCCAGGCTGAGGTTCTGCCACAGGCGCGCGGCGGGTGCGCCCTCGGGCAGCAACACCAGCACCACCCCCGCAAAAGCCAGGGCCAGGCGCAGCAGCGCCGCAGGCGTGGGGCGCTCGCCCAAAATCCGCCAGGCCAGCAGCACCGCCCAGGCGGGCATCAGGTAGAACAGCAGGATCACGCGCACCACGTCGCCAATCGTGACGGCCCAGTTGAACGCCACGTTGTTCAGGCCCGACGCCAGCGCCAGCACCCACAACTGCGGGTGCGCGCACACTTGCCGCCAGATACCCGGCCGCCATGCCAGCAGCGCCAGCAGCACCACCGCGTACATGCAAGCCGTGGCCCACAGCGGGTGCAGGCCCGCGCGGTGCATCAGCTGAAACGGCCACCAGGCCAGGCCCCACACGAAGGCGTTGAACAACAGGGCAGCGAAGGGAAGGGACGGGTGCATTAAGAGCAAAAACAGGCTCTAACGCTTGATGTATAAGCGCTAAAAGCTATTGAAAGCGTAGCAAAACACGATGTTCGGCATCGCACGTGACGTACGAGACTGGCGCGGCCGAGGCCAGTGTCACCGTGGAACTGGCTCCGCCAGGCCACTGGTGGCGTCCCCCTCAGGGGGAAGGCGCCGAAGGCGACACAGGGGGAGTCAATGGTGCGTATCGTGCCGCGCAATCTGCAGCAGGTGATTGACTTCGTCGGTGTAGTGGATGCAGTTTTGCTGGTGCCAGCGGCGAATGATCCACATGATGCCTGCCACCACCAGACCGAACGTAATGATGGCGCCAAACACCGACAGCCCGAACTTGAGCGACAGGCTGTAGAACGCCCCCAGCCCCAGGATGCACGCTTGCTCGTTGAAGTTCTGTACGGCGATCGACCGGCCCGCGCCCATCAGGTTGTGGCCACGGTGCTGCAGCAGCGCGTTCATGGGCACCACCAAGTAGCCGCCCAGGCCGCCCAGCACGATGAGGAACGGAATGGCCACCCAGATGTTGCTGATGAACACCATCAGGATGAGTAGCAGGCCCATGGCAATGCCCAGCGGGATGACCTTGGTGGCCATGTCCAGGCGCATGCGCATCGACGCCACCACGGCGCCCACAGCGGTGCCGATGGCCACAACCCCGGTCAGCGCCGACGCCTGCGTGGTGTTGTAGCCCAGCGCCACGGCGGCCCAGGCCAGCACGATGAACTTGAGGTTGCCGCCCGCGCCCCAGAACAGCGTGGTGGTGGCCAGCGAGATCTGGCCCAGCTTGTCGCGCCACAGGCGGCCGTTGCAGGCCCAAAAGTCGGGCAGCAGGCTCAGCGCGTTGGACACCACGGAGCGCGAGCTGTCCGCGCGCAGCGGGCGCATTTCGACGCCGGTGTGGGGGATGCGGGTGTTGAACCAGGCCGCCAGGGCGTAGACCAGAATCAGCGCCGCAATGGCGGCCTCTGCCGGTGTGTCCACGCCGGTGTCGAGCCAGGGGATGTCGATGTTGAGCAGCCAACCCGACAGGTGCATGCCCACCAGCTGGCCGCCCAGCAACACCCCCAGAATGATCGATGCGATGGTGAGCCCCTCGATCCAGCCGTTGGCCTTGACCAACTGGGATGCAGGCAGCAGCTCGGTCAGGATGCCGTACTTGGCGGGCGAATACGCCGCAGCCCCCAGCCCCACCACCGCATACGCCATGAGCGGGTGCGAGCCAAACAACATCATCAGACAGCCCACCACCTTGATGGCATTGCTGACAAACATCACCTTGCCTTTGGGCAGTGCGTCGGCAAACGCGCCCACAAAGGGCGCGAGCACCACATAGAACAGCGCAAACATCGGCACCAGAGCGGCGCGTTGCCACTCGGGGGCTCCCCCTGTGCGCAAGAGTTCAACGGCGGCGACGAAGAGTGCGTTGTCGGCCAGCGAGCTGAAAAACTGCGCCGACATGATGGTGTAAAAGCCGCGCTTCATCGAATGGCTGTTGGGTGCATCAGTTGGGCTGATGTCCTGGTAAATGTGAGGAATCGTAGCGGGGGACAGGCGGTTATATCACGCGGATAAACGGCCGCAGTGCCAGAATCCTCCGCGTAATCCCCTGGTAATTCCCCGGTAATTCACTGACAACGACCTGGTCCTTCTCCATGCCCCGTCCCATTCAAGCCACGATTCACACCGCCGCACTGCACAACAACCTGGAGCGCGTTCGCCAGGCGGTTCCGGACGCCAAGGTCTGGGCGGTGGTCAAGGCCAACGCGTATGGCCATGGCATTGAGCGGGTGTTTGAGGGCTTGCGCGGCGCCGATGGGTTTGCGCTGCTGGACCTGGCCGAGGCCGAGCGCGTGCGCCAGCTGGGCTGGCGCGGCCCCATCCTGCTGCTGGAGGGCGTGTTCGAGCCGCGCGACCTGGAGCTGTGCTCGCGCCTCGGGCTGTGGCACGCCGTGCACTGCGACGAACAGATCGACATGCTGGCCGCCCACAAGACGCAGGTGCCGCACCGCGTGTTCCTCAAGATGAA
This sequence comes from Acidovorax sp., assembly GCF_046291265.1. Lineage (GTDB taxonomy): Bacteria > Pseudomonadota > Gammaproteobacteria > Burkholderiales > Burkholderiaceae_C > Acidovorax. Next base: position 16,725 of record NZ_JBKBTV010000065.1, on the reverse strand, counting down.
CTCGGGCATGAACCGGCTGGGCTTTACGCCGCAGCGCTACCGCAGCGCCTGGGCGCGGCTCAATGCGCTGCCGCAGGTCGATGAAATCTCGTTCATGACCCACTTCAGCGATGCCGACGGCCCCCGCGGCATTGCGCACCAGATGGCGGCTTTCGGCACAGCGGCTGAAGATCTGCCGGGCGAACGCAGCCTCTCCAACAGCGCCGCCACCCTTCGCCACGCCGCCGCTGCCGGGGTGCGTGCCGACTGGGTGCGCGCGGGCATCGTGATGTACGGCAGTGCGCCGGACTTTCCCGAAAACAACGCCAGCCACTGGGGCCTGCAGCCCACCATGACACTGTCCACGCGCATCCTGGCGGTGCAGCAGCTGCAGGCGGGCGATACCGTGGGTTATGGCTCGCGCTTCACGGCCGATGGCCCGCTGACCATTGGCGTGGCGGCCTGCGGGTATGCCGACGGCTACCCCCGCCACTGCGACACCGGCACGCCCGTGCTGGTCAACGGCGTGCGCACCCGCCTGGTGGGGCGGGTCAGCATGGACATGGTGACGGTGGACCTCACGCCGTTGATCGCCAGCGGTATGCAACTGGGCACCGATGTCGGTTTTGGCAGCGAGGTCACGCTGTGGGGCCGCGCCAGCAACGGTGCGGTGCTGTCCATCGACGAGGTGGCGCAAGCGGCGGGCACGGTGGGGTATGAACTGATGTGTGCGCTGGCGCAGCGGGTGCCCACGGTGGTGGATGGCGCTGCGTGAACGGAATGCGCCCTGGCGCCGACAACTTCACGGAACACGGCCGGTGTGGCGTGTCCGGCGCATAAAACTGGTGTGAAATGGCGCTGCGCTGGCGGGCCACCCGTGCCGCAGTGCCCATTTTTTCAACCGCACCGCGTCCCTTCCATGGCCACATCCCGCAGCGACCGCAGCAGCAACAGCAAGTCCAAAAGCACCGCCAAGACGTCCAACTGGCGCTCTGTGCGCATGCCCCACCACCATGTGGCGCGCACCCTGCAGCAGCGCTACAGCCTGCGTTTGCACGGGTTGCTGATTGGCAGCTTCACGCTGGTGCTGATGTGGTGCACCTCCCACGTGCAACTGCTGCTGGGGGTGGACACGCTGGCGCTGCGCTATTTGGTGACGTTGACGGTGGGGTACCTGGGATATTTGCTGCTGCTGCGCGCCTGGGCGTCGCGGCTGGTGCGGCGGCGTGATGCGACGGGGGACGGTGGGGGCGGAGACCTGCCCGACATTTCGTGGCCCAGCGGCAATTCGTCAGGGGGCGGCGGACAGGTGCCGCTGCCGCGCACCGGCGGCGGCGACTTTGGGGGCGGTGGCGCGTCGGGCGACTTTGGCGGGGGCTGGACATCGGGGTTGTCCAACGCGGGCTCGGGCAGCAGCAGCGACTCCAGCGCCTTGGGCGACCTGGCCAGCGGCGCGGCGGACGCCATTGGCAGCGCCGACGAAGGTGCGGTGGTGGTGGTGCCGGTGGTGGCCATCTTCCTCATTGGTGCCGCGCTGATTTTTGGCGCGGGCTCGCTGGCCATGCTGTTCTTTGGGTGGGACGTGTTGTTGACCGTGGCGGTCGAGCTGGCGTTCTCGGTGGCCACAGCCCGCGCCGCCGTGGGCGTGGAGCGCGAAGGCTGGCTGAGTGCCGCCGTGCGCCTGACCTGGAAGCCGCTGCTGGGCGCGCTGGTCTGCGCCGTGGTGCTGGGCGCCACCATCGACCACTTCATGCCCGGTGTGCAGTCGCTGCCGCAAGCGGTGCGGGTGCTGCAGGGGCGTTGAGCGGTAGAGGCCGTGTTGTGCATTAATCCTAATTTGATAGCTGCTAGCGCTTATGGAATAAGCGCTAGAGGCCAATTTGACTCATATTTTCAGAATCTGCACCCTGCGGCGTGGCGGCCCCTGGCACTAGTCCAGTGAAACCGGGAAATCGGCAGTACGCCGGTGCTGCACGGGGTGCAGGGCAAGGCGCAGGCCGCAGCCAAGGCTGGCCGCCTTGGCAAGGAATGCAACGCTGCCATGCGTCCTGTGCAGCTCCGGCCCTTCGGGTGAGTGCCTGGCTGGCCCGCATGCGTCGTTGCCGTGCTCGCCGGGTGACCAACCCGGCTGCGCCCGCCGCCTAACCTGCGGGGCGGCCAGGCGCTCACGTACCGCCGATTTCTCAGATTCACTGGACTAGGGACGAAACCCACCATGCCAACCCCACGCTCAGGGCCAGCACAACCAGCGCGATGGCCCGGGTCAGCATGTCGTCGCGCGAAGCGGTCACTGGGTGGGTCAAGGCCTTGTCTCCGTGCAGCATGGGGCGAACCAGCCGCTGTTTGCGCACCAGCACATAGAACAGGATGGCCAGCACATGCAGTGCCACCAGGCCCAACACGAGGTACTGGCCGATTTCCTTGTGGTACCCGGTGGCCTGGCCGACAACAGCGTTGGAGACAAAACGGGTCAGTGGTCCGGCAAAGGCGATCTCGTCATCGCTGAGCAGGCCGGTGCCCACTTGCGCCACCAACACCGCCAGCAGCGCAAAGACCGACAGTGCGCCCAGCGGGCTGTGGCCCACGCTGTCTTCGGGGTGTGGCGTGCCGCGCAGGTAGCGCACCAGCCGGGCCGGGGCGTACACAAACGCGGCAAACCGGGACCACCGACCTCCAATCAGGCCCCAGACGATGCGAAACACGAGCAGTGCAAGCACCAGATGCCCAAGCCGGAAATGCCACTCCATGGCGTTTCCACCGACCTTGGCTGTGATCACCAGCGCGATCACGCTGGCGGCCAGTGTCCAGTGAAAGATGCGGGTGGGAAGGTCCCAGATGCGTACGGTGTGTGGCGTCGTCATGGTGTGGGTGGGTGGGTTGCTTGGGCGTTGGGTGGGGCGAAATGATGGCATTGTGCGGGACTGGGGGTTTGTCCGGAAGCCTGCAGGCTGCGTAAAAGCAGGCAAACCGGCATACTGCCAACCGCCCCTGTAGTTTCTGTCCCCCACGAAAAAAGGAAGCTCTCATGAAAGCACTTGCCGCGTTCACCCTTGCCGCTGCCGCCCTGACCCTGTCGGCACCAGCGTCTGCGCAGTTTGCCAAAGCTGAAGACGCCATCAAATACCGCCAAAGCGCGTTGTTTGTGATGGGCCAGCACTTCAGTCGCCTGGGCGCCATGGCCAATGGCCGTGTGCCGTTTGACGCCAAGGTGGCGCAAGACAACGCCGATGTGGTGGTTCAGATGGCCAAGTTGCCGTGGGCGGGGTTTGGCCCGGGCACCGACAAGGGCGCTCCGACCAAGGCGCTGCCTGAAATCTGGACCGAGCAGGCCAAGTTCAAAGAACACTCCGAGAAGCTGGAAGCCGAATCGATCAAGCTGGCGGCTGCTGCCAAGACGGGCAATCTCGACAACCTCAAGACCGCGTTTGGCGCCGCGGCAGGCACCTGTAAAGCCTGCCACGACAACTACCGCGCGAAATAGTGTCCAATCCCCTAAGCGGCTGTGCCGCTTCCCCCTTCTCTCTGCGCGCTACGCGCTCCGGGAAGGGGGACGACGCCAGCGCACGCAAGCGAAGCGCCGCCCACGCGGCTTGGCGGCCCTTGCGCGGCGTCCGCTGGTCTGGGAAGCGCCAGTTGTGGATGCCATATCGCAAAATCAATAGCTATCAGCGCTTGCTGCATAAGCGAAAAAGGCCGATTTCATAGGAAATCGGCCTTTTGTTTTTTGCAAAGACAGAAACCGTTCAGGTCTCCGCCAGCAGCTTCTCGATGAGCTGATGCAGTTCGGGGAAGTTGGGAGCGCCGACAAAGGTCTTCACGATCTCACCGCGTTTGTTCACGATGAAGGTGGAGGGCGTCAGCCGCACGTCGCCCCAGGCATGGGCCACGGCGCCGGTGTTGTCGATGGCGACCTTGAAGGGGAGTTTGCGGGTTTCGGCAAAGTTCACCACGTAGCTGGGTGGGTCGTAGCTCATGGCGACCGCCACGGTGTCAAAGCCCTGGCTTTGGTACTTGTTGTACGTGGCCACAATCTCCGGCATTTCGGCCACGCAGGTGGTGCAGCTGGTGGCCCAGAAGTTCACCAAGGTGACCTTGCCCTGCATGTCTGCGGTGGTTTTGCTGGAGCCGTCCAGCAGCACAAAGGTCGATGCAGGCGCCGCGGCACGGCCGGTGTCCAGATACACATAGGCGCCAACGGCCGCAAACGCCGCCACCGCCACACCTGCTGCCCAATGCTTGATCGCCATGACTTCACCATCCATCCAGAACAAGGGCCTCGCCCAAACCGGCATTGTGCCGGACGCGGTACCGGGGCCTCTACCAGCGTGGCAGCGCCCCGGTTCACAGCGGGGGTGGACTCGGGCGCGCCGCAAAAGTTCGGTGCCGCAACGGGTTTGACGGGCCCGTGCACCAAACATGGGCGGCACTGCCGATAATCGACCCAATGAATTGGACACTGACGGGCGCCACTGCCCTGCTGCTGCTTGCGGGCTGCAGCCCCGCGCTGAACTGGCGCAACGTACCGTTGCCCGACGCCGCGCTCACCATCACGCTGCCTTGCAAGCCTGACCGGGCCACGCGCCACGTCGAACTGGCGGGCGCACCCGTGGAGTTGTCCATGGTGGGCTGCGATGCCGACGGCGCCACCTTTGCGGTGTCGCACGCGGCGCTGACCGACCCCTCCCAAGTGGGCGCCGCGCTGACGCACTGGCGCAGCGCTGTGCTGGCCAACCTGGGGCAGGGTGCTGCCGCCACTGCAGTCGACGCGCCGTATGCGCCCCCGGGCGTATTGCCCGTGCCGCAATCGGTACGCACCACCATTCAAGGACAACGTGCGGACGGCAGCGCCGTCGCGGCGCAGGGCGTGTGGTTTGCGCGTACCGTGGGGCCGCAGGTGCGGCTGTACCACGCCGTGGTCTACACCCCCAAGCCCCGGCCAGAGGTAGCCGACCAGTTCTTTGCCGGGTTGGCGTTGCAATGAGCGGCGTGCTCCCGCGGCGCACCGCCGTCATCGTGTTTCTGGCGTTTGCCTTTGCGTACTTTTTATCGGCCTTGGTGCGGGCGGTGACCGCCACCCTGGCGCCCACGCTGGCAGAAGAATTCACGCTGCAGGCCAGCGATCTGGGGTTGCTGGCGGGTGGGTATTTTCTGGGGTTTGCGGCCACGCAGTTGCCCCTGGGCACCTGGCTGGATCGCCATGGCCCCAAGAAGGTGGCACTGGGCTTTTTGGGCGTGGCGGTGGCGGGCAGCCTGGTGTTTTCGGTGGCGACCGGGTTTTCGGGCCTGCTGGCGGGGCGCGTGTTGTGTGGTGCGGGCGTCAGCGCCTGCCTGATGGCGCCGCTGACGGGCTACCGGCGCTGGTTGGATCCGACGGCCCAGATGCGCGCCAACTCCTGGATGTTGATGACGGGGTCGCTCGGGATGGTGGCGTCCACGCTGCCCGTGCAGTGGGCGCTGCCGTTGATGGGCTGGCGGCCCTTGTTCTGGGGGCTGGCTGGGCTGATTGCGCTGTCGATGGTGGTGATTGCGGTGTGGGTGCCCAGTTGGGGCCGTGCCCCCAAGCCGGTGGGCGGAGACGGGTCGCAGGTGGCAGGCGACGGGCCGGTGCCCGAGGGCTACGCCATGGTGTGGCGCCACCCGTACTTTCAGCGCCTGGCGCCCCTGGGCTTTTTTGTCTACGGCGGCATGGTGGCCATGCAAACACTGTGGGCCGGGCCGTGGATGCAGCGGGTGGCGGGCTACACACCGCTGGAGTCAGCGACGGGTCTGTTCTGGATCAATGTCTCCATGCTGTGCACGTTCTGGACCTGGGGCATGGTCAGCCCGTGGTTGCTGCGCAAGGGCCTGGGGGCTGACCGGTTGATGGCCGCGGGCCTGCCGCTGTGCCTGGTGGTGTTGCTGGGCATCATCGTCGCGGGGCCGCAGGCGGGTGGTGGTGCGTGGGCGCTGTTTTGTGTGTCGTGCACCTTTGTCTCGCTGTCGCAACCCGCAGTGGCCATGGCGTTTCCGCAGGCGCTGGCCGGGCGGGCGTTGTCGGCATACAACCTGGTCATCTTTGCGGGCGTGTTTGTGGTGCAGTGGGGCATTGGCCTGGCGGTGGATGCGTTTGCCGCCGCAGGCCTGTCGACCGTGCCATCGTTCCAGGCGGCCATGGGCGTGTACCTGGCATGCAACGTGGCGGCCTATGCGTGGTTCCTGCTGCGGGGGCAGCGCCATAATGTCCTTTCAACCTCCACGCCATGAGCACTATCAGCATCCTCATCATTGCCCACGCCCCGCTGGCCCATGCGCTGCGCGAATGTGCGCTGCACGTGTTTCCCGATTGCGGCAGCAGCGTGACCGCGCTGGATGTACAGCCCAACCAGCCGCCCGAAGAGTCGCTGGCGCAGGCACGCATCCTGCTCGACCAATTGGGTGCCGATTCGACCCTGGTGCTGACCGACGTGTTTGGCGCCACTCCGTGCAACATTGCGCAGCGACTTGTGGATGGCGTGCGCTCGCGGCTGGTGACGGGGGTGAATTTGCCCATGCTGCTGCGCGCCGTGAGCTACCGCACCGAGCCCCTTGACTCCGTCGTCACCCGCGCGGTGGTGGGTGGCACACAAGGGGTGATGCAGGTGGCCATCTCCGCACCGCAGAATCAGAACCGCCGAAACCGACATGATCAAGACTCGTACGACCATCAGCAATAAATTGGGCCTGCACGCCCGCGCGTCGGCCAAGCTCACCAAGCTGGCAGGCAGCTTTCCGTGTGACGTTTTCATGAGCCGTGGCGACCGCCGCATCAACGCCAAAAGCATCATGGGCGTGATGATGTTGGCGGCGGGCCTGGGCTCGGAGGTAGAGCTGGAAACCCATGGTGACCGTGAGCAGGAGGCCATGGATGCCTTGCTTGCTTTGATCGCCGACAAATTTGGTGAGGGTGAATGACTTTCTCAGTCCACGGTCTCGCCGTCGCACGCGGCATCGCCATCGGCCGTGCGGTGCTGGTGGCCTCCAGCCGCGTGGATGTGGCGCACTATTTTGTGCAGCCCGAGCAGGTCGAGGGCGAGATCGAGCGCGTGCGCAACGGGCGCAATGCCGTGGTCGAGGAGCTGCAGCGCCTGCAGACCGACATGCCTGCCGATGCGCCGCATGAACTGACCGCGCTGCTCGACGTGCACCTGATGCTGTTGCAGGACGAGGCCCTCACGGGCGGCGTCAAACACTGGATCACCGAGCGCTTGTACAACGCCGAATGGGCGCTAACCACGCAGCTCGAAGTCATCGCGCGCCAGTTCGACGAGATGGAGGACGAGTACCTGCGCGAACGCAAGGCCGACCTCGAACAGGTGGTCGAGCGCATCCTGCGCTACATGAAAGGCGTGGCCAGCCCCGTGGCACCGCCTACCAGCAGCCCGCGCCGCAAGACGCAGCAAGACTTGCTGCTGGACGACACGGTGGACGTGCCCCTGGTGTTGGTGGCACACGACCTGTCTCCCGCCGACATGCTGCAGTTCAAGCAAAGCGTGTTTGCAGGTTTTGTGACCGATGTGGGCGGCAAGACCAGCCACACCGCCATCGTCGCACGCAGCATGGACATCCCCGCGGTGGTGGGCGCGCGCAGCGCCAGCCAGTTAGTGCGCCAGGACGACTGGGTCATCATCGACGGCGACGCGGGCGTGATCATCGTCGACCCCTCGCCCATCATCCTGGCCGAGTACGGCTTTCGCCAGCGCCAGGTCGAGCTGGAGCGCGAGCGCCTGGCGCGTCTGCGGCACACCCCGGCCATCACCATCGACGGCCACAAGGTCGAGCTGCTGGCCAACATCGAACAACCCGGCGACGCTCCAGCCGCCGTGCGCGCCGGGGCCGTGGGTGTGGGCCTGTTCCGCAGCGAATTCCTGTTCATGGGCAAGACCGGCAACCTGCCCGGCGAAGACGAGCAGTACCGCGCCTACTGCGAGGCCATCGACGGCATGCAAGGCCTGCCCGTCACCATCCGCACCATCGACGTGGGCGCCGACAAGCCGCTAGACCACAAGGCCCACAAGGACAACCACCTGAACCCAGCCCTGGGCCTGCGCGCCATCCGCTGGAGCCTGGCCGACCCGGCGATGTTTCGCACCCAGCTGCGCGCCGTGCTGCGTGCGGCGGCGCATGGCAAGGTCAACCTGCTGTTCCCCATGCTGGCGCACACGCACGAGATCCAGCAGACGCTGGCCCAGGTCGAGCTGGCCCGCGCCGAGCTGGATGCGCGGGGCGTGCCGTATGGCCCGGTACAACTGGGCGCCATGATCGAGGTGCCCGCGGCGGCGCTCATGGTGCGCACCTTCCTCAAATATTTCGACTTTTTGTCCATCGGCACCAACGACCTGATCCAGTACACGCTGGCCATTGACCGGGCCGACGAGGCCGTGGCGCACCTCTATGACCCGCTGCACCCCGCCGTGCTGCGCCTGGTGGCCGATGTGATTGCCGAAGGCGAGCGCCAGGGCAAAAGTGTGTGTGTGTGCGGCGAAACGGCGGGCGACGTGACCATGACCCGCCTGCTGCTGGGCCTGGGCCTGCGCAGCTTTTCGATGCACCCGGCGCAGATCCTGGCCATCAAACAAGAGGTGTTGCGCGCCGACACCCGCAAGCTGGCACCGTGGGCGCAGCAGGTGCTCGAAGGGGACGAGCCCGCCACCTTGCTGGCGTCATAGGCGAGTGATGCAGAAACTCCTGATTTGATAGCTGCTAGCGCTTGCTGCATAAGCGCTAGAGGCCAATTTGACTCATATTCTTGGGTCAGCGTGCCCGCATTCCCATCACCGCCGCGCTGATGATCATCATGGTGGCGAGTGCAATGCTCCAGGTGAACGGGCGGCCACTCACCACCATCAGCAGCGCGGTGGACGCCAGGGGCGTGATGTAGCTCAAGATGCCGATGTGCCGCGCGTCGCCCAGCTTCAGCGCCTTGTCCCACATAAAAAACGACGCCCCCAGCGGCCCCAGGCCGAGCACCGCCAACAGCACCCAGTCACGTGCCTGCAGCGACACCGCAGGCTCCAGCGCCACGTGGCACAACAGCGACAGCACCCCCGACACCAGCCCGAACAAGCCGATCGCCGTGGTCGGAAAAGCCGCCACGCGCTTGGTCAAAAGGGAGTACGTGGCCCAGATGAACGCTGCAGCCAGCGCGGGCAGGTAGCCCCAGGCCAGCGTGCCGCTCAGCTCGCGGCCGCCCACGATCGCAATGGCTGCACCCCCAAAGCCCAGCAGCGCCGCCAGCACGTGGGGCAGGCGCAGCGACACGCCGGGCAGCACCACGGGCGAGAGCACCACGATGAACAGCGGCCACAGGTAGTTGACCAGGTTGGCTTCTACGGGCGGCGCGTTGCGCAACGCGATGAACAGCAGAAAGTGGTAGGCGAAGAGGCCGTACACCCCCAATGCCAACGTACGCAGCGGAATGCGCCACTGCGACGGGTCACGCAGCACAAAGGGCCACGCCGGCACGCTGCCGATGATGAGCGCGATGCCCGTGAGCAAAAACGGAGGCACGTGGGTGAGCGACACCCCCAGCGAGGCGAGGGAGGCCCACAGCGCGATGGCGCCCAGGGCGTACAGATTGGCTTGCATGGTGCGGAGCTTACGCGGGCCCGTCGCCCGCGATCGTCGCGCAACGGCGGTCTGTCGTCGCGCGTCAACGGTCGGTGCAATTCAAGGGTTTGCGCGGCGCAGCGCTGCGGTGAGCGCCGAGGGAGAGCGGTATCCCGTGCGGCGCGCCACCTCGGCCACGGGCATGCCACCGCTGCGCAGCAGCCGGGCCTGCGCCATGCGCTGGTCGCGCAGCCAGGCCATGGCGCCCATGCCGTGCGCTTCGCGGCAGCGCGCGGCAAACTGGCTGGGGCTCAGGTGCACCTGCGCCGCCAGGTCGGCCACGCACACGTCGCGGTGCCACTGCTGTGCCGCCCATTGCTGCAGCGCCGCCCAGTCAATGCTGCGTCGGCGTGACGCGTCTCTTGGTGGGATGTTGTATTGCGCAGAACCTTGCAGCCACGCCTCCAGCAGCAGGGCCGGGCCGTGTGTGGCGGCCAGCGGGCGGCCCTGTTGCAACGCACTGGCCAGGTAGCGCGCCAGCGGCAGGGCGTCCGCAGGCGGCGCGGCGTTGCCGGGCTGCACGGCGCACTGCGCCCACGCGGGATGTGTGGTGTCGAGCACCAGGCACACACTGCCGCGAGAGGACTGAAAGTCGTGGCGATCCCCCGGGGCAATCACGCAACCGCCGCCAGGTGCCAGGCGCACCCCCCGCCCGGAGACCTCCAGCTCCAGCGCGCCCGAGAGGCCCAGCAAGATCTGAAAGTGGTCGTGGCTGTGGCTGCCCGGCGACGCGCCGTAGTGCCGCAGCGAGAGCAATCCAGCTGGGGCCATCGGGTTCGCTGGTTGGTTGGTTTGTTTGGGTCGCGGGGCTACACGCCCGCAGCGTGTGCCTGCTGGTCGGCGTGGTAGCTGCTGCGCACCATGGCGCCCACCGCCGCGTGGCTAAAGCCCATCTTGTAGGCCTCTTCCTCGAACATCTTGAAGGTGTCGGGGTGCACGTAGCGGCGCACTGGCAGGTGGCTGTTGCTGGGCGACAGGTACTGGCCGATGGTCAGCATGTCGATGTGGTGTTCGCGCATGTCGCGCATCACCTGCAGGATCTCTTCGTCGGTTTCGCCCAGGCCCACCATGATGCCGCTCTTGGTCGGCACCTTGGGGTGCAGCGCCTTGAACTTCTTGAGCAGGTTCAGGCTGAACTGGTAATCGGAGCCGGGACGCGCTTCCTTGTACAAACGCGGCGCGGTTTCCAGGTTGTGGTTCATCACGTCGGGCGGCGCGGCTTTCAGGATTTCGAGCGCGCGGTCGTCACGGCCGCGGAAGTCGGGCACCAGGATCTCGATCTGCGTCGTGGGCGACAGCTCGCGGATGTTCTGGATGCATTCCACAAAATGCCCGCTGCCGCCATCGCGCAGGTCGTCGCGGTCCACGCTGGTGATCACCACGTACTTGAGCTTGAGTGCCGCAATGGTCTTGGCCAGGTTGAGCGGTTCGTCCTTGTCCAGCGGGTCGGGGCGGCCATGGCCCACGTCGCAGAACGGGCAGCGGCGGGTGCACTTGTCGCCCATGATCATGAACGTGGCCGTGCCCTTGCCAAAACATTCACCGATGTTGGGGCACGAGGCTTCTTCGCACACGGTGTGGAGCTTGTGCTCGCGCAGGATCTCTTTGATCTCGTAAAAGCGCGTGGTGGGGCTGCCCGCCTTGACGCGAATCCACTCGGGCTTTTTCAGCACTTCGCCGCGTTCCACTTTGATCGGAATGCGCGACAGCTTGGCCGCAGCCTTTTGCTTGGCGAGCGGGTTGTAGTCTTCGGTGGATTGCGCTTCGCGGACGACTTCAGGGGTGCTCATGGCGTGTAGGCAGCGTGTAAGAGAGATCAACGCGCGAGACGGATGCTGAGCTGCTGGCCCAGCACCTGCGCGGCTTCGTCCCAGGTGGTTTGGACCCCGATTGTAGAAAGGTCCACCGTTTGCAAACCTGCGTAACCGCAAGGGTTGATGCGCGCGAAGGGCTCCAGGTCCATCGCCACGTTGAGTGCCACACCGTGGTAGGTGCTGTGGCGGCTGACCTTGATGCCCAGTGCAGCGATCTTGCCCAGGCCTTCAAAATCCGGGATGGGTGCTGACACGTCCACGCGCTTTTGCGGCCGCTGGGGCAGCATGGCGTGGCTGTGGGGGTCGTCAAGGCGCACATAAATGCCAGGTGCGCCACCGACGCGGTGGCCTGTGATGCCAAAGTGCGCCAGCGTGCGGATCACGGCCTCTTCCACGCGGTAAACGTATTCCTTGACGAAATAACCAGCACGCTGCAGGTCTATCAGCGGGTAGGCGACCACCTGGCCTGGTCCGTGGAATGTGACTTGACCACCGCGGTTGGTGGCCACCACCGGGATAGCGCCCGGGTGGAGCAAGTGATCGCTTTTGCCCGCCAGCCCTTGGGTAAACACCGGAGCGTGTTCGCAGACCCACAATGCGTCCGGCGTATCTGCCGTGCGCTGGGCGGTGTAGTCCTGCATGGCCTGCACGGTGGAGGCGTAGTCCGCGCGGCCGAGGTTGTGGGTGTCGATGGTCATGCGAGGACTTCGGGCCAGACCGGGTGCTTACAACACCACTTTGACCAAGGGGTGCGAGGACAGGGCGCGGTACAGATCGTCGAGCTGCTCGCGGCTGGTGGCCGTGATGGTGATAGTTACTCCGAGGTAATTGCCACCGCGGCTGTCGCGCAGTTCAATGGTGCCAGCGTCGAAGGTCGGATCAAACTTGCGGGCCAGCTCGGTGACGGCATGCACAAAGCCGTCGACCTTGACTCCCATGACTTTGATCGGAAATTGGGAGGGGTATTCGATCAGCGAATCCTTGCGTTGATCGGTAGCCTGTGTGTCCAGGCCGTTTGCGGGGGGCGGGGTAGAGGAGGTCATGGTGGAAGGTGCTGGTATGTTTGCTGCGATTTCAATAGCTGAATCGGCTTGGCCATTGTGCGGTAGCGGGATGTGGGTGCGACGAGCAGCGTGCATTCTGCATGCGCCAAATCGGTGCATCGGCGCGTTCCGCGTACCTCCAAAGCCGTTGGCCCATCACCACAACAATGCGCGCGGGCGCACTGGTTTCGTGCCGCGGTTGCGGGTCTTTGTCGGGTGGCATGGGTTTTTACTTATAATTAGAGGCTTTGTGAAAGTTGCAGTCTGTAACGCGGGCGTCATTGAACAATGAAAACAATCGCCCCTGAGACGGAAACTGAGGCTGAAGAATCTGACTTCAAGCCCCTGACGGCTGATGAAGCTGCAGTGTGGCGCCGTCGCAATCCTCCCATCTCTGTGTGGAAGGTGGTGGCGGGGCAGGCACTGGTCGGAATATTGGTGGCCCTCGTGGCCTGGGTTCTGACAGGCAGTGTGGGGGTAGGCTGGTCTGCAGCTTACGGCGCACTGGCGGTGGTGGTTCCTGCGGCCTTGTTTGCCCGTGGTGTGTTGCGTCACAAGGCGTCGACCAATCCGCGTGCAGCCATGGTGGGGTTCTTTGGTTGGGAAATTGCCAAGATCGTGCTGACGGTGGCGCTGCTTGCGGCGGCACCTTGGGTCGTCCCGGGCTTGAGCTGGATGGCTCTCGTGGTGGGTATGGTGATCACGATGAAAACGTACTGGGTGGCACTGTTGGTGCGGCCTGGTGTCCGAAAAACCGATTGATATAGAGAAGAGTTGTCCGATGGCCGCAGAAGCGCACGCTCCGACTGCAAGTGAATACATCGTTCACCACCTGCAGCATCTTCAAAACGTCAACCAGACCAAAATTGTTGATTTCACCGTCTTCAATTACGACTCGATCATTGTTGGTTTGGTTCTGGGTGCTCTCACACTTTTGATTCTCTGGTCTGCAGCCCGCAAGGCAACGTCTGGTGTTCCAGGCCGTTTCCAGGCCGCGGTGGAAATGCTGGTCGAAATGGTGGACAACCAAGCCAAGGCCAACATCCACAACGCTGAGAGCCGCAAGTTCATCGCTCCCTTGGGTCTGACCGTGTTCGTCTGGATTTTCCTGATGAACTTCATGGACATGATCCCGGTCGATCTGCTGCCGGCCATCTGGGCGCAAATTTACGGTGCTGCGGGCCACGATCCTCACCACGCCTATCTGCGTGTTGTGCCCACGGCCGACCTCTCCACTACGCTGGGTCTGGCGTTTGCGGTCCTGATCCTCCGGTTCTGGTACAGCGTCAAGATCAAGGGCGCTGGCGGCTGGGCGCATGAACTCGTGTCGGCCCCGTTTGGCACCAGCAAGAATCCCATCTTCGCCCTGATCCTGGGCGTGATCAATCTGCTCATGCAGATCATTGAATATGTCGCCAACACCGTGTCGCATGGCATGCGGTTGTTCGGCAACATGTACGCTGGCGAGCTGGTGTTCATGCTGATTGCCCTGATGGGTGGTGCGGCTGCACTGTCGCTGTCGGGTGTGCTGCTGCCTGTGGGCCACGTCATCGCTGGCACCATCTGGACGCTGTTCCACATTCTGGTGATCTCGCTGCAAGCATTCATCTTCATGATGCTGGCACTGATCTACCTTGGTCAGGCGCACAACGCGCACTAAGTTTCCCTTTCGTTTTTTCTTTCTTTAACTTTTCTTTTTTACTCAGGAGTCATCATGGAAAACATTCTCGGTCTCGTCGCTCTGGCTTGTGGTCTGATCGTTGGTCTGGGCGCTATCGGCGCTTCCATCGGTATCGCACTGATGGGTGGCAAGTTCCTCGAATCGTCGGCACGTCAGCCTGAGCTGATCAATGAACTGCAAACCAAGATGTTCATCTTGGCCGGTCTGATCGACGCTGCTTTCCTGATCGGCGTGGCTATTGCTCTGCTGTTCGCGTTCGCCAACCCCTTCGCTTCGACATTCTTGGCCAACCTGCCCAAGTAAGTCCCGTTCAACGCCACTCTAGAAAGGTGTTGCCGTGAGTATCAATGCGACCCTGTTCGTTCAGGCCATCGTCTTCTTGATTCTGGTGTGGTTCACGATGAAATTCGTGTGGCCCCCGATCGCGAAGGCGTTGGATGAACGAGCCCAGAAAATCGCCGAAGGCCTCGCTGCTGCCGACCGTGCCAAGTCCGAACTGACCGCTGCCAACCAGCGCGTCGAGAAGGAATTGTCGCAGGCGCGCAACGAAACGGCCTCGCGTCTTGCGGACGCCGACCGACGTGCCCAGGCCATCATCGAAGAAGCCAAGTCACGCGCCACGGAAGAGGGCAACAAGATTGTCGCTTCCGCCCGTGCCGAAGCCGAACAGCAAACGGTGCAAGCCCGCGAAGCCCTGCGTGAGCAGGTCGCCGCGCTGGCCGTCAAGGGTGCTGAGCAGATTCTCCGCAAGGAAGTCAATGCCGGCGTCCACGCCGACTTGCTCAACCGCTTGAAGACCGAGCTGTAAGGGGACACACATGGCTGAACTCGCCACCATTGCCCGCCCTTACGCGGAAGCCCTGTTCAAGGCCGCTACTTCGGGTGCGGGCATGGATCTGGTCAGCACTGCTGCCTGGGTCGATGAACTGGCGGCCATCGCTGCCAACCCGCAGTTGCGTCAGCTGGCAGACAACCCCAAGGTGACGGCAGACCAAGTGTTTGCTGTGGTCGCGGGTGTTGCGCGTTCGGCGCTGTCCGATACGGCCAAGAACTTCCTGCGCACGGTCATCGACAACGGGCGCCTCAACGCGCTTCCGGAAGTGGCTGCGCAGTTTCGTGCCCTCGTGAATCGCCGCAGCGGCTCTTCGGATGCCGTGGTGTACAGCGCCTTTCCCATGGACAGTGCCGCACTGTCTGAGGTCGGCGCAGCGCTGGAAAAGCGCTTTGGCCGCAAGCTCAATCTCGCCGTTCAACAGGACGAGTCTTTGATTGGCGGCATTCGCGTAGTGGTGGGTGACGAGGTGCTGGACACTTCGGTCAAGGCCCGTCTTGAACAAATGAAAGCGGCCCTCACCGCGTAACGCGCGGCGAGGACAGCGAACCAAAGAAAGAAGGAAAGAGTCATGCAACTCAATCCCGCAGAAATTTCTGAACTCATCAAGAGCCGCATCGAAGGTCTGGCTGCCAGCAGCGATATCCGCAATCAGGGCACCGTAGTGTCCGTGTCTGACGGTATCGTGCGCGTGCACGGCCTGTCGGACGTGATGGCCGGCGAAATGCTTGAGTTCCCTGCCACCAAGGACGGCCAGCCCTCCTACGGCCTGGCTCTGAACCTCGAACGCGACTCTGTCGGCGCCGTGATTCTGGGTGAGTACGAACACATCTCCGAAGGCGACACCGTCAAGTGCACGGGCCGCATCCTGGAAGTGCCGGTTGGCCCTGAGCTGATCGGCCGCGTGGTGAACGCCCTGGGCCAGCCTATCGACGGCAAGGGCCCTATCAACGCCAAGCTCACCGACGTGATCGAAAAGGTCGCTCCGGGCGTGATCGCCCGTAAATCGGTGGACCAGCCCCTGCAGACCGGCCTGAAGTCCATCGACTCCATGGTGCCCGTGGGCCGTGGCCAGCGCGAGCTGATCATTGGTGACCGCCAGACCGGCAAGACGGCCGTGGCCATCGACGCCATCATCGCCCAGAAGGGCCAGGGCGTCAGCTGCATCTACGTCGCCATTGGCCAGAAGGCTTCGTCGATCAAGAACGTGGTGCGCGCACTGGAACAAGCCGGTGCCATGGACTACACGATTGTGGTGGCCGCATCGGCCTCCGAATCGGCTGCCATGCAGTACGTGTCGGCCTACTCGGGCTGCACGATGGGCGAATACTTCCGCGACCGCGGCCAGGACGCCCTGATCGTTTATGACGACCTGTCCAAGCAAGCTGTTGCATACCGCCAAGTGTCGCTGCTGCTGCGCCGCCCACCGGGCCGCGAAGCCTACCCTGGCGACGTGTTCTATCTCCACAGCCGCCTGCTCGAGCGCGCAGCCCGCGTGAATGCCGACTACGTCGAAGCCTTCACCAAGGGTGAAGTCAAGGGCAAGACCGGTTCGCTGACGGCACTGCCCATCATCGAAACGCAAGCCGGCGACGTGTCCGCCTTCGTTCCTACCAACGTGATCTCGATCACGGACGGCCAGATCTTCCTGGAAACCAGCCTGTTCAACGCCGGTATCCGCCCCGCCATCAACGCCGGTATCTCGGTGTCGCGCGTCGGTGGTGCCGCCCAGACCAAGCTGGTGAAGAACCT
>NZ_JBKBTV010000064.1:0-25241 GCF_046291265.1 Acidovorax sp. | reverse complement strand
GAGCGAAAGTGAAACAGGTCACTGCATCGCTGTTTTGAGCAAAAAGTGCCTCTAGCGCTTATGGGTAAAGCGCTGATAGCTATAAAAATTGATGAATTTACCCCTGCCAAGGGTTACCCCCGGGGCTGCGGGGCAAAAGTCCCTCGGGTATAACCCGGTTACAGATGCGAGGCTTTGTATGAACCGTTTTTTCCGCCCCTTGGTCCGCCGTTCCGTTTGGGGCGCGCTGGTGGTTTCGTCGTTGCTGGCGGGTTGCGCGGCGCCCCCCGCGCCGGGGGCAGCCCAGCGCGAATTGGTGGTGGCGGTGACGGCTTCGCACGAACTCATCACGTTCAATGCCGGGCAGCCTGATCGCATTCTGGAGCGCCGCCCCGTCACCGGCTTGGCCGCGGGCGAGCGCCTGGTGGGTATCGATTTTCGGGTGGCGCGCGGGGTGTTGTATGCGCTGTCGCAAGCTGGGCGGTTGTACACACTGGACATCCCGACCGGCGCGCTGAAACCCGTGGGCGCAGCGCCTGCGGTGCTCGCGCTCAACGGCGCGGCGTTCGGCTTTGACTTCAACCCGGCGGCGGACCGCATCCGCGTGGTGTCCAGCACCGGGCAGAACCTGCGCCTGCACCCCGACACGGGTGCCGCGGTGGATGGCGACCCCGCGGTCGACGGCGTGCAGCCCGACCCCGCACTGCGCTACGCCGCGAGCGACGCCAACGCGCGCCGCGCTCCTGACATTGCAGGCGCCGCCTACACCTACAACACCCAGGACAGCAAGCTGACCACCAACTACGCCATCGACCGCGCACTGGGCGTGCTGGTCATGCAAGGCTCCCGCGAAGGCGCCACCCCGGTGGTGTCGCCCAACACCGGCCAGTTGCGCACGGTGGGCGCCCTGGGCCTGGGGCCGCTGACCGATGTGGCGTTTGACATTGCCGATGTGGGCAATACCGCCCTGATTGCAGTGCGCACCCCCACCGACAACCAGACCCGCCTGCATCTGGTGGACCTGGCCACCGGCGCCGCCAAGCCCCTGGGCAAGGTCGGCGAGGGCGCGCCCCTGCTGGGCATGGCCATCGAACCGTGATGAAACAAGGCCGCCCGCAACCGCACCGGCAGGTGGACCTGCCCCCAGCCACCCCCAACCGGTGGGCGCGGGCTGCGGTGTGGGGCGCGCTGCTGGGCCTGTGCGCTGCCGCGCACGCGGGCACGGTGCAGGTCGAGGTGCTGGATGGCGCGGGCAAGCCGGTGGCCGACGCGGTGGTGTTTCTGGATTCGGCCGAAGCGCGCAAGCTCGTCAAGCCGCTGACGGGCGCCGAGATGGCGCAAGAAAAAAGGCAGTTTTTACCGGGCCTGCTGGTGGTGCCCGTGGGCACCGAGGTGCTGTTCCCCAACCGCGACACGGTGCGCCACCACGTGTATTCGTTTTCTCCGGTCAAGAAGTTCGAGCTCAAGCTCTACACCGGCACGCCGTCCAACCCCGTGCTGTTTGACCGGGCGGGCGTCGTCGCCCTGGGTTGCAACATCCACGACCAGATGGTGGGCTGGATCCTGGTGGTGGACACGCCGTATTACGCGCGCAGTGCGGCAGCCACTGGCAAGGCACAGATCGACAACGTGCCTGCGGGCACCTACACGCTGCGCACCTGGCACACACGCCTGCCCGTCGGTGCGCCCGCGCTGGAGCAGTCGATCACGGTGCCAGCGACGGGTGTGGGTACGGCGTCGGTGCGTTTGACGGGGCTGCAGCCTTGACGCTGCGCTGGGCGCGGCGCAGCCTCATCCTGCGGCTGGTGGGGTTGTCGCTGCTGCTGCTGCTCATCGTGCAGGCCGCCGGTTTTGCGGTGGTGCGTGCCACCATCGACCGCAATGCCCGCGCCCAGATCGCCCGCGCGCTGGACCTGGACGAAAACGTGTGGCGCCGCCTGCTGGAGCAAAACGCCGACAAGCTGCGCCAGGGATCGGCCCTGCTGGCGGCAGACTTCGGCTTTCGGTCGGCCGTGAACTCGGGCGACCAGGAAACCATCCAGTCCGTGCTCGAAAACCACGGCAGCCGCATCGGCGCCGCCGTCACGGCGCTGCTGGACACCGACCTCACATTGCGCGCCGTGAGCCTGACCGACGACAGCATGGACGAGTTTCCTGAAACGCTGCGCCAGGTGGTGCCCCCGCTGGCCACGCAGCCCCTGGGCAGCCGGGTGGCGGTGATGGACGGCGTGCCCTACCAGTTTGTGATGGTGCCCATGCGGGCGCCGGTGGTGATCGGCTGGGTGTTGATGGGGTTTCCCATCGACCAGGCGCTGGCCGACGAAATGCGCCAGTTGTTGTCCGTCAACGTGGCGCTGGTCGTGACCGGCACCGACGGCGCCTTGCAGATTCCGGTCAGCACCTTGCCGCCCGAGACGCTGGCCGTGCTCAAGAACCAGGCAGTGATGCCCGACGAACTGCGCACGCCCGAGGGCACGCTGCTGGTGCGCAGCAGCCGCCTCGACAGCGCCAGTGGCGAGGTGCGGGCCTTGCTGCTGCGCTCGGTGGACGAGGTGGTGGCGCCCTACCGCCAGTTGCAGGTGCTCCTGGCCATCATCACCGTGGCGGGTGTGCTGCTGTTTGCCGTGGGCACGGGTCTGATGGCGCAGCGCCTGACCACGCCCCTGCGCTCCTTGCTGGCCGCCACGCAGCGTTTGTCGCGCGGGGAATACGACGTGCCGCTGGAACACACCGGCCGCAATGACGAAATCGGCAATCTGGCGCGCTCGTTCGACCACATGCGCGTGGACATCGGCACCCAGCAAACCGAAATCCGGCGCCTGGCCTACTGGGACCGGCTGACGGGCCTGCCCAACCGCGAGCGTTTTCGTGACGCCGTGGTGCAGGCGGGGGCCGGCAGCACCGCGACGGGGCAGCCCCTGGCCGTGCTCACGCTGGACCTGGACCGCTTCAAACACGTGAACGATGTGCTGGGGTATGCGTTTGGCGACCGCTTGCTGCAGGCCGTGGCCGAGCGCCTGACGCAACAGATGGCATCGCCCGATGACATGGTCGCGCGCCTGGGGGGCAACGAGTTTGCCCTGCTGCTGCAGCGCGCCGATGCCACGGCCGCCCATGCGCTTGCGCAGCGCATCAATCAGTCGTTTGAGCAGCCCATTGCGTTTGAGGACCAGACCGTGGACCTGAGCGCCGCCATTGGCTTTGCCTGCTGGCCGGGCGATGCGCCGGATGCCGACACGTTGCTCAGCCGGTCGGAAATCGCCATGTATGCGGCCAAGCGCAAGCTCAGCGGGGCCTTGCAGTACGACGCCTCGCTGGACTCGGCCAGTGCACAAACGCTGTCGCTGCTGACCGAGCTGCGCCGTGCGGTGGAGCACAACGAACTGCGCCTGTTTTTGCAGCCGAAGGTGTCGCTGCACGGCCAGGCCGGGATGGCAGCCGAGGCGCTGGTGCGCTGGCAACACCCGCAGCGCGGGCTGGTGCCGCCCATGCAGTTCATCCCCTTTGCCGAACAGACCGGGTTTGTGCGGCACCTGACGCTGTGGATTTTTGAAGAAGTGGCCCTGCTGCTGGCCGACCCGCGCACGCGGGGCATGCCGCTTCGGGTGTCGGTCAACCTGTCGACCCGCGACCTGCTGGACCCGGAACTGAGCAACCGCCTGGCCGCCATTTTGGTGCGCCATGGGGTGCCCGCCACGGCGTTCTGCCTGGAGATCACGGAGAGCGCCATCATGGACGATCCCCAGCGCGCCGAGGCCATGCTCAACCGCCTGTCCGAGCAGGGCTTCAAACTGTCCATTGATGACTTTGGTACCGGTTATTCGTCACTCGCTTACCTCAAACGCCTGCCGGTGGATGAACTCAAGATCGACAAGTCCTTTGTGATGGGCATGGAGACGGGCGAAGACGACGCGATGATCGTGCGTTCCACCATCGACCTGGCCCACAACCTGGGCCTGACTGTGGTGGCCGAAGGGGTGGAGACGGCGGCGATTCTGGAGCGGCTGCGAGAGTTGGCGTGTGACGAGGCGCAGGGTTATCACATGGCCCGACCGCTGCCGGTCGATGATTTTCTGGCCTGGCAGGGGCGCCAGGGGTAAGCTTCGGTCTGCTTCCTCACTGGCCTCGGATGCCGTGGCGAAAACGCGGATTCATTCTTGAAATTTGGCCCACCTGGCCCCGCAGGCGAAAATACGCGCAATGTCTTCTTCCAGTTCCCGCCCGCCTGCCGGCCCCGCCGCCCCCGCTACCCCTTCTTTGCCCTCTGCGCCCGCAGAGCGCCCGGTGCTCCGTCGCCCCACGTTGGCAGCCAAAGCGGCGCCCGCCCGGCCCGCGCCGCCGCCTCGGCCTGCCAGAGCGCCCGCACCTCCCAACTACCGCACAGCGTCGGGCCCGTTTGTGGCCCCGGTTCGCCAGGCGCCCCCTCGCCAGGAGCCCGTGCGGGCGCCCGCCACGTTCACCGTGGACGGCGTGGTTTCGTCCCGCTTGAACAAGCGTATGGCCGAGTTGGGCATGTGCTCCCGTCGCGAGGCGGATGATTGGGTCGCTCAGGGCTGGGTCAAGGTCAATGGCGAGGTCGCCGAGATGGGTATGCAAGTGCTGCCCACGGACCGCATTGAGGTGGACAAGGTCGCGCAGGGTTTTCAAGAGCAACGCGTCACCATCTTGCTGCACAAGCCCATGGGCTATGTCAGCGGCCAGGCCGAGGACGGCCACACGCCCGCCGTGGCGCTGATCAACCCCCGCACCCACTGGCGGGACGACCCCAGCCGGAATCGGTTTTCGCCGCCGCAATTGCGGGGCTTGGCGCCTTGCGGGCGTTTGGACATCGACTCGGTCGGGTTGCTGGTGCTCACCCAGGACGGCCGCGTGGCGCGCCAGATCATTGGCGAGGACTCCGAGATGGAAAAGGAGTATCTGGTACGGGTGGTCTACCAGGCGCCTGGCCAGGCGGTGCCACGCCATCCCAGTGAGCGCTCCGCGCCGCTGCAGGAAATCGATGAGCGCGATCCTGTGAGCACCAATGTGCAGGCGGTGTTTCCGCCCGAATTGCTGGAGCGCCTGCGCCACGGCCTGAGCCTGGATGGCCAGCCGCTCAAGCCCGCCAAGGTCGATTGGCAGAACCCCGAGCAACTGCGTTTTGTGCTGACGGAGGGCAAAAAACGCCAGATCCGCCGCATGTGCGAGCAGGTGGGCCTCAAAGTGGTCGGCCTCAAACGCATCCGCATCGGCCGCGTGACCCTGGGGAATCTGCCGGTAGGGCAGTGGCGCTACCTGTCGCCCAACGAGCGATTTTGAGCATGGACGGGCTCAGCGCGCTCACCGCCTTGCATTTCTGACCGGAGCCTTCTGCATGCCCAATCCCCCGCGTCCCCGCCCCGCTGCTGCTGGTGCCGCCAAGGCCCCCAAACCCAATCCGCTGCGCCAGCTGCGCGCCTCCGACCTGCGGGGCATGGCGCGGTTGGCCACGCAGGCCACTACCGGCATCAGCCGCGTGGCGGAAGGGGTGCACCAGTCGGTGCTGGGCACGATGGGCCTGCCTGGTGGGGCTGAACCGGGCCGCACCCGGGGGCTGACCGGCCTGGTCTACCAGAGCATTCGCGGTGTGACGCAACTGGTGGATGCTGGCTTGCAAGCGGGTTTGGCGCGGTTGGAGCCGTTTTTTGCGCAAACTGCGCCCACGACGGCGGTGCAATGGGAGCGCGAAGCCGTCATTGCCGCGCTGAACGGCGTGATGGGCGATCGCCTGGCCCGCGACAACAACCCGCTGTGCACCCGCATGGGGTTTTATCAAGCAGGCTTGCCGCTGGATGTGCTTGCCTTGGCCGCCTCCGGTCCTGCCACCAGCAAGCTGCTGGTGCTGGTGCATGGCCTGTGCATGAACGACCTGCAATGGCTGTGTGAGGGCCATGACCATGGTGCCTACCTGGCGCAGACGCTGGGTTACACACCCGTTTACTTGCGGTACAACACGGGCCTGCACACCTCCACCAACGGAGCTGAGTTGTCGAGCCAGCTGGAATCGCTGGTGGCAGCGTGGCCCGTGCCAGTGACGGAGATCGCAGTGCTGGCGCACAGCATGGGCGGCCTGGTGGCGCGCAGCGCCTGTGGGCAAGCGGCCGCGCCCGGCGCGCCGCCCAGCCGCTGGCTGCCCCTGCTGCGCCACCTGGTCTTCCTGGGTACGCCCCACCATGGCGCGCCGCTGGAGCGGGCGGGGCACTGGGTCGATGCGCTGCTGGGCAGCACGCCGTATTCACGGCCGTTTGCGCGCCTGGCGCAGTTGCGCAGTGCGGGCATCACCGACCTGCGTTACGGCCATGTGCTGGACTCCGACTGGGTGGGGCGTGACCGCTTTCGAAAAAGCCCCGACCAGCGCACGCCCGTACCCCTGCCCGAGGGCGTGGCCAGTCATGCCGTGGCTGCCGCCGTCGCTCCTCGGCGCAGCCCGGCGGCTGACCGCCTGGTGGGGGATGGGTTGGTGCCATTGCACAGTGCCCTGGGCATC
Source organism: Acidovorax sp. (assembly GCF_046291265.1). GTDB lineage: Bacteria > Pseudomonadota > Gammaproteobacteria > Burkholderiales > Burkholderiaceae_C > Acidovorax. Next base: position 18,757 of record NZ_JBKBTV010000064.1, on the reverse strand, counting down.
CACGATGATGCAAAGCGAACCCTGGGGTTCCCCAAGCAGCGGCAAGCCGTGTTCTACCGTCTGGGCCACCTTGCTTTGCTGGGTGACAAGGGGGTGGCCCGGCAGGTTGAACAGTGGTTGCGATCTCCATGAAAAGCCGCCCGGACGGGGCCTTTTTCCTTGCCGACGGCGTTGCCGGTGGCTGGACCCCCGCTACCATGTGCCCCAGTGAATCGTATTAAGGAGAATTTAGTGAGCGATGTGAAATACCGCCTGGTCACCCGCAGTGACTTTGACGGCCTGGTCTGTGCCGTGCTGCTCAATGAACTGGACCTCATTGACGAAATCACCTTTGTCCACCCCAAGGACATGCAGGACGGCAAAGTGGCCATCACCAGCCGCGACATCACCACCAACCTGCCCTACGTGCCGGGCGCCCACCTGGTGTTTGACCACCACGAATCGGAAACCATCCGCAACTCGGGCCGCCGGGACGAGAACCACATCATCGAAGCGCATGCCCCTTCTGCCGCGCGCGTGGTCTACAACCATTACGGCGGCAAGGCCGCCTTCCCGCGCGTCACCGACGAAATGATGGCCGCGGTGGACCAGGCCGATTCGGCCCAGTATTCGCGCGACGACATCCTCAACCCCCAAGGCTGGGTGCTGCTGAACTACCTGATGGATTCGCGCACGGGGCTGGGCCGGTTCCGCGAGTTCCGCATCAGCAACTACGCGCTGATGATGGACCTCATCCAGTACTGCCGCGACCACACCATCGAAGAGATATTGGCGCTGCCGGATGTGCAGGAGCGCGTGAACCTGTACCGCGAACAGGCTGCCAAAGCCAAGGAGCAGTTGCTCAGCTGTGCGATTTCCATCGGCAACCTGGTGGTGCTGGACCTGCGCGATGAAGAAACTATCTGGGCCACCAACCGGTTCATGATTTATGCGCTGTTCCCGAAGGCCAACATTTCCATCCATGTGATGTGGGGCCTGCAAAAGCAGAACACGGTGTTTGCCACCGGCAAGTCCATTTTGGACCGCAGCAGCAACACCCATGTGGGCAACCTGATGCTGGAGTTTGGCGGTGGCGGCCACGCCGCGGCGGGCACCTGCCAGGTGGCCAACGACAAGGCCGACGCCATGCTCAAGACGCTGATCCAGCGCATCAACGCCGACGGTTGAACCGCTGGGCCCAACGGCGGCCATGCACTGGCAGCCCTTGAAAAGCCCTGAGTTGCCCCTAAATCACGCCTGCTGGTTCGGCAGGCGTGATTTTTTGTGCCGGGCCCTTTTGTTTCCTGTTTTGTATTGACCCATTTCGACTGAGAGAGAAACCTCCCATGAGCAAGCAAACCCTGTCGTTCCAGGCCGAAGTGGCCCAGCTGCTGCACCTGGTTACCCACTCGCTGTACTCCAACCAGGAAATTTTCCTGCGCGAGCTGATCTCCAACGCGTCCGACGCCTGCGACAAGCTGCGTTTTGAGGGCCTGAACAACTCCGCCCTGTTTGAAGACGCGCCCAACCTCGAAGTGCGCGTGAGCTTCGACAAGGCCGCCAAGACGCTCACCATCACCGACAACGGCATCGGCATGAGCCAGCAAGAGGCCATCGACCACCTGGGCACGATTGCCAAGAGCGGCACCAAAGACTTCATGGGCAAGCTCAGCGGCGACCAGAAGCAGGACGCCCAGCTCATCGGCCAGTTTGGCGTGGGTTTCTACTCCGGCTTCATCGTGGCCGACAAGATCACCGTGGAATCGCGCCGTGCGGGCCTGCCCGCCGAAGAAGGCGTGCGCTGGATCAGCGGCGGCACGGGCGACTTCGAGGTGGAAACCATCAACCGCCCACAGCGCGGCACCAGCATCGTCCTGCACCTGCGCGACGATGCCGAGGAATACCTCAACGCCTGGAAGCTCAAGCAAGTCATCGCCAAATACTCGGACCACATCAGCCTGCCCATCCTGATGGAAAAGGAAGAGTGGAAAGACGGCGAGCTGATCACCCCCGGCGACGAAAACGGCGGTCGCCAGCCCGGTGGCATGGTCAAGACCGGCGAATGGGAAACCATCAACAAGGCCAGCGCGCTGTGGAGCCGCCCCAAGAAGGACGTGACCGAAGAGCAGTACACCGACTTCTACAAAGCCATCAGCCACGACCAGGAAGCCCCGCTGACCTGGGCGCACAACCGCGTGGAAGGCAACACCGAGTACACGCAGCTGTTGTACATCCCCGCCAAGGCACCGTTCGACCTGTGGAACCGCGACAAGAAGGCCGGTGTGAAGCTCTACGTCAAGCGCGTGTTCATCATGGACGACGCCGAGGCGCTGATGCCCACCTACCTGCGTTTCGTCAAGGGCGTGATCGACTCGGCCGACCTGCCCCTGAACGTAAGCCGCGAGCTGCTGCAGGAAAGCCGTGATGTGCGTGCCATCCGCGAAGGCTCGACCAAGCGCGTGCTGAGCATGCTGGAAGATCTGGCCAAACATGACAAGCACGAAGCCACGGCCGGTGACGACGCCGTGACGGACGTAGTCGACGCCGACGACAAGGCCAAGGAAGGCAAGTACACGGCGTTCTATGCCGAGTTCGGCGCCGTGCTGAAAGAAGGCCTGGGCGAAGACTTTGGCAACCGCGAACGCCTGGCCAAGTTGCTGCGTTTTGCATCCACGACCAGCGATATCGCCACCGTGGGCTTTGCCGACTACAAGGCGCGCATGAAGGAAGGCCAGGAGGCGATTTACTACATCACCGCCGACACCCTGGCCGCCGCCAAGAACAGCCCGCAGCTCGAAGTCTTCAAGAAGAAGGGCATTGAAGTGCTCTTGATGACCGACCGCGTGGACGAGTGGGCGCTGAACTACCTGCACGAGTTTGACGGCACTCCGCTGCAAAGCGTGGCCAAGGGCGCGGTCGATCTGGGCACACTGCAGGACGAGGCCGAGAAGAAAGCCGCAGAAGAAGCCGCCGAAGCCTTCAAGCCCGTGCTGGCCAAGCTGAAAGAAGCGCTCAAGGACAAGGCCGAAGACGTGCGTGTGACCACGCGCTTGGTCGACTCACCCGCCTGCCTGGTGGTGCAGGACGACGGCATGAGCACCCAACTGGCCCGCATGCTCAAGCAGGCTGGCCAGCAAGCGCCTGAGACCAAGCCGGTGCTGGAGGTGAACGCCGAGCACGCGCTGGTCAAGAAGCTGGACGGCAGCGTGCATTTTCACGACCTGGCCCACATCCTGTTCGACCAGGCGCTGCTGGCCGAAGGCGGCCTGCCCGAAGACCCGGCCGCCTATGTGAAGCGGGTGAACGCTTTGCTGGTCTAAATATTGGTCAAAATGGCCTCTAGCGCTTATGTATCAAGCGCTGATAGCTATCAAAATTAAAGCAAAACCCTGGGGTGCCATCGCACCACCGGGGTTTTGTGTTTTTGGCTGGCTTCTGGATGGGCGGACCCAGAATGCCCCTGTCTGTCCGGCTGGGGCTAATCCTCGGCCTGGGCCTGCTCCAGGATGCGCGAGTGCGCCCGGTTGCGCTCCAGCGGGTCGGCCTCCATCAGTTCTTTGAGCGCGCCTTCGGGCACCAGCAGTCCCTTGCGTCGGTCGGTTTTCACGGGCAGGTTGCGCCAGCCCGAGAGCACCAGCCAGTCCCACAGCTCGCGGGGCAGGGGCTGGTTGACGGCCATCTTGACCTGCCCGCGGATGATGAAAGCCCCCACCTGGGGCAAAGGGCCCACCGGCGCAGCCTTGCGCTTTTGGCGGATGGAAAAAAGGTTACGAAGCAAATCCTTCATGGGCTGACCAACTCGCTGGGGGATGAAAGTGCTTGCAGCATAGCCCAGGGCGACCCGATTGCTCAAGACCGCGGTGGCTCTCCGGGCGTTGGCGGACCCCCGAGGAGTGTCTGCATGGCGCGCAGCTGCATCAGGCCTTCCTCTGCTGCGGCAGTCAGCGCCTGGTACTGCTGGACAACGGCTTGGGGCTCCCGGGCGCGGGCAGCGTTTTCCAGCGCCTGGGCCACGTCGTTGAGCCTGAGCAACCCAAAACTCCCCACCGAACCGCCCAGCGCATGTGCCTCGCGGTACGTTGTTGCCCAATCCTCACGGTGGACGGCAGACTGGATCACGGACATGCGGCGTTCGCAGTTGCGGATGAAGTGGGCCAGCAACGTGCGCAGACTGGGTGGATCGAACAGCACGAGAAGTTCTTCAAGGATGCGCGCGTCAAACGGCGCGCGCTGCAGTGGCGCATTGGGCAGAGGTTGCGGTGTCGGCGCCGGTGACGGTTGCGCTTTGGCTGCAATGGGTGAGGTCGGGTGGGCGGGCTGTAGCCAAGGCGCAAGCGTCCGCCACAGAACATCTTCGAGCAGCGGCTTGGCCAGGTAGGCGTTCACTCCCGCCGCATACGCCGCCTCGATGTCGGCGTGGGTGGCGTTGGCAGTCATGGCGACAATGGGCAAATCGCGCCACTGGGGCAGGGCTCGCAGGGCACGGGTGGCGCTCAGCCCATCCATCACGGGCATCTGCATGTCCATCAACACCGCGGTATAGGTGTCCGGCGGGGCGTTTGCCAGCTGTTCCATCGCTTGAGCGCCATCGGCGGCGCTGTCTGCCGTGATGCCTGCGTACGCAAGCAGCCCACAAGCCACCTGCAGGTTCAAGGGGTTGTCGTCCACCACCAGTACGCGCTGCACGAGGGGAATGGACGGTACCAGCGCCAGCTGCGGAGGCCCGGACTCGTCGGTTGGCATGGCAAGCGGCTCTGGCGCGCGCTGCACGCGGGCAGTGAACCAGAAGGTGCTGCCCTCACCGGGCGTGCTGTGCACGCCCGCGGAACCCTCCATCAGCTCGGCCAACTGGCGAGAAATGACCAAGCCGAGTCCGGTGCCGCCAAACCGGCGGGTGATGGAGGTATCGGACTGGTGAAAGGGCTGGAACAACTGTGCCATCTGGGATTCGGTGAGGCCCATGCCCGTGTCCCTCACCTCGCCGTGCAGAACAAGGCCTTGAGCGTCCTCGGAATCGATCCGCAGCGCTACGACGACCTCGCCTTTCGCCGTGAACTTGATCGCGTTCTGAACGTAGTTGATCAGGATTTGCGCGATGCGTTGTGGGTCTCCCATCAGATGGTCCGGCACTTCGTCGTCGATGTGCACCTGCAGCGCCAAGCCCTTGCGCAGCGCCTTGGGTGCCAGCATGTCCATCACGTCAGACAGAACGTGTTGCAGCGCAAATGCGCGCTTCTCCAGCTGCAGGTGACCGCCATCCATCTTCGAGAAATCCAGGATGTCGTTCACGATGCCCAGCAGATGTTTGCTAGAGCGCTGCATCTGCTCCACGCGCTCTTGTTGTGCTGTGTTCAGCGGCTCCTTGAGCGCCAATTGCGACAGGCCGAGGATCGCGTTGAGCGGTGTGCGAATCTCGTGGCTCATCACCGCAAGAAATTGAGCGCGGTCGCTTGCGGCCTGCTCCGCGGTGTCCTTGGCTTCGCGCAGCGCCTGGGCTTCCCGTTTGCGGTCGGTCACGTCCAGCCACACGCCGTTGAACATCGCGCCGCCGTCGGGCAAGGGGCGGGCGGTGGCCAGGGTGCGCAACCAACGGGGGCCATCGGGGCCGTCGTCCACTTGCACATCAAAGTCCACAGGGCCCAGGGTGTGCATGCTGGTGGTGAATGCCTCCCGTACACAAGTCTTCAATGCATCGTTCGCACCATAGGCCTCTTCGATGGGGCCTTCGGTCCGTCGCAGCGCCTTGGCGGGTACACCAGGCAAGTGGGCGGCCTTGTCGCTGACAAACAAAAATTGGCACCAACCGTCGGTGCGCAGTTGCATCTGGAACACCGCGCCTGGAATCGCACCCGTCAAGTCGACCAGTTGTTCGGACAGCCGTCGCGCTTCGGCACTTGCCACCACCTCCGCAGCCAACTGATCAGCCCGCTGCATGCTGTCTTTGAACACCTGCAGCGCTCTGGCCATGGTGCCCACCTCGTCGCGTCGTTGCGTGCCCGGTATGGCCTCGGCGTAGTCCCGTGCGGTCAGCCGCTCCATGATGCGTGTGAGGTGAGCCACGGGGCGAGAAATCTGGGACACCGCCACGTAGGCGGACAACGCAATCACCATCGCCAACCCCAGCGTCACTGCCAGTGTCGTGGTCCAGAGCGTGCGGTCTGTGGCCGCATTGGTTGAGGCGACAGAGGCTTCGAAGCGGTTCATATACCGCTGACGAAGTGCGCCTACATCGTCACTCAGCGCCCGAAGTGCGGGTTCGAAACGTTCGCGCACGATGCGCTGCGCTTGCCCCTCTGAATGAATGTCAACGGCCTCGGTGGCCTGCGTTGCCTCATTAAAAAGTGCAGATGCTTTGGCGGCTAGCAAACCGATATCGGAGGCAGATGCGGGCTGCATCTGCGTGACTGCGTCCAGTTGGGCCATGAAGGCGCGTTGCATCGTGCGCACCTGATGCGCCGCGCTTTGCCGACGCGTGGCATCCTGATCAAAGACGGCTGTATGAACGGTGCGCCGGGTTTCACTCAACGTTGCCGCGGCATCGCCGAGGTGGGTCGCCAGGCGCATCTCGGACTCAATGAGTGAGCGGTAGTTCTGGTCCACGCTGAGCATGCTGTTCAGCGCGTAGCCCATCACCGCCAATGAGATCGCACCCATCAATGCCACGAGCAAGGCGATCTTGGTGGCGAGTGGGCGGTGGTGAAAAAGGCGCTCGGAAATCATGAGGAAATTCGCGTGCGTGGCGCGTAGTTCACCGTGCCAACAGGTGTGCAGATCGGAGCATCACACCCACGCTCGGCAGCCCCAGCGCGGCATGCGGCGAACTGGCGGATTGCGTGTAATTCCCCGATTGACATGCACCCGAGTTTAGGTTGGAGCGTGGTGCAAAGAACACGCCACCCACCCGTCAAAAGTTAACGATTGTGGCCCGGCGCGCAGCGCGTCTCTGGGCCGATAGATTCGAGCCCTGCATTCAGCCGCCGCGGTCAGGGCGCGTCTCCGTACTCCCTCGTGCCGAACTTTTTTGCCACCCCGAAAAGGGGCCTGGTGAGGTCGCGGCGTGGATGAAATTTTTGCAGTTCACATCAGGAGAATCTATGTTCGACCATGTAGTGCGATGGCTATCGCGCGGGCTTCCCACGAGGATGCACGCAGCGCAATCTCATAGTGATGCGAGTCCCTCCGGGTTGCGCAACACGGCAGGTGGAGCGGGCGTCCCCGCCACACGAACTACAAGCGCGGTCCAGCAGTTTCGCTGGCTGTTGCTGGTGGGCGGACTCTTCGCCGGGGCTGCATTTGCGCAGTCGGCCGACATGGTGCTGGCCCAGCATGTGGTGACGCCTGATCCAGTACCTGCCGGGGGTATCGCAACGATCACGATCACGGTCAATAACAACGGGACGTCTTCAGCGACCAATGTCAGGTTGACTGACACCATTCCGGCAGGCTCTACCTTTGTCAGCATGACCGCAAGCAACGGCGGTACCTGCACAGCGGTGGCGCCGTATGTCTGCACTTGGGCGTCGATTCCGTATCTCGGCTCGCGCACAGTCACATTAAGGGTGACGCTGCCTACCGCTGCTGTGTGGACCAACTCTGCAGCGCTTACTTCTGACACGGCTGACAACAATGCCGGCAACAATTCATTGACCCGGAACATTACCGTGGTTGCGGCCGCCAACTTGGCTGTGTCGGCGACTTCCTCCGCCGGTGGCCCCATTGCGGCTGGCACGCCTTACAACTACGCGGTCACCGTCACCAACAACGGCGGGCCAGACCCGTTGCCGTCGGGCCAGTCGCCCAGAGTCACCTTCAATGTGCCGACAGGCGCCTCTGTCACAAGCCGACCGACTGGCACGGGTTGGGACTGCCAACCGTCCAACGGCTATCCGCGCACCGCTCCCGCAGGGGGGGGCGCGGGCACAGAGATCACCTGTTCCCGGAGTGATGGCTTGGCCCCTGGTGCGAGTTTTCCAATCATTACCGTGCCTGCGGTCGCCAACGTCACTGGTGCGGTAGACGCCACTTTTGATGTCAGGTCCAACTTTCCGGATGGCGATACCAGCGACAACGTCGACACGGAGACGGTGACGCTCACCGCTGGCACCGACATGACCATCACCAAGACCGCCGCGCTGGCCGCGGGGGGAGGGGGAACGCAGGCCACTTTCACGCTGACTGCGCGCCAGCTAGGCGGCTCGCCACCCACCAACGTGACGGTGACGGACACACTGCCTGCAGGTCTTGACTATGTCAGCCATTCCGCAGCCGCGCCTTGGGTCTGCGATTTCGGCACGACCGTTGCTGGTCGACTGACCTGCACTTACCCAGGTACCTACGTTGGGGGGCCATTCACTAATCTGCCCTCCATTTCGTTGGTGGCCAACGTGTCTGGGATCGGCGACATCCCCAACACGGGAACCGTCTCGGCAGCCGAGACCGATGCGAATGGTGTCAACAACACCAGCACCGTCACCGTCAACAACTCTGCCGACCTGCAGATCTCCAAAAGCCCCAGTGTGAACCCGGTGGTGACAGGTGCCAGCTACGACTGGAACATCGTGGTGCGCAATTTTGGACCGATGCCGGTGCTCACAGGCCAGGTCATTACCGTCACCGAAACCATTCCGGCGGGAATGTCATTGGCAGCCCTGCCTGGCGGGTCGCCATGGAGCTGTCCTGCCCTGCCCGCAGCCGGTCCAGTCACGGTGACTTGCACGCATACACGCAGCAGCAACCTGGCGGTTGACAGTAACGCCCCCACGCTGACCATTCCTGCTACCAATACCAGCGCGGGCCCACTGACCAACAACGCTTGCCTCGCCCTCAGTGGCGGTGGCCCGGTGGAGGCTGGTGACACCCCCGGGTTTGAGCGGAATTGTGTCGGTGCCGGTATCACAGGCACCACCGGGGTGAATTCTGCGGACTTGCAGATCGCCAAAAGCGTAAGCCCTGCCTCGGTCGTGGTGGGCCAGAATCTCACGTACACCATCGTCGCTACCAATCTTTCGACGACGGTGGATGCGACGAATGTGCATGTGTATGACACAGTGAACAACCTTGTCGCCACTGGCGGCCTGCAAAGCATCACCACAACGCAGGGCAGTTGCTCACCTGTGGGTCCCTATCCGCTGAACGCTGCTTCCCAGGACGTCGATTGCAACCTCGGTACGCTGCTGCGAAATGGTGGCTCCGCGACGGTCACCATCGTGGTGCGCCCCAACAACATCACCGCGGCGGTACTTGCTCGCGGCAATACGGCCACCGTCAATTCGCTGGACGTGGGTGACCCAGACCGGAGCAACAACAGCGCCACCGTGAGCAGCAACGTAGAGCCGCGCGTAGACGCGACCGTCACCAAGACGGTGAACCCCAGCAGCAATGTGCGCGTAGGCCAGCCGACCGTATATACGGTCACGGCGCGAAATGGCGGTCCATCCAGAGCTAACGAGCTCATCATCACCGACGTGATGCCTCCCAATACCGCGTTTGTCAGCGTCGGCACGCCGTCGAACAGCGGAACCTGTTCGACCGTGCCAGCGGTGAACTCCGTTGGTGGCACGCTCAGTTGCCGCTGGACCAACGTGGATGCGAACAGCAACCGCACGGTCACCTTTACCGTGCGTCCATTGGCCGCTGCACTGGGCACCACCATCAGCAACACCGTCAACGTGACCGTGGGAGCTGGAGACACTGAAACCGATACGACCAACAACTCGTCAACGATCACAACCAACGTGATCGCATCTTTGGTCGACATCCTGGTGCAAAAGACCGACAGCGTGGATCCCGTCGCCTTGGGCGCGGAGACGATGTACACCGTCACCATCCGCAACGCCGGCCCTTCCATTGGCACGAATCTGGTGATGACCGATACCTTCCCGAATGCGGGCAATACGGCGCGGTTCAGCTACCGGGGCAGCCTGACGGCAACCGTGGCAGGCGTGAACGTGCCAGCACCTGCGTGTACACAGCCCGCAGTGGGGGCAATGTCCGGAACCCTGCAGTGCACTTTTCCCACCATCGGCGTGGGAACATCCGAACAGGTCGTATTGACCTACCGCATGCGGGCTGAGAGCATCATCACTGCTGGGACCTACTCGGGGACTCAGGGCAACCACGTCACGGTGGCGGTGGACGAGAACGAAACGCAGACAGCCAACAACGTGGTGGACGAAGACACGACGACGAGTCGCGGTGCACCTGCAGTGGGCAGCGAGATTGACCTTGGCATCGCCAAGACCACCAGTGCTGCCAGGGCAACGCCCGGCACTGAGTTCGACTACACGCTGCGTGTGACCAACATGCAACTGGCAGGCAGTGGTCGCGACGTGGTGCCAGCCAATGGTGCGCAGGTGACGGATGCACTTCCAGCAGGACTTGCGTTTGTCTCGGCACCAGGTTGCTCGTACGACGGCGCGTCTCGTCAAGTGGTGTGCGTGATTGCCAGTTTGGCGGCGGGCGCTTCCGTCGACTTCACGGTCCGCGTTCGAGTGGACTCTCCGTACACGGGGCCGGCGACTTTGAGCAACACGGCTTGCGTCGATATGCCTGCGGATCCAGTGGGCGGAAACAACTGCTCGACCACACCGAAAACAGTGGGCACCCCACCGCCGACTTCCATTCCGACACTCTCCGAATGGGGCATGATCTTGCTTTCCATGCTATTGGCTTCCCTGGCTTTGCGTGAGGTGGCTCTTCAGCGTCGCCGCTAGAACCACTCAGCGGCAGCGGTGAAGCTGTTCGAGAGCCGGTATGCTTGCCTGAGCATCCGGCTCTTTTTCTTGCTGCCAAGGCCGTGTTCAGTCCGTGGTCTCTTTGTGCCGAATCCTGAGCTTTGGTGCAAATCTCCTGATTTTTTCTATGCTTCGATTTTTCCTGCTCTTCCTCACAATCCAGCTCACGTTTTTCGGCATCAACATGCTGGGCGTGGTGCAGCAGCATCTGGTGCTGCCGTGGACCGCGCTGTTGGCACGGATCTGCGTGGCGCTGGTCACACTTTTCGATTCGACGGCGGCCGCTGCTGGCAAGGTGCTGTGGAACACGGTGACCGGATTTGGCGTGTCGATCGAGCCCGGCTGCAATGGCATCGAGGCCTGCATCGTGCTGTTTGCGGCCGTCATCGCATTTCCGTCTACCTGGCGGCACAAGCTGATCGGGCTGGTAGCAGGCTTTGTGGCGGTGCAGGCACTGAACGTAGTGCGCGTGATCAGTCTGTTCTACCTGGGGCAGTGGAATACGGACGTGTTCAATTTTGCCCACGAATACCTGTGGCAGGCGCTCATCATGCTGGATGTTCTGGTTGTCTGGCTGCTGTGGGTGCGCGCTGGTAGCAAGGCGCAGGCGCGGTCCGAGCCACCGCCGCCGTCCGACGAGCCACCTACACCGCCCACCCCACCGGTGCAGCCTGTCGCTCCAAGAGCGGCGCCCACAGGCCCCCTTGTCAGCACGTCGCTCGATCTGTCGCCGCCCGTGCGGCCCACGGCCTGATCCGGCTGGAAAGAACGGAGTGCCCATGCGTCGCCCTTCCGCACTGACGATCTTCGTGCTGTCCGCCTTCGGGTGGATCGTGGTCCTCACAGCTTTGTGGTCGCAGGTGTCCGCCTGGACCTCTTACCCCGTGGGCGTGCTGTCGCACATCGCGTTGGAGCAGAACGCCCGCATGTGGGTGCGGCAGGTGCACCTGTCTCCCGGCAACATGGAGGTGGACACCGCCATCTCCGTGCCGGTGGCAGAAGCCGGCGGCCGCCGTGGAGAAATCACCATTGAAGCCAGCCCCGCCCGTTACGCCTACGGGTTGCCTATCTTCCTGGCGTTGGTGTTGGCTGCGCGGGGCAAGGGGCGGGTGGGGCGTGCCATTGCAGGGTATGTGTTGTTGCTGCCGTTTCAGGCGCTGAGCCTGACCATGTATTCCCTCATGCAGATGATGCTGGCGGCGCAGCTGAACCTGCGGTTGCTGCGCATCTCGCAATGGCAGATGGAGGCGATTGTGTATGGCTACCAGGTCGGCGCGCTGGTGCTGCCAACGCTGGTGCCCATTCTGGTGTGGTTGTGGATGGACCAGAGGTTTGTGAACGACGTTCTGGTGCGCGGGTGGCGCGAGTCGGTGGCGCCCGCGTTGCCACCGACCTGAATCTGCTCAGTGTGTAGCTTCTGCCGGGGTGCGGCCCGGCGCGGTCGTGCCCGGTCCGACCGGATCCAGCCGATACCCCATGCCATAGATGGCCGTGATCGTGTAGCCGTTGGCGTCCGTCAGTTCGAGCTTGGTACGCAAGCGCGATACATGGGTGTCCAGCGACCGCGACGGAGCCTCGTTGGTGTCGCCCCAGACCACTTCGCGCAGGTGCGCGCGTGACAACAGTCGACCGGGGTTGCGGAACATGAAGAGCGCGAGTTCGTATTCGCGGTTCTTGAGTTCCACCGTTTGGCCGTGCACTGCGAGTGAGCGTTTGTCTGCATCAAAGCAGTAAGGTCCGAACACCAGCCGCATGCCCATGGCCTCCGGGAACGCGCGGCGCATCAGTGCGGTGGTGCGCGCCACCAATTCACCCATGCGCAGCGGTTTGGTCATGAAGTCATCGGCACCGCAAGCCAACGCGTGGACAACATCGCGTTCGTCCTGGCGGCGGGTGATAAACAAGATGGGGAGCTGCGGGCCGCCGATCTGGCGCACGGTCTGCACAACCTCTGTGCCTTCCATGTCGGGCAAATGCCAGTCCACGATCAGCAGGTCAAAGGTTTCGTGCCTCACATCTTTCAGCAGGCTGGTACCGCTGGCGTAGGTGTGGCAGACGTGGTGGTGGCGCTCCAGCGTCCCTTTGATCAGCTCCAGCAGGATCGGGTCATCGTCAAGAACTGCAATGCGCATGGTGTTCGGGCGGGAGGCATCGACCTCCCCAAAATATCAAAAGAAAACTCCCCCCAATGGGGAGTGCTTTGATGGTGCCCGACATCAGTTCGCTGTGCGTGTGGGTTGACAATGGTTTGCAATGTGCCGCGCCCAGGCTACCAAGAGCCTGGGGCAAGACGTTCTTCAGGTGGCGTGGCGGTGCTGCACCCAGCGCATGCCTTCCCGGGTGGCGTAGTGGGCGGCGGTGGCGTGGTCTGCAAACACCGGCACAAGACGCATCACGCGGTCGTGGGTGCCGCGGCCAGAGCCGGAGCGGATCGATACCGAGGCGGCGTAGCGGCCGTCGTCGAGCATGCGGGTCAGGGGCGAGATCAGGTATTTGCCAACAATGGTGTTGGGTGCGGTCAAAGTCATGGAAAAGCAGGCCGCAAGCAGTGCTTCGGCGTCGTCAAAAGGGGATAGCAAAATGGGCAGCCTGGGCGCTGTCCGGGTGATTCGATCCTGGTCGCAAACCTCGCTCGGAGGTTTCAAAAATCCAGGAGAGCACCGACAGGATCCACAAGAGCGTGGAGCGGATCCTGGGTGGCCAGACGTCGGTAGTGTCTGGCCCAGTGGCACAAGGGCCACATGATCAACGGCGGAGCGCGGACCTGCAAGGGTCTAAATAGCGCGCCATTATGAAAACTTGGCTTTATCGAAACGCTGATTATATAGAAGTTCGCTTTGGTGTGCTCAAAGACGCTCAAATGCTCAACGGTTCTTCTTGCATGGCCTCAATCTGCTCGATCAACATGTCCACTTGCCCGCGCCAGTAGTCGCTGGTGCCAAACCACGGGAAGTTGACCGGGAAGATCGGGTCTTGCCAGCGGCGCGCCAGCCAGGCGCTGTAGTGGATCAGGCGCAGCGTGCGCAGCGGTTCGATCAGTGCCAGCTCGCGGCGGTCAAAGCTGCGGAACTGCTCATAGCCGTCGACCAGTGCGCTCAACTGGTGGGTGCGCTGGCGCCGGTCACCCGACAGCAGCATCCACAGGTCCTGCACGGCCGGGCCCATGCGCGCGTCGTCCAGGTCCACAAAGTGCGGGCCGCCGCGGCCCCATTCGTCCAGCGGGGTCCAGAGGATGTTGCCGGGGTGGCAGTCGCCGTGTAAACGGATGGCGGTGGTATTTTTTAAGCAAAATTGGCCTCTAGCGCTTGATGGATAAGCGCTAGTAGCTATCAAATCAAGAGCTTTGTCGCATTGCTCCTTCCAGGCGGCTTGCATGTCGAGCGGAATGATGCCCTGCGCTAAAAGCCAGTCGCGCGACGCGGTGCCAAAGGTTTGCGCATCCAGCAAGGGGCGGTGCACAAAAGGCTGCGCTGCACCCACGGTGTGGATGCGTGCCAGAAAGCGGCCGATCCATTCGAGCACCTCAAAATCATCCAGTTCAGGCTGGCGGCCGCCGCGCCAGGGGCTGACCGAAAACGCAAAACCGCCGTGCTGGTGCAGCGTGCTGCCGTTCAGCACCAGCGGGCCCACAGCGGGCACCTCGGCAGCCATCAGTTCGGCGGCAAAGGTGTGTTCTTCGAGGATCTGTGCGTCCGTCCAGCGGCCGGGGCGGTAGAACTTGGCCACCACACGTTCGCCGTCTTCCAGCGTGACCTGGTACACCCGGTTTTCGTACGACGACAGGGCCATCAGGCGGCCATCGCCATAGAGCCCCACGCTGGCCAGCGCGTCCAGCACGTGGTCGGGGGTGAGGCGGGCGTAGGGATGCTGGTCGTTGGCGGTGTCAGCGGTGCTGGCGATGTTGTAGTTGTGGTCGGCTTGGTCGTCGTCAGGGGGCAGTGCAGTCATGCCGCATTGTCGCTGCCAGCCCTGCCGCAGCCCCGGTTCACTGGCGTCAGCCCGCCTGCATCGTGGCGATGTGCCCGGCGCGCGGGTCGCTGCTGCCGGCCAATACGGACGCAAACAGCGTCTGCGTGGCCTCGGGCCCTGCGTGGTGCTGCACCACCAGCCAAGGCTGGGGTGGTGCTGCCACGGCGTCGCTGAACTGGTTCCAGGCGGCCAGCAGTCGGTCGTTCAGGCCTTGTGCGCCCCAGTCCGCGTGCCGCTTCTTGACCTGCGCTGGCGCAAAAAACATCACGGGGCGTGGGCCGGGCAGCTGGCCTGCGCCACCCAGGTCCTGCACATGGCTGGCGCCCACCGAGCAGCTGTAGGCCAGGCCGGTGAAGTGGGCATGGATGCGCTGGCGCAGGCCCACGCTGCCTGCAAAGTCGATGTACACGCTGGGCGTGGCGCCATCGAGCTGATCCAGCGCGTCGTAGGTCACCACGCGGCTGTAGCAGCCCAGGCTTTCGCAAAACGCCACGTTGCCGGGCGAGGTGAGGCCGATCACCTCGATGCCGCTCCGCTGCGCCAGCTGGAACGCGGTGCCGTAGGCCGTTTTGCTCGATGCGCTGGACAGCAGCATGCGTTTTGCGCCAAAAAACTGCTGGTCCGCCAGAAAGTCGTCGATGAGCCACGAGGTGATGAACAGCGGCCGCAGCAGCGCCTGCACGTCTTCGTTGTCGGCGCGGTACAGCCCGTCGGCGCTGGTGCGCAGATAGTGGTTGTACACAGCGTGCAGGCCCGCGCGATGGGGTGCCCCGTCGCTGAAGCCTTGGGGTGTGGGCCGCTGGGGCGACAACACGGCGTGGCTGGCCATGGGCCAGTAGCCATACAGCCGCTCGCCCACAGCGATGGCCGGGTGGGTGGACTGCAGCACCGAGCCAAACCCCCACACAGGCACGATGCCCCAGCCGGGTTCGCCGGTGGGGAAGAACTGCCAGTAGTTCAGCATGTCGCCCAGGGCGGCATAGGTGATGTTGTTGGCGGTCAGCGCAAACTGCTCGACCCGCACACGCACCTGGCCGTCGGCAAGGGCGGTGTCTTCGGTGGTCGACAGGCGGGTGGTGGCCAACTGGTCCTGGCGCACGAGGAGGGTGGTGGTGCTCATGCCTCCACGCTAAACGAAAGCGCCGTGCGGCTCAAGCGGTGTGCGCCGCCTGGGTGACAGCAGCGCTGCGGATTCACACCCACTTTCCTTCATGCGTCGAAAGCGGGTCACTCGTGGCTTCGGCACGCTCAGCCCGACCGGGAAGGGCATGGCGAAGCGCGAAGCCATGTCACCCCGGGAACGACTGGCCCAGTTGCTCGAACGGCAGCGCCTGTTTGACCAGGATGACGGTGCAGGGCGCGTCGCGCGCCACGCGAATGGGCACCGTGTCAATAAAACGCTGCATCTGCAGCCCGTGGGTGGCCGCGCCCACGATCATCATGCTGACATGGTTGCTGGCCGCATAGCGCACCAGCGCGTGGGCCACATCACCGGCTTCGAGCACGTGGTAGCTCACGGTGTGCCCGGTCAGGTCCAGCGCTTGGGCCCACTGGCGCAGGCGGGCCATGTGCTGGCGGTGCAGCGTGGTTTCGCTGCGGTTGTCGTCGCTGATGCTGCTGGCGCCGGGGGAGATCACCGTCACGCAGGCCAGCCGTGCGCCGGGGCGCATGCCCAGCGAGCGGGCCACGGCCTGGCGCAGCGAATACAGCGTGGCATCGCTCACATCGGCATGTGGCACGGCCACCATGAGGATGGGCGTGTCTTCGATCTGCTGGGAGGGCAGGGGGCTGGGCTGGTAGTGCATGCCGGCCGCTCGCAGCCAGCGCTTGAAGTGGGTGGAGAGCGGCGTGCGCTCGGTGCGTTCACCGCGTTCGGTGATGTGCACCTGCCCGGGGTGCGACAGGTCAAACGCCAGGTGCGCGGCCGAGGGGTAGCGGTGGGAGGCCTCGGGCTCCAGGCAGCGCAGGATGATCTCTTGCAGCCAGGGCGGGATGTCGGCGCGGCGCTTGCGCGGGGGCGCGGGCGTCATCCACAGGCGCTGGCGCATGCCGCCGCGGGTGGCGGGGGCGCCAAAGGGCAGTTCGCCCGTGGCCAGCTCGTACAACATGACACCGATGGCAAAGATGTCGCTGCGCGGGTCGCCGCGCACGCCCACGACCTGCTCGGGCGCAATCCAGGCGGGTGAGCCCACGGCCTGGCGCATTTCCTCGGCCAGCAGGTCCGGGTAGTGCGCGTGGCATGACAGGCCAAAGTCCAGCAACACGGCGCTGCCGTCGGCCTGGATGAGCACGTTGTCCGGTTTGAGGTCGAGGTGGCACACGTTCTGCTGGTGCAGGCTGTGCGCAGCGCGCGCGGTGGCCGCGCCCAGGCGGGCTATTGTTGCGGTGTCGCAGCGTTCGGGCGCATCCACCCAGTGCTGCAGCGTCTGGCCGGGGATGTATTCCATCACCAGGTAGGGCAGGCGCACCAGATCGCCTGCGGCCACAAAACGCGGCACATGCGGGCCATTCAGCACGGGCAGGATCTGCAGCTCCACCTCGAAGCTCACGATGTTCTCGGCCCCATCGCCCGCCGTCATGCGTGGGATCTTCATCGCCATCGGAAAGCCGGGGCTGCGGCCTGCCTGCGCGTACTCCACTGCGTAGATGTGCGCCATGCCACCTGCATGGATGCAGTCCACCACACGAAAGCCGTCGATCTCGGTGCCGGGGGCGAGCAGCGTCATTGGCCATGCTCCAGGCGGTCCGCGTAGAAACCCGGGAGGCCCGCTGCGCGGATGGCGGCGGCGGCGGCCAGGTGGTCATACGGCACGCGGTAGAAGGTGATCTGCCGCGCCGTGTCGTCAAACATGGCGTACATGGCGCGCGCATCGCCATCGCGCGGCTGGCCCACCGAACCCACGATGCCCAGCCACTGGCGGTGCGGCGGCACCGGCACGGGCACGCCGGGCTCGGGTGCAAAACGCATGAGCTTGGCGGTGGGCGTGAGGAAGTACAGCGCCTGTTCGTGCACATGGCCGCAGAACACGTAGCGGATGGCCGGGTCGATGGCCTGGGCGGCCGTCATGCTGCGCTCGGCGGCGTTGGCGTCTTCCACATAGCGCCATTGCTCGGGGTAGTCCACGCTCGCATGCACCAGCAGCGCGTTTTCGCTCCAACGGGCGGTGAGGGGCAGCGATTGCAGAAAGGCGATGTGGTTGTTGCCCAACTGGTCGTGGGTCCATTGCGCGCCCAGCTCGCTGCGGTTGCGCGGGTTGGCGGGCGGCGCGAGCGCCATGGCGTCGTGGTTGCCCAGCACGCAGAGCGCGCCCTGGCGGACCAGATCACGGGCCAGCTCCACCACCGCCACGGGTTCGCCGCCGTAGCCCACCAGATCGCCCAGCAGCGCGAACTGCTCGGCGCCCTGGGCGCGTGCGTGCTGCAGGCAGGCGTCCAGGGCCTCGCGGTTGGCGTGGATGTCGGACAGCAAGGCGATCTTCATGGGGTTGTCTCCAGCCCCATCATCGCGCGTGTCGCTGAATGCCAGCTTGCAAAGGTCGATGGCCTGTGCGGATTGCAATTAAAAATAGCTGCCAGCGCTTACTGGGTAAGCGCTGGCAGCTATGGTTTTTGATGTTTAGTGGTTGCGCTGTGTGGCAGGCTTGTCAAAGGCCAGCACCAGGCCCAGCGCAATGATGGCGGGCAATGCCTGGCTGAAGAAAATCTTGGGCGCTGCCGTGGCGGCACCAAACACCCCGGCCACGATCACGCAACCCAGGAAGAAAATCTTGAACAGCCGGTTGTGGGTGAACAACCCCCAGAACAAACCCGCGGCCAGGAAGCCGTTGTACAGCCCCTGGTTGGCCGCCAGCGTGGTGGTGGCGTCAGCCAGCTCCTGGGTCAGGTTGAAGGTCTTCAGGCCCAAGGGCTTGTTCCAGAAGAACATCTCCAGCACCAGGATGTACACATGCTCGATGGCCACCAGGGCCACCGCGATGCGAGGGATCAGCAGGCGGCCCATAGCGGAGAACGTGTTGGCGGCCTCGCAGCGGCCGCGTTGGAGCGCAATCGGGATGAGTGGATGCTTCGGGTGCGCT
>NZ_JBKBTV010000063.1:0-26161 GCF_046291265.1 Acidovorax sp. | reverse complement strand
CATTTGACTCGCTTGGCACAACAGCCCGATTCAGTCCACTAACTTTATTGTTGCACTTGGACTTGAATCCGCCCTTGATGAATAAGCGCTAATAGCTATTGAATTTGTAGCAAATTGACGGAGTGTGGTGCCATGTGCCGACTTTGGCCCTCGTCCCCCAGCCGAAACACCGACACCACCTGCACCAGGTCTTCGGCCTGGTTCTGCAGACTGCTGGCGGCGGCGGCCATTTCCTCGACCAGGGCGGCGTTTTGCTGCGTGACCTGGTCCATCTGCGTCACGGCCTCGCCCACCTGGGCCACGCCCAGCGACTGCTCGTGGCTGGCGGCGCTGATCTCGCCGACGATGTCGGTCACGCGGCGGATGGAGGCGACGACTTCGCTCATGGTGGTGCCCGCGCGGTCGACCAGGGCGCTGCCTTGTGCCACGCGTTCCACGCTCGCGCTGATCAGCGCCTTGATCTCGCGCGCGGCTTCGGCACTGCGCCCGGCGAGGTTGCGCACCTCGGTGGCCACAACGGCAAAACCACGGCCCTGCTCGCCTGCGCGTGCGGCTTCTACCGCAGCGTTGAGGGCCAGGATGTTGGTCTGAAAGGCGATGGAGTCGATCACGCCGATGATGTCCGCGATCTTTTGTGACGAGGCGTTGATGCCGTGCATGGTGTCCACCACCTGCGCCACCACGGCGCCGCCCTGCACGGCCACGGTGCTGGCGTTGGCGGCCAGCTGGCTGGCCTGTTGGGCGCTGTCGGCGTTCTGCCGCACGGTGGCGTTGAGCTGTTCCATTGACGCTGCGGTTTCTTCGAGCGCGCTGGCCTGGCTTTCGGTGCGGGCCGACAGATCGGTGTTGCCCTGCGCGATCTGCACGCTGGCCGTGGCCACGCTTTCAGACCCGCCCCGTACGTTGCGCACCACGCCCGTCAGCTGGGCGCGCATCTGCATCAGCGCTTGCAGCAGCTGGCCGACTTCGTTGGTGCCATGGGGCAGTTCAGCGCCGCTCAGGTCGCCCTGCGCCACGGCGCGTGCCAACCCCACGGCCTGCGACAGCGGTGCGGTCATGGAGCGCACAAACACCAGCGCCATGGCGCTGGTCAGCGACAGCGTGACCACCATGGCCAGCGCCACCCACAGCAGGCCGCGCTGCAGCGTTGCCACGCGGGCCTGCAAGGCCTGGTCGAGGTGGGTCATGGACAGGTTGTTGAGCGCGTTCAGCGCTTCGATGGTGCGGGTGAAGGCGTCGAAGTAGTCCTTGGAGGCCAGCGTCAGATCGGTGGCATTGATCACGTCGCGGTCTGCCATCTGCAGTGATTGCTGGATCTGCCCCTGCACGGCCTGCACGCTGCTGCCCAAAGCGGTCTGCAGCCGGGGGTTGCCCTGCAATGCGCGGTCGAGCCCCCGGAAGGTGTCGGCCTGCAGCTCCGCCACGCGCTGCTGCAGCACCAGCAGTTGGCCCTTGCCCTGCGGCGTCAGCTCGCGCTTGCCCAGAGCGCTGGCGCCTTGGGCGCGCAGCATGCCCAGCTTTTCGCCCAGCATGGGGGTTTGCGCCAGGGACGCCTGGATCAAGGCCTGGGTGTCGGCGTCGGGGTCGATCTGCAGGCCATAGGCGTGCAGCAGTGCCTCGTTGAGCTGCAGCAGCGATGCGATGAGCTGCGTGTGCTGCGCCGTGCTCTGGGCCTGCTCGATGCTGCGTGCGGCCACCGCTTGCTCCAGCGTGCGCCAGGTCTGTTGGGCCTGGGTCCAGGTGGCCATCGGGGCAGCGGGCACCTTGGCGGCGGCAAAGCGGGTGGTCACGTCGTCGAGTGCGGTGTTGACGGCATCGCGCGCAGCGGGGCGGCGTGCCGCCAGGGTTTCATCCCCACCGAGCATTCCCGCCGACAGGCCGCGGTGCACCTGCATGTGCTGCACCAGACGGGTCAACGCCTGGGCGGGGGCCACGCCTTGCGCCTCCTGGCGGGCATGGCCCATGGCGCGCAGCGAGTCGCTGACCGTCAGGTAGGTGGGCAGCGCGCTCATCATGAGCCCGAGGGTTCCCAGGATGAGGAATTTTTCGAGCAGGTTCAACCGGTGAAGCAGTGACATGGCAATAGGCGCACAACGAACGTGCGCGGGAGGAGGAAAACCCATGGCGGGCAGGTGTCGGCAGCCGCCGACTGGGGTGCTCCCTCGGTCAGGACGCGGGGGATGTAACGCAATGTAGGTGTTTGCTGGCAGTGGGGTTTTGACGCAGGTCAAGCCCACGGCCCTGCGCGGAACATCGGCCGCGCACATCGCCTGGGCCGCCAACGCGCCCGCTGATCGACCCTGCGGCCCCGTGGCAAACGCCGGGCTGGAGAATAATGAGCCACACCCTTATCTGGAGCACCCTGCATGCACTCAATCACCCTGCGCTTTCTGGCGTCTGAAAGCAGCCTGCTGCAAGCTGGCCGTGTCCCGGGGGGTACGGTACTGCGCTGGGTCGACGAAGCCGGATACGCCTGCGCCAGCGCATGGGCCAAAGGCGCGTGTGTCACCCAATTTGTGGGCGGCGCCGACTTTGTGCGCCCCATCCGCCCCGGCGACCTGGTGGAGGTGCATGCGCGCCTGACCCATACCGACGAAGCCAGCATGAGCCTGGCGGTCGAGGTGCGCAGCGGTGCCATCGACGGTGCTGCGCTGCTGGACGTGGTGCATTGCGTGGCGGTGTACACCGCAGTGGACGCGGACGACGCCCCGCGCGCCGTCGACAAGTGGAGCCCTGAGACCCCCGGTGACATGGCGCTGGCCCAGCGCGCCCAGGCGCACATCGACGCTGCGCGCGCTGCGCAGTGACGGCGCCGCTGTCAGTGTCCGGACCGGTGGGAGGCTCCCTGCGCGCGCGCGACCTGCTCGCAGCGCTGGTGGTGGTCATCCTGTGGGGTGTGAACTTTGTCGCGATGAAATGGGGGCTGCGCAGCTTCAGCCCGTTTCAGCTGGGCGCCGCGCGTTACTTGTGTGCAGCGCTGCCGCTGGTGCTGCTGGTGCGGCCACCGCGCATGCACTGGCGCTGGGTGGTGCTGTTTGGGCTGTTCCAGGGCGTGGGGCAGTTTGGGTTTTTGTTCATCGGCCTCAAGGTGGGCATGACGGCCGGGCTGGCCAGCGTGCTGCTGCAGACGCAGGTGTTCTTCACGGCGCTGTTTGGTTTTGCGCTGCTGCGCGAACGGCCCGGGCCGCCGTTGCGCTGGGGCATGGTGCTGGCCGCGCTGGGGCTGGTGTGTTTTGCCATGAACTACGTGGGCCCAGGGTCTGGCGTGGGGGCGGCGGCAGCCACCACGTTGGCGGGTCTGCTGCTGACGCTGTGTGGCGCTGCCATGTGGGCGGCGTCCAACATCGTGTCGCGCCTGGCGCAGCAGCAAAGCCCGGGGTTTGACCCGCTCGCGTTTGTGATCTGGGCCAGCTTGGTGCCGGTGCTGCCGTTTGTGGCGCTGTCTGCCGTGTTTGACCCCGACGCCGCGCGCTGGCTGCAGTGGCAAACGCTGGTGGATGTGCCGCTGCTGGCGTGGGCGTCGGTGGCCTACCTGGGCTGGGCGGCCACCATCGTTGGTTATGCGCTGTGGACCAACCTGCTGCAGCGCTACCCTGCCAACCGCGTGGCGCCCTTCAGCCTGGCGGTGCCCGTGGTGGGACTGACGGCAGGCTGGTTGCTGCTGGGCGAGGGCGTGGCGCCCTGGCAGTGGGCGGGCATTGCGCTGGTGGTGGCGGCACTGGCCTGTGTGGTGCTGGGGCCAAAAATTCAAGCCAAATTGGCCTCTAGCGCTTGATGGATAAGCGCTAATAGCTATAAAAAGAGTAGTAAAACTACCCGTTGCTTCTGGAGAAAGTTGCAACGCGTGGCGCCGGGCTCCGGCGTGCCATGCGCGCATCTTGTGTGGAGGGGATCAGTTGATCAACCGCCCGTTGCGTCCGATCATGGTCATGTCGACAAACTCAGACCCGTTGTGGTTGTCCGGGCTGAATTTCACTTCAAACCCGCCCACGTCCACCCGCATGCCGGCCAGTGTTTGCATGAACCCGGCGCGCGTCGGGTTGGGGCCGGTGCGTTTCAGGGCTTCGCCAAACACCTTGGCAGCGATGAATCCTTCGAACGAGATGTAGTCCGGCTTGGCGCTGGAACCGCCGCTTTTCAGCAGGCGGTTGTACTCCTTGCTGACCTCCACCACCTGCTTGAAGGGGTTGGGCACCAGCTGGGTGACGGATATGCCAAAGGCCTGGTCGCCCAGCTCGTCGGCCAACTGCCTGGCGCCCACCAGGCTGCGTGCGTAGTACTGCGCCTTGCGCCCGGTGGCTGCCTCGTAGCCTTTGATGAATGCCACCGCGTCGGTGCCCGACACGCCCATCAGCACGGCTTGCGCCTCGATGGGGGCCAGCTGTTGGATGGCGTCCTCCGGTTTGGCAGAGTTGTTGGCCATGCTGCCAGTGCCCACCAGCGTGGCGCCGTACTTTTGCAGCAAGGGCTTCAAGTCAGCAAGCAGCTCGTCGCCAGTCTTGCTGGTGTAGCGCACAAACGCAATCTTGCGGATGCCCAGCGTGGTGATGTGCCGGATGATCATCTCCAGTTCGGCCTGGAAGCTGGCCCGCACCGTGAAGACCACCGGACTGCTCGACTGGTAGACATCACTGGCGCCGGTGTAGGGCGCAAAAAACGGCACCTTGTATTGCGTGGCCACCGGTATCACTGCGCGGGCCACGGGCGTCCAAGTGTAGTGCACCAGCGCGAATGCCTTGTGCTCTTCGATCAGTTTGACGGTGTTTGCAATGGCCAGATCGGGCTTGTACTGGTCGTCCAGCGACACCAGGCGGATCTTTCGCCCGTGGATGCCGCCGCGGCGGTTCACCTCGTTGAAATACAGCAACGCACCGTCGCGATACGCCGCCGCCTGGCTGGCAAAGCTGCCGCTGAAGGACGCCGATTGGCCGAGCACGATGTCATCCTTGGGCACATCCTGTGCACCGCTGTGCAAAGGGGCGAGCAACAGCAAGACCAGTAGCCAGACTTTCATGGCGGTGTCCTTTGGTTCGTTGAGAAAACGGGCGCCCGACGACAAGCCGCCACCGTGGCGGCCAGTCATGCATCGGGCTCTATGGGAGGCCACTCAGCCCAGCGGGTGGGGGCGGTGGGTGATTGCGCCGGGATGGCGTTAGGAGGTACGGCGCTGCAGGGGTGCCGTCACACGGCACGCCCGCCACCATAAGAAAAACCGGCTAGGCCAGCGCCTTGCGGTGTGCGAACCGCACCACCGTGACGCCCGCGCGCGCCTGGCGCACCGAGGGCATCACCAGCACGCAGTTGTCGTACGGCGTTGTCACCGGCACGCCATCGTTGTCACCAATCACGGTGCCGGCCTTTTCGAACAGCTCCAGCCCCGTGTAGGGCTCCGCAAAGCGGAAGGCGCTGCTCGTGGCCACCACGGGGCCGGTCACCTCTAGCGCCCACTGGCGCGGCGCATCAGGCAGGCGCCAGCCGGGCAGTTGCTGCGCCAGGGCGTCTGCGCTCACGGCGCCGGACTGTTCGATGAAGCGCACGCACTGGTCCTGTGCCACGGCGCGGCTGGCCGGGTCTCCGTGAAAGCCACATTCGACGAGCAGCGAGCGCGTGTCGCCGCCCTCCTCGTCCAGCAGGCCGAAGCGTCCGTAGTCGCGCATGCGCACGCCGTCCTTGTGGCCCGCATCGACCACGATGTGCTCGGGCGAACGCATGGCGCGCGCCAAGTCCAGGTTGCGTGGCTGGATGCCGGTCAGCAGCAGCGGTGCCGAGGGCTCGTGCATCGAGTGGATGTCGAGCAACCAGTCGGCCCGCGCCACAAACGGGCGCAGCGCGGCGGCGCGGCGGCGCTCGTTGGTATCGGCGGCATCGATGCGCGCGTCCAGCCATTGGCGGTTGAGGTCTTCGTCGGTGAAGCGCGAGGCGTCGTGGTTGCTGGCGTCAAACCGGTTGAAGGCATCCAGGTTGCAGAACGCCAGCGTGAGCGTGCCCTGCTGCGGTCGCACGCCCGCTTCCAGCAGGCCCTTCAAGGCCCAGGCGCCGCACAGCTCGTTGCCGTGCACCAGGGCGCTGACCATCACGTGGCGGCCGGGTTGGCCAGAGTCAAAGTGCCACACGCCCGGTGTACCGGTGTTGCCTGCGCGCCAGGCGGCGATGTCCGGCGCGGGCAGCTCAAAAGCCAGTGGTTGCACGGCTGTGTCGGGGAGTGCTGCGGTGCTCATTCTTCGATCTTGGCGAATTCAACAATCTTCTTGTACTTGGCTACTTCGGTGGCCAGGAACTGATCCATGTTCACGGTGGTGGCCGCCACGGTGGAGCCGCTGGCTTCCATCTTCTTCCTGAAATCGGGCGACTGCAGCGTGTCGTTCAACGCTTTCTTCACCTTGTCGAACACCGGCTTGGGCAGGTTGGGCGGGCCCATCAGCGCAAACCACACGCCAATGTCCACGTTCTTGTACTGCGGTGTTTCGGCCAGCGCGGGGATGTCGGGCGTGGTGGCTGAGCGCTTGGCTTCCGTCGTGCCCAGGGCGATGACCTTGCCGCTCTTGATGTGCGGCAGGCCGCTGGAAAGCACGAACACGCCGTATTCCAGGTTGTTGCCCATGAGGTCGTTGGTCAGCGGCGCCACACCGCGGTAGGGGATGTGGGTCATGAAGAGCTTGCCCTGCTCCTTGACCATCTCGCCCGCCAGGTGCAGCGAGGTGCCGACGCCGGAGCTGCCATAGCTGAACTTGCCAGGGTTCTTGGACACCTTCTGCGTGAAGTCGGCCAGGTTCTTGACGCCCGCGCTGGTCGATGCCACCAGCACCAGCGGCTGGGAGGCCACGAGGCCGATGGCGGTGAAATCCTTGGGGCCGTATTTGATTTTTTTGTTCACCAGATTGACGATGGCCAGCTCGTTGCTGGCGCCCACCAGAAAGGTGTAGCCGTCCGGTGCCGCGCTGGCCACCTTCTGTGCGCCAATCGCACCGCCTGCGCCGCCAATGTTTTCAATGACCACAGGCACGCCCAGCTTGGCACTCAGTTCCAGCGCCACGTTGCGGCCGGTCAGGTCGGTGCTGCCGCCCGGCGGGTAGCCCACCACGATGGTGATGGGCTTGGAGGGGTAGGCATCTTGCGCGAAGGCGGGTACGGCCAGGAGGGCCAAACCACACAGCAGGGCGGTGCGGCGCAAGGAGGGGGTGTTCTTCATGGTGGGGTCCTAGGGTTGCGTGGTGAGGCGGGGTGCACATTGTTCAAAAGTGCGCTGGTGTGACCTCATTGTGAAAAGGCACCCCCGTCTCAGTGGTGCCGAAACGGCACCAACCCTTGCCAATACCGTTCATCCACTTGATGAAAACCCGAAGGGTCAGCGCTGCGACAGGGCTTTCCACAAAGCCTCGGCCAGCGGCCCCAGCCGCCGCTTAGGCCGGTACAGCCGCACGTCAAAACGCACCTCCATGCGCGCATCACCCGCCAGGGCCAGCCGTTTGGCTTTGCAGTCCGCATGCACCATGGACCACGGCAGCCAGGCCACACCCAGGCCCTTCTGCACGTACTCGTAGTGGGCGTCGGCAGAGTCGCATTCCACCACCCGCTGCAGCCGCGGTGCGTGGGGGTTTTGCGCCAGGTGGTCTTCCACCAGCCGGCCCAGCGCCAGCTGCGGCGCATACGCTAGGTAAGGGATCAGCGTGGCGTCGGGCCCGAACCGGTGCAGCGCCTGGCCTTGCGCGGTGGCGCGCGACACCGGCACCAGCCGGTCAGACGCCACCGTCACATGCATGAACTGGCGCGCATCCAGCCGTATGGCCAGCGCGGGGTGGTGGTAGACCAGCGAGAAATCGGCCTCGTTGCGCTCCAGCATCGCCACCGTGTCGGCCAACGCGCGGGTGCGGATGCACAGCTCAGCGCCTTGAAGAATCGGCTGCAGCCGCACCAGCCAGTCGGCCACCACCGTGCGTGCCAGGGTGCGGCCGGTGGCCAGCGTCACCGTGCGGGCCTGCCGCCCGGCGAGGCTTTGCAATTCCTCATGCGACTGCGAGAGGCTGCGTGCCATGTGGCCCGCTGTTTCCAGAAAGCTCTGCCCGGCAGGTGTCAGCGTGACGGGGCCACCGCCGCGTTCCACCAGCGGAGTGCCCGCCCAGGCCTCCAGCGCGCGGATGCGGCGTCCAAAGGCGGGGTGGGTGACATGCCGCAGTTCGGCCGCGCGGGTGTAGCTGCGCTCCTGCGCCAGCACGATGAAGTCTTCCAGCCATTTGAGCTGCATGGGGATGATTCGGTTGCAGCGGTGGCGCGAAGGCTGTGGGGCTAGAAGTGAGGTGTCAGCGCGCGCGGGCCGTTTCGAGCACCGCGCGGGTGCGCTGGGCCTCGGTGCGCGCTGCGGCTGCAAAGTCCTCGCCCTTGGAGGCGTACAGGATGGAGCGCGACGAGTTCACGATGATCGGCCCGCCTTCGCGCAGCCCGGCACGCACCGTGGCGGCGGCGTCGCCGCCCTGAGCACCCACGCCGGGGATCAGCAGCGGCAGCGTGGGCGCAATGGCGCGCACGCGCTCGATCTCCTGCGGGTAGGTGGCACCCACCACCAGACCCAGTTGGCCGTTCTTATTCCACGGCCCCTGCGCCAGGCGCGCCACATGTTCGTACATCAGTGGCTGGCCTTCGACGCTGGCCAAGCGCTGCGTCTGCAGATCGTCGCCGCCCGGGTTGGAGGTGCGGCATAGCAAGAACGCACCCTTGCCGTGGTAGGCCAGGTAGGGCTCGATCGAGTCAAACCCCATGAAGGGCGACAGCGTGACCGCGTCGGCGCCGTAGCGCTCAAACGCCTCCTTGGCGTACTGCTCGGCCGTGGAGCCAATGTCGCCGCGCTTGGCGTCCAGGATCACCGGCACATGCGGCGCGTTGGCACGCATGTGCTGCATCAGGCGTTCGAGCTGGTCTTCGGCGCTGTGGGCGGCAAAGTAGGCAATCTGGGGCTTGAAGGCGCATACAAGGTCGGCCGTCGCATCAACGATGGAAGCGCAGAAGTCATAAATCTTGCGCGGATCGCCCAACATCCCCGCCGGAAACCGCGTGGGTTCCGGGTCCAGGCCCACGCACAGCAGAGAGTTGTTCTGCGCCGTGGCGTCGCGCAGCATGTCGGTAAAGGTCATGGGGCGTGATTTTATGTGGGTGGGCTCGGCCTTTGGCGATTGCTCTGGAGGGGCGATCGAATCGGGTTGCGGGATGTCAGAACTTGACCTGAGCGCAGGCAATAAAAAAGGCCGTCTGGACGGCCTTTTGGGGAGTAGCGCTCGGATCAGCGAGGAACTGCCAGCAAACGCTGAACGTCCCGGTCATTGGGTAGCGCATAGTCATGGCCGCGCACAATACGGCTGTCTTCCGTGCGCACAAGCTTGAGGCTCACGTAGGTGAAGTTGGCTGCAGCAGAGTAGGTACCTACCAGCACCATCGATGCATTGTGGTTGCGCGCAATGTCTTTGATCTCCCGCGACAGCAACAACTCGCCAGCACCTTCGCGCACAAACACATCACCACGCAGCTTAATTTCCTTAACGTTAAAGCCGCTCGTTGCCATGTGCGAAGCATATTGCTCGGACAGTGTGCGACCCAGAGGAGCCGACCGGCTCAGGTCGTTCACATTGACCACGGTGGCGACGAGGACCGGGCCACCGCCTGCTGCACCCAAGTCAAAACCGGCAGTGAGCTTGGAAACTGCGTCACGGCTGCTGGTCAGGAACTGGTTGTTGGCAGCTTCCTGGTACGTGGGATCTGTGCGTACGGTCGTGCCAGTGTTGGCGCAGGCACTCAGCAAAGCTGCTGCGGCCAGCGCGGTCAGAAGTGCTGCGGATTTCATTGCGAGACTACCTTCATGTTGACGTTCTTGTAATACGACGGACGCAGGAAAAGCGGCGTATCAGCATTTTCGAGATAGTAGACATCCGTCTTGCGTGCCACGTATTGGCCACCCCGCGTGACGGTAGTAGTCAGGATCATTTCAGTGTTGGTGGGGCCGCCCGAATTGATACTGGCACCATAGTCTGCTAGCGAGGTAAGCCCCAACGTCGCGAGCAATTGGACGTCCAAATGCTCATGGCGAAGACCATATGCCGCCATCAGACCCGCTGCGATCATCGTGAACTGGCCCGGGACGAAGTGTGGTCGGGCGCTGTTATGGCGCACCAGTTGAGTGTGGTAAGTCACATCCAGCGTCTGACCGGGGTTTTGCAGTACAGGCGCACCACTTTGCACCAGCTTCGTGATCAGAAAATCACGGAACGCCAAGTCAAACGAACTGGGGTTGGCAGGCAATGCCACGTGCAACTGAGTTCCGGGAGCAATGCCCGCCTTATCGAGTGTGCCGAGAGTTTGTGCCGCGACATCTTGGGAAACTAGTTCCCAGTGACCCGCTGATCGGACCTTGGGTTGTACAGTCAGCTCAAAGTTTTCCGCCAGGGGAATTGGCGAACGATAAGCACATCCCGCCAACGTGGCCACAGCGCCGGCGAGCACCGCCAAGCTGACTGCTTTTGAAAATTTCATAATTCCCTCCTACGGACTTTGAGAGGCGGGGACATAAACAGATACATCCCACGCGATTGAAAAATAATTCTGGGCGCGATACTCAACAAAAACAAGAAAAAAATGAGGTAACTGCGCCATGGCACACGCAATTCGTTGTTTTTGGTCACATATTGGCGCGCCTGCTTACGCATAGCTGCATTTGCCTTTGCGCCGATTTGTATCCAGTGTCAGTTATTTGTAACTGATCGCTTTTCCAGAATCTCGAACGCAGGCAGGGTTTTGCCTTCCAGCATCTCCAGAAACGCGCCGCCACCGGTGGAGATGTAGCCCACCTGTTTTTCAATCCCATATTTGGCGATGGCGGCCAGGGTGTCGCCGCCGCCGGCAATGCTGAAGGCGGGCGATTCGGCGATGGCCTGGGCGATTTCGCGCGTGCCGTTTTCAAACGCGGCAAATTCGAACACACCGACCGGGCCGTTCCAGACGATGGTTCCGGCGGACTTGAGCTGTGTTGCCAGGCGTTTGGCGGTTTCAGGGCCAATGTCGAGGATCAGGTCGTCAGCGGCCACATCGGCGGCCGCCTTCACCGTAGCGGGCGCGTCTGCGGCAAAGGTCTTGGCGGTGACCACATCGGTGGGAATCGGCACTTCGGCGCCGCGCGCTTTCATGGCGGCCATCACGGCACGGGCTTCGTCCAGCAGGTCGGGTTCGGCCAGGCTTTTGCCAATGGGCAGGCCCGCGGCCAGCATGAAGGTGTTGGCAATGCCGCCGCCCACGATGAGCTGGTCCACCTTGTCGGCCAGGCTTTTGAGGATGGTGAGTTTGGTCGACACCTTGGAGCCCGCCACGATAGCTGCCAGCGGGCGCTGGGGTTGCGCCAGGGCTTTGGTGAGCGCGTCGATTTCTGCCGACAGCAGGGGCCCTGCGCACGCGATGGGCGCGAACTGTGCGATGCCGTAGGTGGTGCCTTCAGCGCGGTGCGCGGTGCCGAACGCGTCGTTCACAAAAATGTCGCACAGCGCAGCCAGCTTGCGCGCCAGTTCTTCCTTGTTCTTCTTTTCGCCCACGTTAAGACGGCAGTTCTCCAGCAGCACAACCTGGCCGGGGGCCACGGTGACGCCGCCCACCCAGTCCGAGACCAGCGGCACCTCGGTGCCCAGCAGCTCTGCCAAACGTGTGGCCACGGGGGCCAGGGAATCCTCGGGCTTGAACGCGCCTTCCGTTGGCCGACCCAGGTGGCTGGTCACCATGACCGCGGCGCCTGCGTCCAGCGCCATGCGAATGCAGGGGATGGATGCGCGGATGCGGGTGTCTTCGGTGATGTTGCCGGCGTCGTCTTGCGGCACATTGAGGTCGGCACGGATGAAGACGCGCTGGCCTTGGGCCTTGCCCTGGGCACACAGGTCGGAAAAGCGGAGGATGTTCATGGAGTGGTTAGCTTAGTGAAGGGCACTTGGATCAGCGCCGCCATTTTAGTGATCGCAGCCTATGCAGCTGCCGCGCCCCCCGCCAGTGCACCCGTGGAACTGGCTCCGCCAGGCCATCAGGTGCGTCCCCCTCCGGGGGAAGGCGCCGAAGGCGACTCAGGGGGGGTCTGCTTCACCAGCCCCAGCCAATGTGCAGCGGCAGGTATACCGCCATGCCCACCACGATGGTGCCCAGAATGCCGCGGCGCCAGAAGTAATACGCGCTGGCGCACAGCACGGCGGGAAGGCGCGCGTCCATGAAGGTGTCGATGAACTCGCCCTGGGTCATGAGGATCTCGGGAGCGATGACGGCCGTGAGCGCCGCCAGCGGCGCGTATTTGAGCCCGCGCTTGAGCCAGTCGGGCAGCGGCAGCTCGCGCTCGGGAATCATGAAGAACGAGCGCGACACGATGGTGATGACCGCCAGGCCCACGATGGCCAGAAAGGGGCCGATCCAGGACCAGCTCATGGGTGAACCTCCGCGCTGCGTGCGGTGCGAGCCTGGCTTGAGATGCCTGGCGCTGCCCTCATGGGTGCCTCTCCTCACGCAGCGGCACCACATCGCCCGCGGCCACATGCTCCCGTTCTTCAGGCGGCATCACGCTGTTGGCGGGCACCAGCAGCAGTTCTGGCTTGTGGCGGCGGTGGTCGACCGCCTCCATCAGCAGGCCTGCGGCCACGGCTGCCGCCAGCGCG
This sequence comes from Acidovorax sp., assembly GCF_046291265.1. Taxonomy (GTDB): domain Bacteria; phylum Pseudomonadota; class Gammaproteobacteria; order Burkholderiales; family Burkholderiaceae_C; genus Acidovorax. The sequence goes on along the minus strand of NZ_JBKBTV010000063.1, from coordinate 13,502 downwards.
ACGAGGATGTTGAGCTTCAGGGGTAACGCAAATGCCGCAATGGCAGCGGTGGCGGCAACCCCCGTGGCCAGCCAGGTGGCCCGGTCAAACAGCAGCGACAGCAGCACCCCCAGCAGAGCCAGCACGCCCGCAAAGCCCAGGCCCCAGGACAGCGGAACGGCGTTGGCCAGCAGGATGCCGGCGATTGACGGCACCTGCCAAGCCAGCCAATTGGAGCTTGCGGCGCCCCAGAAATACGGGATCTGCTCAGGCTCCGGGCGCGGCTCGGGAAACCGCTTCATGAAGGCCACATAGATAACGTCACCGCTGAAATACCCGATGGCCAGGCGCTGGCGCAGCGGCAGGTGCGCAAAGTAGCTGCGCCACATGCTGCTGAAAATTACAAACCGCAGGTTGACGCATGCCGCCGTGAGCCAGATGACCCAGAGCGGAGCGCCCACCGACAGAAGCGGGATGACCGCGAGCTGCGCGCTGCCCGCATAGACCGCCAGGGACATGAACACAGCCAAGCCCACCGGCATGCCACTTTTGACCATGGCCACGCCGGTGACCAGGCCCCAGGCCGCAATGCCCAGCGACGTGCCCGCCATGTCCACCGCGGCGAGCCGGAACGAGGGGTGGCGCAGTGTGTTGCGGATGACCGCGGTGCGGCTCATGGCGGCGTCGATACCGCGGTGTGCGATGAAGTGTGGCCCAGCACCACACCGGGCGCCAGGTCGAACCCTCGCAGGAAGTCTGCCGCCGGCAGCCGCTTGCCCCCTGCGCGCTGCAAGGTCGTCAGCCGCAGGGCGCCCTCCCCGCACGCCACGGTGATGCCCGTGTCATTTACAGACAAAATATGGCCGTAGCGCTTGTCTGTAAAGAGTTGTGTGCTATCAATTTCGCAAGACCATATCTTGATGGTTTCCCCGCCAACGTCCGTGCTCGCGCCCGGAAACGGGTCAAAGGCCCGGATGCGTTGGCTGATCGTGGCGGCGGGCAAAGACCAGTCAATGGCGCTTTCGGCTTTTTCGATCTTGTGGGCGTAGGTGACGCCTTCGGCTGGCTGCGGCGTGGCGTTCAGCCCTCCGCAGGCCGCCAGCTCCAGGGCTTCGACGATCATGCGCCCACCCAGGGTGGCGAGGCGGTCATGGAGCAATGCGGTGGTGTCAGCAGGGGCAATGGCGGTGCGTTCCATCAGCAGCATGGCACCCGTGTCCAGACCCGCATCCATCTGCATGATGGTGACACCCGTTTCGGCGTCGCCAGCCTCAATCGCCCGGTGGATGGGCGCGGCGCCACGCCAGCGGGGCAGCAGGCTGGCGTGGATGTTCAGACACCCTTTGGGTGGAAGGTCCAGCACCCACTGCGGCAGGATGAGGCCATAGGCGGCGACCACCATCACATCAGCCTGCGCAGCCAAAAGGGCTTCGCGCGCAGCGGCCGCATCGTCTGGAAATTTGCCGTCCAGCCGCAGGCTGCGGGGTTGCGCCACTGTGATGCCATGGTCCAGTGCACACTGTTTGACTGGCGACGCCTGCAGCTTCATGCCCCGGCCCGCAGGGCGATCGGGCTGGGTGAGGATGAGCGGAACGGTAAAACCCGCGTCCAGCAAACGCTGCAGCGCAACACGGGCAAACTCGGGCGTGCCGGCAAAGATGACTCTCATGGGAACCAAGGTCAGTGGGTACGCGCTCAATCGCGCGCGTTGTCGAAGAGGGGCAGTTCGTCGGTGAACATCACCGAGCGGACGATGCCTTGGCGATCTATGTGCACATGGGCCAGGCGCGGGTCGGAGTTCTGGCGGAAGCGGTAGGTCCAGATGTCCCCATCAAAACGGGCCACGCGTTCCACCAGCAAAGGGGGGCCGAACGTGCGCTGGACGTCGCCCAAGGTCCACACGCCCACAGGAATGGTCTCAAACCGCGTCTGGGTAAGCACCTGTTCGTTGCGCACCAGACGGCCAGTCGCATCGAAATCGAGGTTGTAAGCGGCAAAACCAGCAGGAAGCTCTGAATACAGCAGCCGCTGCCCGGATGGCAGCGCATAGATGGCGGTGGGCGGGCCCAGTCTGGCGATGACCTCCGCCTGAGGCGTGCCGGGGGTTTCCTTGGCGGGCAAGGCGCAGCCTGCAAGGTGCAGCACGAGCGCCACCAACGCCAGGCGCGCCAGCACTCTGCCGCCCGGGCGGGAGCAGAGCGCCGCAGCGCTCACTCGCGGGACTCCCGCTGCTGTTTGATCATCTTGGTCTTGATGCGGTTGCGTTTGAGGGGCGAGAGGTATTCCACAAACACCTTGCCCATCAGGTGGTCCATCTCGTGCTGGATACACACGGCCAGCAAACCATCGGCTTCAATGACACGCGATATGCCCTTGTCGTCCAGTGCGCGGACATGCACGGCATCAAAACGCTCCACGCCGTCGTAGATGCCTGGCACCGACAGGCAGCCTTCATCGTTTAAGTGTTTTTCGGCGCTGGCCCAGACAATTTCCGGGTTGATCAGCACCAGCGGTTCGTTGCGCTCTTCAGACACATCGATGACCACCAGCCGCTCATGCACATCCACTTGCGTGGCGGCAAGGCCAATGCCATGGGCGTCATACATGGTGGCGAGCATGTCGGAAGCGAGGGTCCGGACGCGGTCGTCCACCGCCTGAATGGGTTGCGCCACCTTGTGAAGCCGGGGGTCCGGGTAGCAGAGAATGGGAAGGATTGCCATGGATACAGGTAAGAGATGTCGCTATTTTCGCCACTTTTGAGCGCTGCTGCAGCCCCGAAAGCCAATAATCGTTGCCGAATCAAGGGCTTGAGCAGAGAATCTCAGATGGTTTGTAACGTATTTGCCCGGTCGCTCGCATGCCGCGAGCGTCGTGGCGCCAGTGAGGGGGCGTTTCACAATGCATGAAAAAAGGAACAACATGACGGCATTCACCAGCGTGCGGCGGACCGCCCTGGGCGCGCTCACCATCATTGCTGGCGCTCTGCTGGTGGCTCCCGCTCAGGCCCAAAACTTCCCGATCTCCGGTGGCCAGCGTGCCACTGCCCAGCAGGTGTCAGAGCGCGGGATTCCCTTGTCGGAACTCGCGCCAAACGCCCCGGACAGCTACACCGTCAAGCGCGGCGATACGTTGTGGGGCATTTCGGGGATGTATCTCTTGCGGCCGTACCGCTGGCCAGAGTTGTGGGGCATGAACCTGCAGTCCATTGCGAATCCTCACCTCATTTTCCCCGGTCAAACTCTATATCTGGACAAAACGGGAGGCTATGCCCGTCTGACAACCAGTCGGCCGGGCATGACGGAAACGGTGCGGGTATCCCCGCGCACCCGCACCGAGAGCCTGTCCGATAACGCGCTTCCGACGTTGAAGCCCCATCTCATTGAACCCTTCTTGGTAGAACCCTTGGTGGTGGATGCGCAGGTGTTGCAGCAGGCCCCACGCATTGTGGCCACGACTGAACAGCGTGTTCTGATGGCCAGTGGTGACCGAGCCTACGTTCGGGGTGACGCGGCCGCTCCACTGCGCGCTGAGGCCGGTGAACCGCGGCACTACCGTGTGTTCCGGGATGCGGTAGCACTGAAAGATCCTGTGACTGGAGAAGTTCTGGGTTATGAGGCCCAGTACCTTGGCAAGGCTGAACTGGTACGTGGAGAGTCGTTCGAGGACACCCCCAATAGCAAGGGCGGCTACACCGCAGAGTACGTTCCAGCGACTGTTGATTTGACGGCTGCCAAAGAGGAAATTCGAGCGGGTGATCGCCTGCTGCCTGCACCGGCTCGGGTATTCACCAGTTATACGCCGCGGGCACCTCAGGTCGATATTGATGCCCGTGTGGTGTCGATTTATGGAGGCTCCGCAGTGGCGTATGCTGCTCAGAATCAGGTGGTCGCCATCAATCTAGGGATTCAAGATGGTGTTGAAGCTGGACATGTTTTGAACATTGTGAGCAATGGCGAACGCATCAAAGATTCGACGGACGGCGGTAAGGCCATGATCAAGCTGCCCAGCGAAACCAACGGTACAGCCATGGTGTTTCGCACCTTTGACCGTGTGTCTTATGCGTTGATCTTGGAAATTCGCAACGGTGTTCGAGTGGGTGACCGAATGGTCAACCCGCAGTAAGCATTCGCCAGGCTGCTTTGGGCGATGGGGCAGAGATTCAATCTGCCCCCGCGCCGTGTCTGATTCTCAGCCGCTGGATCGCGATGCCCTTGGGGCTGGGCTGCGCCTGACCTTGTCCGCGGGTGTTGGCAATGGCGCCGCTCGGCGACTGCTCTCGGCGTTCGGGCTCCCCCAAGCCATCTTTCAGCAGTCTGAAGCGGCACTGCGGCAATGCGTGACACCCTCACAGGCGCGCGCATTGTGTCAGGTGCCCCCCACACTGGATGACTTGCTGGAGACCACGGCAACGTGGTTGGCCTCCGCAGATCCTGGGGGACCGGCGCGCGCTGTGATCACCTTGGGTGACATCCGGTACCCGCAGGCCTTGCTGGATACCGAAGACCCGCCTCTACTGCTGTACCTGATGGGGCCAGCGCGTCTGCTGGATCATCAACCGTTCCCGCGTGAACGTTGTCTTGCCGTCGTGGGCAGTCGCAATCCTACAGCGCAGGGTGCGGAAAACGCCCGACTATTTGCACGGGCCTTACACGGTGCTGGGCTCACGATTGTGTCGGGGCTGGCCTTGGGAGTCGATGCGGCTGCGCACGAGGGAGCGCTGGATGTGGCGGCGCAAGGTTCAGACTCGCCTGCCACGATTGCGGTCGTTGGAACGGGGCTGGACCGGGTGTACCCGCGCAAAAACCTGGATCTCGCCCACCGCATCGCAGCGAATGGCTTGTTGGTGAGCGAGTACCCCTTGGGGACGCCGCCACTCCCCGCAAATTTTCCCAAACGCAACCGCATCATTTCCGGGCTTTCCCAGGGGACGCTGGTGGTAGAGGCCGCCCTCGCCTCCGGCTCGCTGATCACCGCGCGGATGGCGGTGGAACAGGGTCGAGAGGTGTTCGCAATCCCCGGGTCTATCCACGCGCCTCAGTCGCGCGGTTGCCATGCGTTGATACGCCAGGGCGCCAAGTTGGTTGAGTCGGCTCAGGATGTACTCGAAGAACTGCGCATGCCTGCAGTCGCCGGGGTGGGTCAGGGTTTGGACACCGCTTCAATGGGTAAGGCAACAGACGCTGACGAGCCCAAGGGCCCGTTGCTTGAAGCCCTGGGCTTTGATCCGATGAGCGTGGATGCGTTGGTCGCGCGCACGGGCATGGACGCGGCATCGCTGCAGGTCGCGCTGTTGGAGCTAGAGCTGGAAGGCCGTGTAGCCCGGCTCCCTGGCGGTCTGTTTCAGAGGATGGGAAACGCCTGAGCGCACGGGGTAGTCCATCCATCCCCAGGAGCGAGCGCACCGGAAATGCAAAGGGCGCGAGTGAAGGCCCTACAAATCGACCTGTCTCAGACTGCTTAAACGGTCGCAGGGCCCGCCGAATCAGTCCAGCAAGCGCTCGGGATTGGCATCCAACTTGGCCAGTGCATCACGCGTGGCGCGCAGTGTCAGGCCTTCTTCATCCTGGGCGACCAAGAGACCGGCCTGCAGGTAAGCCGCCAAACGGCGCAACTGGATGAGATAACTGCTGCCATCGACGGCGGCAAACAGATGCAACTGCTTGCGCTGGCTTTGCCAAGCGTACTGGACCTGGGCAGATGCGCCGTTGTGGTCCAGTGTGTACCAGGTGCCGGGCTGCAACTCCTGTGCCCAGACCACCATCGCGTCATCCACCGGCGCCCCGTTGTCGGCCACCACGTAAATAGACGAGGCATCGATGCCCAGCATCATTTCGATGTTGTCGGCATTGAGCGGCATGTCGCCCAGCGTGGCGTCGCTGATGAAGTCTTCGAGGTTGGCCAGGCGCTTGGCCATGGCGTCAATGTGCGCCTGCGGGATCGATGCCGTCTTGGACAGAAACGCATCGGCCAGCGTGTCGGTCAGTGTCTTGATCTGTACGTCCTGTGCGTCGCCGGTCACGTTCATCAACGCCAACCCTTGGCGCAGGCGCTGCAGCAGCCCTGGCAGGTTCTGAATCACCTGCGCGCGATCGCTCCGGTTGGGCTTGGCACTAGCTGCCCACACCAGATCGGCCGCGGTGCGTTTGAGCGAGATGGTGTCTGCATGCTGGGGCCCGTCGCGTACCGCTGACAAGGCCAATACTTCCGCCCAGGTTTTGAAAAGAAACTCACGAATCTCATCGCGCACCGGCATGTCACGCAGCATGGTGCGCAGCTCAATCGTGTACTGGATGGCCAAGGTTTCTCTTTGTTCCACCTGCTGGGCCACACTCACCAGACGCGAAGTGGCCTGCTTTTCAGTCAAGAACTTGGACAGAAATTTCTCGAACTCGTCGTACACCAGTTGGAAGACGCGCCGCCCTGTCTCGGGGTATTGCTCGATGACCTGCACCACCCGGCGAATTTCGGCTTCCAGTGCACTGCCGTTGATGGTGGTGGCGTTAAAGCCCATCACACACGCACCCATGCGATCGATCAGCTTGCGGGCGGGGTGGTCCAGGTTGCTGAAGAACTCAGGTTCTGCCAAGGCGACGCGGAGCACGGGGACCTGCAGGCGCGCGAACCACACGCGCACGGCCGGGGGAATTCGGTCCTCCGCCAAGATGCTCTGGAACATCAGAGCCACGACTTCAATGATGGCCTTTTCACCCGCGGTATTGGCCTTCTTCTTGAGTTCGGTCGAGCGCTCGCGCACGGTGCCTACCAGCTGCACCACCGCTGCCGGGCTGTAGTCTTCCATCAGGGTGGCGACACCGCTGTAGTAGGTGTCTGCGTGCACCCGGTGCGCGGTGAGTGCATGGGCCAATGCGGCGGAGGCGGGGGGCGCGTTCACCATGTCAAAGCCTGTGGCGGGCTGGGTGAGCAAGCGGCGCAGTTGCCCCATCACGCCTTGTGCCCGTTGGCGAGCCCGCGACAGCGGCGTCATGCCCGTCGCAAAGGCCGTCTGCATCCCCCGCTGCGGGTAGCCGCCAGGGGGCTGACCGCGGTGTTGCTGCGGATGAGCGCCGCCTCCGCGTGGAGGCGGTTGTTGCGGCACCATGCCCCCGCGCGCGGCGGCCATGGCTTCGCGCGTCTGGGCCAGCGCCTGCGAGGCCAGACCACCGGCGCCCGATTCGCTGCTGTTGCCCGATCCTGTCACCGAGCCGCCCGACGTGCGCCGCACGCGCGACTTCAAATCCGTTTGCGGCGTAACGCCTTGCTCAACGTAAAACACATTGACGGCCTGGTATTGCTTTTGCAGCAAATTGGCCAACTCGCGCTGCAGCGGGTCCACCACGGTCAGTAGGTCGGTGCGGGGAAGGCCTGCCTCCACCCACTGCTCTACCAGCAACAGGCACACGGTGTCGGGCCGCAGGATGTCGCTGTTGTCGAGGTCCTGCCCCTCCAGGGACTGCGTGCGTTGGCGCAGGGTGTCAAACTGGTTGCTGACCTGCTCGCTCACCGTCAGTGCCATGCGCGACGCCACGATTTTGTTTTCGACCACATCGTCGCTCAGCAACTCAAACTGGCTCCCCCCCAGGCCCGCGGGGACATGGCTGCCGCGCGTGGTGCTGACATGGGGAGCAAGCGCTTCACGCCACGCTTTACCTGCACGGTCAATCCAGCCTGCGTTGTGCTGCTGGTAGGTCATCCACATATCGCGCCGGGACTGCATCTCGCGCGCTGTGCCCGTCTGGGTCATCAGCGTGGTGACAAAGTCCAATACGATTTTGTCCAGGTCGCCCAGACCTGCGCAGAGTCCCTCCACGAACCGCTGGCGCGCCTGGCGGGCCAGTCGGCGCTGCGGAACGGAAGAGGGCGTGGGCTGCATGGGTAGATATTACCGGTTCAGACGGTTGCCCCGGCGTGAGGATCATTCGGATCCCCGTCCTTTTTGGCGGGCTTGACCAGGTCCTCGCGCTTGACCCCCAACCACATGGCAATGGCGGCGGCCACAAACACCGATGAATAGATGCCGAACAAGATGCCGATGGTCAGTGCCAGCGCAAAATAATGCAGGCTGGGGCCGCCGAAGAAGAACATCGACAACACCATGGCTTCCGTGGAAGCGTGAGTGATGATGGTGCGGCTCATCGTGCTGGTGATGGCGTGGTCGATCACCTCATGCGTCGTCATCTTGCGGTACTTGCGGAAGGCCTCCCGGATCCGGTCAAAGATAACAACCGATTCGTTGACCGAGTAGCCCAGCACCGCCAGCACACCTGCCAGCACGGCGAGTGAAAACTCCCACTGGAAGAACGCAAAAAAGCCCAGGATGATCACCACATCGTGCAAGTTGGCGATCACCGCCGCTACGCCGAACTTCCACTCAAACCGCATGGCAAGGTAGATCACGATGCCCAGCACCACCATGCCCAAGGCCATCAAGCCGCCATGCACCAGTTCCTCGCCCACCTGGGGGCCGACGAACTCGGTGCGGCGCAGCGTCACCTCGGGGTTGGCTGCTTTCAGCGCGCCCAACACCTGCTCACTCTGCTGGGCCGACGTAACGCCCTTTTGCACCGGCAACCGGATCATCACGTCGCGCGAGGTGCCAAAGTTTTGCACGATGACATCCGCGTAGCCCAGTCCCGCCACCGTTTCGCGCACCTTGCCGATGTCGGCTGTCTGCGTGTAGGCCACCTCCATCACCGTGCCGCCGGTGAACTCCACCGACAGGTGAAGGCCGCGTGTGATCAGGAAGAAGACCGCCAGCGCAAAGGTGATGAAGGAGATCGCGTTGAGCACCAACGCGTACTTCATGAACGGGATGTCTTTTTTGATTCGAAAGAACTCCATGCTCTTATTCCTTCTTGGTATTTATGGGTTCTCTGAGGGCAAGGACGGCGCGTTGGCCTCTGGCCTCCACACCGTGCCGATGGACACGCTCTTGAGCTTCTTCTTGCGGCCATACCAGAGGTTGACCAAACCGCGCGAGAAGAACACCGCGGAGAACATGCTGGTCAAAATGCCGATGCAGTGCACCACCGCAAACCCACGCACAGGGCCCGAACCGAAGGCCAGCAACGCCACACCGGCGATCAGCGTGGTGACGTTGGAGTCCAGAATGGTGGACCAGGCACGCTCATAGCCCGTATGGATGGCGGCCTGTGGCGCTACACCTGCGCGCAATTCTTCGCGGATGCGCTCATTGATCAGCACGTTGGAGTCAATGGCAACACCGATGGCCAGCGCCATGGCCGCAATGCCGGGCAGCGTGAGCGTGGCTTGCAGCATGGACAACACGGCGACCAGCATCAGCACGTTGACCGCCAAGGCCACCGTGGAGAAAACACCGAAAAGCGCGTAGTAGATACACATGAACACCGCAATGGCGACCATGCCCCACACCACGCTGTCAATGCCGCGCTCGATATTGTCGGCACCCAGGCTTGGGCCGATGGTGAACTCTTCGATGATTTCCATGGGCGCCGCCAGCGAGCCCGCGCGCAGCAGCAGCGAGGTGTCGTTGGCTTCTGCTGTGGTCATGCTGCCGGAGATTTGTACGCGGCCACCGCCGATTTCGGTGCGGATCACGGGCGCAGTCACCACCTCGCCCTTGCCCTTTTCGAACAGGATGATGGCCATGCGCTTGCCCACGTTCTCGCGTGTGATGTCGCGGAAAATGCGCGAGCCCTTGGCGTCCAGCGTGAGGTTGACCGTCGGTTCCTGCGTCTGGCCGTCAAAGCCGGGCTGCGCGTCGGTCAGGTTCTCGCCGGTCAGGATGACCTGTTTTTTCACGATGACGGACTGGCTGTTGCGGTCCATGTAGCGTTCGGAGCCAAATGGCACCGGGCCACGACCGGTTTCGGCCGCTCGGGCTTCGGTGCCCTCGTCCACCAGGCGCACTTCCAGCGTGGCGGTGCGGCCCAGAATGCGCTTGGCTTGGGCGGTGTCCTGCACGCCGGGCAGTTGCACCACGATGCGGTCCAGGCCCTGCTGCTGGATCACCGGCTCGGCCACGCCCAGCTCGTTGATCCGGTTGTGCAGCGTCACCATGTTCTGCTTGAGCGCCTGCTCCTGCACCTGGCGCGTGGCCTCGGGCTTGATGGTGACGCGCAGCTTGAACTCGCTGCCTTCGGGAGCGCTGATGCTCTGCAGATCTGCAAACTGATCGGTGATGAGGTTGCGCGCAGCGGTCAACGTGGCTTCATCGCGCACCCGGATGTCCACGGCCTGGCCTTCACGGCTTATGCCGCCGTGGCGAATGCCCTTGTCGCGCAGCGCGGTGCGCAAGTCACCTGCATACGATTCCGCCTTTTTCGTCAGCGCGGCCTGCATGTCCACCTGCAGCATGAAATGCACGCCGCCGCGCAAGTCCAGGCCCAAGTACATGGGGTTGGCGTGTAGCGCCTTCAGCCACAGGGGCGAGCGCGAGATCAGGTTCAGCGCGACGACAAACGATGGATCGCTCTCATCAGGGATCAGCGCCTTCTGAATGGCGTCCTTGGCCTTGAGCTGGGTATCGGGCGTGTCAAAGCGCGCACGCACCGAACCCGCCTCCAGGGTCACAAAGTCGGACGTGACGCCTGCGGCTTTGAGCGCGTCTTCCACCCGTTGTTGCACCGCCGCGTCCACCTTGATGGTGGCTTTGGCTGACGAGACCTGCACCGCAGGCGCCTCGCCGAAGAAGTTGGGCAGGGTGTACAAAATCCCCACCAGCATCACGATCACCAGGATCGCGTATTTCCAGACCGGATATCGGTTCATGATCGCGCTCTTACCTCTCGGAAAGCTTCAAAGGGCGGCCTGCTCGCAAGCCTGCCGCCCTTTCATCGTTTTATTCAACAAGCCCCAGGGCTTGCTCTTATTTGACCGAGCCCTTGGGCAGCACCTGGACCACAGCGCTGCGCTGGATCTGCACTTCGACATTGCTGGCGATTTCAAGGTGCAAAAAGCCTTCGGACAGGCGCGTGACCTTGCCGACGATGCCGCCAGCGGTGGCCACTTCATCGCCCTTGGCGATGGCGTCAATCATGGCGCGGTGTTCTTTCTGGCGCTTCATCTGGGGGCGGATCATGACGAAGTACAGCACCACAAACATCAGCACCAACGGCAGCATGCCCGTGAGTGAGGACATCATGTTGCCGCCTTCAGCGGCGGCAGCGGGTGCGGTTTGGGCAAAAGCAGAAGAAATAAACACGGACTGGACTCCACAAACGGATGGTCAAAATTCACGAAACCCGCCGCGGGCGCGCGCTGTAGCGGACGCCGGGGCAGAACAGGGCATTGTATGCGGCACCCTGCCAATTGCCGCCAGGGGATGACCCAAGGGGCTGGCGGGTGTTTGCTCGCCCGTAGTGCGCCATGGCGTTTGGCCCGAAAAGTTTTGGTAAAAATGGCCGCTAGCGCTTATCTATAAAGCGCTAGCAGCTATTCTTTTAGTAGTAAAAGACGCATCGCATGGCGGGCTTCCTGCCCGCCACCCGTCAGGCCGCCTTGCGCTCGCCCGGTGCCTGGCCGCTGCGCCACTGGGCCATCAGGCCGTCCCACTTGGGGCGGGCAAGGTGCAGATGGCGCTCTTTCACATGGCCGTAGCCACGGATTTCTTCAGGGATGCGCGCAATCTCCACCGCCAGTGCCAGGTTGTCGGCATTCAGCGTGGCCAGCAGCTCATCGATGCAGGTGCGGTATTCCACGATCAGCGCGCGCTCCATGCGGCGCTCTTCGGTGCGGCCGAACACATCGAACGCCGTGCCGCGCAGGCCCTTGAGCTTGGCCAGCACACCGAAGGCGCTGCGCATCCACGGGCCGAAGGGCTGCTTGACCAGCTCGCCGCGGTCGTTCTTCTTGGCCGTCATAGGCGGTGCCAGGTGGTGCACCAGTTTGTAGTCGCCTTCGAACATGTTCGCGATCTTGTCCGTGAAGGCCTTGTCGGTGTGCAGGCGGGCCACCTCGTACTCGTCCTTGTACGCCATCAGCTTGAACAGGTAGCGCGCCACGGCTTCCGACAGCTTGGTGCCGGTGCCCAGCTTCGCTTCGGCGGCCTTCACTTTGTCGACGAACGTCTGGTACTCGGATGCGTAGGCAGCGTTCTGATAGCCGGTCAGGAAGTCCACGCGCTTGCTCACCATTTCCACCAATGACGGCTTCTTGACGAACTGGATCACCTGGGCCGCTGCAAACAGCGATTGCACCGACGCCAGGTCGTTTGCGCAGCGGCGGCCCCATTCAAACGCTGCCTTGTTGTTGTCCACCTGCACGCCGTTGAGTTCCATGGCGCGCATCAGCGAGGCGAACGTCAGAGGCACACGGCCCTTCTGCCAGGCGTAGCCCAGCATCAGTGGGTTGGTGTAGATGCTGTCGCCCAGCAGTTGCGTGGCCACCTGCTCCGCGTCAAAGGCACCGACGCCGCCCGCGCCCACGGCCGCGATGATCGCGCTGTCGCAGTTGGCGCCAGGGAACTGCCAATCCGGGTTGGTCACAAACGCCGCTGTGGGCGTGCCGTGCGTGTTCAGCGCCACGAAGGTGCGGCCCGGCTGCATCACGGCCAGCGTGTACTTGTGCGCCGCCACGATGGAGTCGCAACCGATCACCAGGTCCGCCTTGGCGGTGTCGACCTTGGTGGTGTAGATGGCCTCGGGGCGGTTGGCGATCTGGATGTGGCTCCAGGTGGCGCCGCCCTTCTGGGCCAGGCCACCGGCGTCCTGGGTGATGACGCCCTTGCCATCCAGGTGCGCTGCCATGCCCAGCAGCGAGCCGATGGTGATCACGCCCGTGCCGCCCACGCCGCCGACCACGATGCCCCAGGCCGTCTCGGCCACAGGCAGAACTGGTTCAGGCAGCGGCGGCAGTGCCGACAGGTCGCCCTTCTTTTCCTTCTTGGGCTTCTTGAGCTTGCCGCCCTCCACCGTCACGAAGCTCGGGCAGAAGCCGTTCACGCATGAGTAGTCCTTGTTGCAGGTGCTCTGGTTGATGCGGCGCTTGCGGCCGAATTCCGTCTCCACCGGCTCCACGCTCAGGCAGTTGGACTTGGTCGAACAATCGCCGCAGCCCTCGCACACCAGGTCGTTGATGACCACGGTCTTGTCGGGCGTGGCCAGGGTGCCGCGCTTCCTGCGGCGGCGCTTTTCGGTGGCGCAGGTCTGGTCGTAGATGATGACCGTGCAGCCCTTGATCTCGCGGAACTGGCGCTGCAGCGTATCGAGCTCGTCACGGTGGTGCACCGTCACGCCCTCGGCCAGCGCCACGCCGTCGTACTTCTGCGGTTCGTCGGTGACGATGATGAGCTTGACCACGCCCTCGGACTTGAGGCTGTTCATGATCTGCAGCACCGAGTGGCCCTCGGGCCGCTCGCCCACCTGCTGGCCGCCGGTCATGGCCACGGCGTCGTTGTAGAGCACCTTGTAGGTGATGGTGGTGCCCGCGGCGATGCTTTGGCGGATGGCCAGCAGCCCGCTGTGGAAATAGGTGCCGTCGCCCAGGTTGGCAAACACATGCTGGTCCGTGGTGAACGGGGCCTGGCCCACCCAGGTCACGCCCTC